>NZ_VTFS01000007.1 GCF_009671245.1 Marinicella rhabdoformis
GGTGATGACTTGAATGTCAATGCCAATGGCGTCAGCACTTTTGCTACCGCTTTAGATGATGGCTCTGCATACAATGTTTCTGTCTTAACACAACCTACTTCACCTAACCAAACCTGTGTGGTCACTGGACCAATGGGTAATCTGGCCGGTGGCAATGTGGAATTGGCCGTGGCTTGTACGACACAGTATGATATTGGCGTTAATGTAACTGGATTAGCCGCTGGTAATTCAGTTGTATTTCAAAACAACAGTGGCGATGACCTTACAGTCATGAGCAATGGCTCAAGTACTTTTGCTACCGCGATGGATGAAGGTACTTCTTACAATGTGTCTGTATTAACACAGCCCACATCACCCAACCAAACCTGTAATGTTACTGACCCAACAGGCAATATCAACAATGACTTGTTGTTAACAGTCGAGTGTGTAACCAACACTTATTTTGTTGGAGGAACTGTATCTGGATTATTGAAAAACAGCATGGTGATACTGCAAAACAACATGCAAGATAATAAAATCATAACTTGTAATGGCCCATTCGCTTTCAATACGCCATTAGATGATCTATCAGCTTACTCAGTTACTGTATTTTCACAACCACAGTCACCCATTCAAGAATGTACACTTTCACAAGAAAGTGGCAGTATTTCTGGAGATGATGTAATTACAGTAGAACTAGACTGTGACTACACCATAAGTGGAGATTATATCTTCAGCAATGGCTTTGATGGCTCACCATTCTGTGAACCTGTAAACTGATATAATCACTTCAATAAACTAGGCCCTTCAGCTCTTGTGCTGAAGGGCCTTATTTTATTATTATACAAATCATATAACACCATACCCTATTGTCTTTATCAATAAATCCACTATCAAATTGCTATATTTTCACCCTGTAAATTTCGTATAATCAGCTGATGAAAATCTATTCAATTGAAGGCAACCGACAAAAACTCGATGCCGGCGCGATGTTTGGTAATGCACCCAAAGCTTTGTGGTCACGTTGGGTTGAAGTCGATGAACACAACCGCATGGAACTGGCCTGTCGTGGCTTATTGGTCACAGGCTTGAACGGCAAAAATGTGCTGTTTGAAACCGGTGTTGGCGATTTCTTTGAACCCAAAATGAAACAACGCTTTGGCGTTTATCAACAAGGCCATGTTTTATTGGACTCTTTGAAGGATTTGGGCTTTGCACCCGAAGACATCGATGTGGTGGTGTTGAGCCATTTACACTTTGATCATGCCGGTGGATTGTTGACTTCATGGCAGGAAGGCGTTGCACCTCAACTGGCCTTTCCTAATGCGGAATACTTGGTGGGCAAAACACATTGGCAACGCGCTACCCATCCACATCCGAGAGACCGAGCTTCTTTTATTCCTGTACTGAATGATTTATTAGAACAATCCGGTCGATTGCATTTGGTTGATGCGGACCACCATGAACTGCTGGGTGACGCTGTGAAGTTTGAATTCAGTGAAGGCCACACCATTGGCTTGATGCACAGCATCGTTGCTGACTTGGTTTTTGCTACTGATTTGATTCCAGGTTCGGCTTGGATTCATGTACCGATTTCTATGGGTTATGACCGTTTTCCTGAGCAGTTAATCGATGAAAAATCATTGTTTTTAAAGCGACACTTAGAAGCCGGACACAGTTTATTTTTCACCCACGACCCAGATTTTTCTGTGGCTGAAATTGCTTTTGAGAACAACAAATACAGTGTTAAAAACACCATCACACAACTGAACAAAGAGGTTTAATCATGTTACACATCACTGCTTTATATGCTTCAATTTTGGCTTTAATCTTGCTTTGGCTGGCCTACAATGTGGTCGTATTTCGTCGCACAGACGGTGTTGACTTAGGTGATGGCGGCAGCCAAACTGGCATCCGCCATATCCGCGCTCAAGCCAATGCCACAGAATATGTGCCCATCACATTGATCCTCTTTGCCATTTATGAAATCAATGGCGGCTCCATATACCTTTTGCACGCCTTTGGTGCTTTACTGGTTTTCGCTCGGATTGTTCACCCTTTGGGTTTGGCGAACAAAAAGGGTAAAAGCTTTGGTCGTTTTTACGGCACGCTTATCACATGGTTGATTATGATCGCCCTGGCTTTATTAAATATTTATCACTTTGCATCAAACCTATTATGAAGCACCTGGTATTACTCTGCCTACTATCAACAGGTATCTCAATAGCTTCTGAAAACAACACTGTTCACACAGATAATCAGTGGTATAGACAAGGCCAAGAAAAGATCAAAGCACTTCAAGCACAAGCGGACTTTCCAAAGCAAGCGAAAAACATCATCTTTTTCGTTGGTGATGGTATGAGTTTAGCCACCATAACCGCCAGCCGCATTTATCAAGGCCAACAAAAGGGTGAAGATGGTGAAGAGAATTTACTCAGTTTTGAAAAATTTCCATACACGGCTTTATCTAAAACCTATAACACCAACTTACAAACCCCAGATTCTGCCGGCACCATGAGTGCGATGATCACTGGCATCAAAACCAAAGCCGGGGCCATCAGTGTCGATGAACGTGTGCAAATTGGCGAATGCGGCCCGAAAGCACACCACACCACTTCATTACTCACTGAGGCGGAACTGGCTGGTTTTAGAACAGGCATTGTGACCACCGCGCGTTTAACTCATGCCACTCCTGCGGCCACTTATGCCAATTCAGAAAAACGTGGCTGGGAAGCTGACAGTGACATCCCAAAAAAATACCGCAAAGACTGTAAAGACATAGCCTTACAGTTGATTGATTACCCGCATGGCGATGGTCTTGAAGTGGCCATGGGCGGTGGTCGTAAAAACTTCATTGGCACTAAAAAAGCCGATCCAGAATACCTCTTACTTGCAAAAGGTGAGCGCAAGGATCAGAGAGATTTAACCTCACAATGGCTTAAAAAGCATGACCATGCTGCCTATGTATGGAATCAAAAACAATTTGATGCCTTAGATGTTTCAAAAACAGATCATTTACTGGGTTTATTTGAACCCAGCCACATGCAGTATGAAATTGACCGTAAAAATGATGTAGCCGGTGAGCCTGCTTTAAAAGAAATGACTGCCAAAGCTTTACAAATTTTACAAAAAGACGACAAACCATTTTTCTTGATGGTTGAAGGTGGTCGAATTGACCACGGTCACCATGCGGGTTACGCCAAAAAAGCGTTACATGACACGGTTGCTTTTTCAAGTGCGATTGAAAATGCGTTATCCATGGTGGATTTGAATGAAACCTTGATTATGGTGACTGCAGACCATGCGCACACCATGTCTATGAGTGGCTATGCCCAAAAGGGAAATCCCATATTAGGAAAAATTGTGGTTCCTGATGACCAAGGCAATCCCAGCAAAACTTTGCAAAAAGATGCCCAAGGCAAACCCATGACCACTTTAAGCTACGCCAATGGACCAGGTTATGTCAATGGTGACGAACGGCCCGACTTAACTCATGTTGATACAGAGCACAAAGAGTATAAGCAAGCAGCCACGGTTCCCCTATACTCTGAAACACACTCAGGTGAAGATGTCATCATTTACGCCACTGGTGCTGGCAGTCAATTGGTTCGCGGTGTTCTGGAACAGAACATGACTTACCACATCATGAAAGCCGCCATATCACATCAACTTCAACTCAATGCCAATGAGACAAAAGGAAAATAACATGTCCTATGCCACCTTACCTAAAGCTGAACTTCACATGCACATAGAAGGCAGTTTTGAGCCTGAGTTGATGTTTAACATTGCTGAACGCAATGGCATTGCACTGCCTTATGATTCAGTTGAGGCGTTAAAAGCCAAATACGATTTTAACAACCTGCAAGATTTTTTAGATATTTATTACCAAGGTTGTGCGGTTTTACTAAACGAGCAAGATTTTTATGACTTGGCATGGGCTTATTTGCTTAAAGCCAAAGAAGATCACATCGTTCACACAGAAATATTCTTCGACCCACAGTCACATACTGACCGTGGCATTACATTCGATACCGTAATCAATGGTTTCTACCGTGCTTTCAAAGACGGCGAAGCGCAATTGGGCATCACATTTCGCATCATTGCCTGCTTTTTGCGCCATCTACCAGAACAGGCTGGCTTTGATATTTACCCAGACATTTTACGCCACAAAGACAAAATTATTGGTGTCGGCTTAGACTCATCAGAAGTGGGTCACCCACCTGAAAAATACCAACGCTTGTTTCAACAAGCCAAGAAAGATGGATTCAAAATTGTCGCACATGCCGGAGAAGAAGGTCCGGCTGAATACATTTGGCAAGCCATTGATTTACTTGAAGTTGATCGCATTGATCATGGCAACCGTTGTTTGGACGATGAAAAACTGGTTCAGACTATTGTCGACAAAGGCTTGGCCCTGACCGTTTGCCCTTTGTCTAATTTAAAACTGTGCGTGGTGGACGAATTAAAAAATCACCCCATAAAAGCCATGTTGGCTAAAGACCTAAAAGCCACCATCAACTCAGATGACCCGGCTTATTTTGGTGGCTACATCAATGATAATTTTAGGCAGTTGAAACAAGCCGTAGGCTTATCTGACACTGAAGTCAAACAGCTCATCATCAATTCATTTGAAGCCAGCTTTTTAAGTAAACAAGAAATTGATAAGCATTTAAAAAATGTAAATGACCAAGCTGACTAGAAAGCCTTTAAATTTTTATGATTGAGTCGACCATGCTCTCTGACTGATGTCATATACTATCAGTTATTGGTTTATACAAATAAACCAGTGTCTTCAACTATAGGAATTAAAAACTATGCATGATTTGATGTTGCTGTCTATTATTTGGGTCAGCGTGTTTTTTGCGGCTATTTTGGCACAAGTCACCAGATTAACGCCGGTTTTGTGGTTTTTATTCTTTGGTACATTCTTAGTTAATGTGGGATTGCTTCCTAAAGAATTACCAGAATTTATAAAAGACCTGTCAGAACTTGGCATCATTATCATCATGTTTGCCCTTGGCTTTGAAGAAAACATGCACAAGTTCATCAAGAGCATCAAGCGCTCTTGGGGCATTGCTTTTTTTGGTGCATTGATTCCTTTCTGTATTGCTTATTTATTGTCATGGATGTATTGGCATGATCCGAACATATCACTGCTGTGCGGACTGGCGATGACAGCAACGGCTGTGTCCTTGACCATGGTCTCACTGAAATCTGAAGGATTGAATACCACACCCGCCGCAACCGGCATCATGACTTCAGCAGTCTTAGATGACATTGCCTCTTTGGCATTGGTGGCCATTTTAGTTCCTATAGCGGCAGGGGAAAGCAATTTCAGCGTCACAGGTATTGGCTTCATCCTGGGCAAAGCCATTCTGTTTTTTATGATTGTGGTCATCATAGGTAAGTGGTTGTTTCCGACCAGTACAGGTTGGGTAAAAAAGGTGCCACTGATTGGACAAATTAACCTGCGTGGTTTGCTGTCTATGGCACAAGGAGAATATGTCATATTGTCACTTTTGTTAATTGCTGTATCTGTCGGATTACTCGCCCATGAGTTCGGTTTTCACCCAGCCATTGGGGCTTATATGGCTGGTTTGGTTATACGAAGTGAATATTTTGACTTTCACCAAGAACATAAAAAAGACTATTATAAAAACGCCCGTGAAATCATTGATAACGTCGCTTTCACTTGGATTGGTCCTGTGTTTTTTGTCACCATGGGCACCCATTTAGTCTTTGACATGGATTTATTAATCAATGTCATACCAGAGGCCGTTTTATTATTTGCTTGCCTGTTTACTGGTCAAATTTTATCCGCAGGCTTGTCCGCCAAATATACAGGTAATTTTTCATGGCCAGACAGCTGGATGATAGGTTTTGGGATGCTGGGTCGGGCAGAGCTGGCTTTTGTGGTAATGAACATTGCTTTTATCCAGTACCAAATCTTCACCCTCGAGGTTTTTTATACTTTGATGATTACGGCTTTTTTGCTAAATATTTCAGTGCCAATTACCATCAAGTTCTGGAAATTAAAATTTCATGACACAAGCACCAAGTCAAATGTAGAACCATAATAAAAAAGGCCGGCTTAATAAGCCGGCCAATCACCCCATTAATTGCTTTATTTTTCCTAAAACAATCAGTTTTGTTCAAAACCATTCATGAATATCAAATCATTATCCCAACGGTACTCGTCTGCGCCGATGTCATACGTACCATGTAAGTTCGTTACATTCGGGTCATCATAGTTACGGCCCTCAAAGTCCATGTCATATCCCAGTTCAACAGTTAAAGGTTCGGCAGCATAACAGTAATCAATCGCTGGTGATGTTGGCTTGATGTGAAAGTCATTTGTTAGCGGATTGATAAATTCCGGATCATCAATTGTGACAGTACCACCGGCTGAAAATGAACTGGTTTCATGTGCTATTACACATTCAAAATCATGCGATGCCGCATTGGTAGTTTTTGACACATCTACACTTTCTTGAACTATCGAAGAATTCATTGCAAATATCCCGCCACTGTTATGAACAACCGACTCTGTTATTTCATTACTGGCAATGGTTACATGATTCAATGAAATGGCTGATGCCTGGTTAACACCGCCATTAATATAAAATAAATTGATTCCCGGAAAGCTGTCAGTTCCATTCTTGACAATCATGCTGCCTTCTATTTTTAAGACGCCATCCAGTGAAGCAAATCCAATCAAACCATTGTCACCTAGAAGACCGTTATGTTTGATGTTTGCATGCAGTACAGTTATTTTTCCATTTTGAGTAGCCGCAAAAACACCGCCTAAATTGCCTGCAGTGTTGCCACGGTAGTCGGTACAACTGCCTGGTGTATGGCACGGATTTGCCAATGTATTGGCTGCATAACTTGTGAATTGGCCTTGATCAAATGCTTCAACGGCTCCACCAGTATGACCCTTGTTATCTCTGAACTTTGAGTTCACAGCATTTACAATAGAAAATTCGCCTGAAACACTAACACCGCCACCACTTCCAGATCCATTACCATCACTGCCTGCTTCATTCCCTAAAATTTCAATGCCATTCAGGTTAACAATAGAACCATCTGCAACTTTTATGCCTCCACCATCTCCAACTGAGCTGTTGTCCTTAACTTTTACAGGTGCGAATAAGTTAGCTTTACAACCCCCTGTTATCAAAAGACCACCACCTGAATTCGAAGTGTCATTATCTGAAATTAAGCTTTCTCCTTGGATATTTAAAATATTTTCTTGGCCCGCACAAATAATTCCAGAACCATCATTGGAACTAACAACCACATCTACAAAAGAAACATTATTGTCACCACCAAAAATAAAAGCACCTACATTATCATTGTTTATTAAAGTGACATTTTCAACATTCAATTGAACATCGGCAGTGGACATCAGGCCTGAAGTGCCATTTCCAATAAGTAAATTACGAATATCAACACTTCTTTCTTCGCTGTTGCCTGAAACCGAAACCACAGCACCGCTACCACCACCATCTATGACGGCTGATGATAAATCTGTGATGTTATTATTGGCGCCTGAACAATCAGCATACCCACCAGTCAGCACCATATTCCTGTCATCAATGGTGATATTTTCGTTATAAACTTTATCACTTGCTATGCGAATGACATTACTTAGCGTACTGTCTATGGCAGCTTGGATACTGCTGTAGTCACAAGTTCCACCATTACCAACAGTTAAGAAAGGTGCGCCTTGGATTTGATTGTCTTCAGCATGTACTTGTGAAGCCAATGCTGCGGTTAAAATTAATAATTTATGTTTCATGATATTTCCTCTTTAGATTCGTTATGTCAGAACCACCGAGGAAAAAATTAAAAACGGGTCAATTATTTTTTATTTTTACAAAATAACTTTTCAATGCCAAAGCCATCTTTGGATTTTCTGTCCAGTATTGCTCAAGCCATTGTTTGTGTTTACCAGCATCTACTCGGGCAATATAGCTTAGTAGATGCCAATATATTTCAGGAAAAGGTTTGAAATCAGTATGTTCAATGCAAGCAGCGAATTCATTGACTTTCATGCGCGCTTGTTTTGTATTCATGGACAACATGGTTTGTGCCAACTCATATCGACACCTTGTGTCAGACTCATGCTTCTCTACCACCTGCTTAAACCAGTCTTCAGCTTGAGCTATACGCCCTGCCAAAAAATTGAATTCTGCAAGATAGAGCATCAAATCGTATTGCGCTTGATGAGTTTCACTATCCAACTGGTTATGTGTGGCCAAAGTTTGTTCTGCCGTTTCTATAGCTGCACCCAAATCAGCAGCATAAAACTGCGTCATTGCCAATGCTTCTAAAGCCCATGCCAAATCCAAAGAGGGTAAGTTACTTCGTCCTTTCACCACATCCACAGCAGCCTGCCTTTGAACCAATGACTCATCAAAACGCAACTGTTTATAAAAGAAAAATCCGTAATTGGCATGGTAAATAGAACGGAAATCAGCGTTATCTTTACCTTCGTTATCAAGGAATTCCAGGCACAAATCAAAATATTTTTGTGCCGCTTCAAAATCCCCCTGATGGGTTGAAAACACTGCTAAATCACTGTAAATATCAACTTTCTCTACTTCAGTTTTGTTCAGTTTATTCATCAATGCCAAAGCTGATAATGCTGCATCCTTAGCTTCTTCAGCTCGCTTCAAATTCATCAAAGAACTGAATTTACTGGTCGATATCCGCAATCGCAATTCTTCGTCATTTACTGTGGTGTTATTTTCAGCTATCTCCAACAATCTGACAGCCTCTTCATTTTTCTGTAACCTGGTAGCAGTCATAGACGTGACCAGTAAAATTGATTGACAGGCCTCATCTGCCGCACCCAAAATGTCAACACACTCAGGATAGGCATGATCGAAATTAGACACCACAGAATCAAAATAACCTAATGAATACATACTACTTAATATTGAGTTCATCAGTGCAAAACGTTGTTCAGGCATGCCCACTAAGCCATTTTTCACTTCCTTAAATCCCTGAAGTAACAAATCTTGGGCCGTCAATTCCGTTTGTCTATTGTTAGGGTTGGCCTTTAAGAATATATTGGTTAACAGTTCCGTCACCTGTTGCGATTCAGCCGCCTCTTCTTGTGCCACCTGTTTTTGAAACTCTGCTTCTCTGGCCAAGTTTAAAGAATAAATAGTGGCATAAATCAGCAACAATGAAGCAACTGTCGACACTGTAAATACCGCCTTGTGTCTTTGCACCATTTTTTTAAATAGGTACCATGCTGAAGGTCTTCTCGCCATGATGGGTCGGTTATACAGAAAATGCCGAATGTCTTCAGCAAAAGCTTCAATACTGGGGTAACGATTTTCAGGCAATGGAGACAACGCTTTGTGCAGTATGTTTTCAATATCACCTTTCAGCCGCTCATTCGCAATGGTGGTTAACTCCGGGTACATGGCTTTGGTTTTGCCCGTTTGTTTCTTGAACTTCCGAAATTGACCTGACACTACGTTTTGGTCACGCTCTAAACCACTTTGGTATGGATAAGGGTGGTAACCGGTCAACAGCTCATAAGCCACAACGGCCAAGCTGAACACATCAGTACTGGTGGTGACTTGTTCGCCTTTGATTTGCTCTGGGCTGGCATAACTACGCGTCATGACTTGGGTGGCCGTTTGGGTTAGCTGTTCGCCCTCTGCATCTAATAATTTGGCAATACCGAAATCCAACAACTTCACTTGGTTTTGGTCATTCACCAAAATATTATTTGGCTTTAAGTCGCGGTGGAGTACCAACTGTTGGTGCGCATAGGACACCGCTTCACATACTTGTAAAATCAAACGCAAGCGTGCGCGCAAACCCAGTTTTCTGTCAATGCAATACTGAGCGATGTCTTTACCTTTCACATATTCCATAACCAAATATGGGCGGCCATCTGCTGCCGCACCACCATCCAATAATTGGGCAATGTGGCTGTGATTGAGTTTAGCCAAAATTTGTCGCTCATTTTCAAAGCGTTTGACCATTGACTCTTTGACTTGGAACTGAGATATTTTGATGGCCACCTGCTTTTTATAGCTGCCATCAGCACGTTCAGCAAGATAAACATGCCCCATCCCGCCCGTACCAATGGGCTTAATCAATCGATAATTGCCCAAATGAGGCGTTTCATTCATTTGCAAACTGGCATCTTGCTCATGCCACTCTGCTGTCACTTCTTTAATATTTTCCGGCAAAGACTCATCCCCTGCATCGGCTTGTAACATACCCATCAGCAAAGTGATTTGATCAGGCAATAGCAAATTTTTTTGTTTGATGGCTTCTAACTGCTGTTGCTGTTCATCTGCGCTAAAATCAACCAATTTTTGAAACCAATCATTGACCTGTTGAAAACCCGTGTCTGACATCTTAAGCCATTTGGGTTTTCAAAAAAGCGCGTGCGGTGCGCAAAGATCGCTTGATGGAGCTTTCAGAAACCTCAAAACTGTCGGCCAATTCTTTGAGGTTCAAACCACCATAAAAACGCATCACCACCATTTTTTCTAAATTGGCATCCATCTTTGCTAAATTTTCCATGGCCGCATCCATGGCCAAGATTTGGCTTAAACCCATGTTTTCCGTGTCGGCCCCTGCATCAATTTGCGTGATGCCCACTTGTTGTAGGCCCCCTCCATGCTTTTCTGCATTCTTCTTACGGGCATAATCAATCACCGTGTGGCGCATGATTTGTGACATCAGGGCATAGAAATGACCACGAGATTGGAAATGCAGTGATTGTTTTTCATAAATTTTGATGATGGCCTCATGAACCACGGCATTGGTGTCCAAAGTAGCATTTTGACGGCCAGAACGCAAGGCATGGCGCGCCAAATCCTTGAGCTCTTTATAAAGCTCAATCGGTACTTCTTGCAACAGCTTGGTGTTGATGATTTTAGTCAGCGTTTCTTTGGTCAAGCCATTCCCCATTGGGTTGATTTACATTCAATGATTATAGCTTGAACAATCATTCACTTAAAGGGTATCTGGTTTTATCAATTCATTGAATCGTTCATTGTCACGCAGTAAATCCCATTGCGGATCTAGGTACAAGTGCCAACGTTTAAATCCACCTGGTGTTTTCAATAATTGTTCCACCATGTTCAATGCGGCATCAGTTTGCCCTGCTGTGGCTTTGATGTAAGCTGCGGACATGTGAACCAAGGAACCATCCACTGCATCTTTGTCTAATGGGAACAGTGCCATGGCTTCATTCGCCAAAGCAATGGCTTCTTCTGTCGCACCTTCCATCGCCTTCACCAAACCCAAGGTGTTTAAATCCACAGACAAATCAAAAGCACCTTTGCTGCGATCTATCTCACCAATTAAACCTTTGGCTTTTTCTAACTTAGATTTTTTCAATTCATGGTTGCCTAGGAATTCAAAGGCCTTGGCTTGCTCAAGTGCCAACAAAGCCGGATACATGGAAAAAAAATCCTCAATTTCAGGCGTTTCAGTGGCTTTGATAACACCTTCAAAATCACGTTCCATCCACAACAGAGAAAGTGCCACGCCAACATAAATGTCACCGCTGTTGGCCGGAACGCCATCAAGAATGATTCGTGCTTTTTCTAAATCTCCATGTCCCCACACCTGCGCATCCACCGCCATCGCGCCCAAATCGCTGTCATCAGGAAAGCGTTTTAATGCCATGGCCAATAATTCAGACACACCCTCAACATCCCTGACCAAGCCCAAAGTATCAATTGCCGTACTGAGGTAATTGGCATCACCTGGGTCTAATTCATGGGCTTTTTTCATGCTGGCAACTGCTTGTTGCCACAGACCCAAACGCCGCTCACTCAGACCCAAAGCCAACAATGTTTTTGCATCATTGGGTTTCAAAAGCAATGCCTGTTTCTGAAGGTCATAGGCTTTTTCATAATCAAGCATGATTCGATAATGGTATTCACCTTCAGTCGCCAAAACATCAGCAGATCGTGGTGCCAATTTTTTCGCCTCATCCAATGCCTGTCTGACCAAATCCTGTCGCTCTTTACTGGGGTCATAACCAATCCAATACAACAAGCTGTGCACTTTGGCCAACAAAACCCACGCCTTAACAAAACTGGGATCTTCTTTAATCGCCTCTTCGATGAAACCCTGTGCAAAAGCAAATTTTTCAGCATTGTAACCACTGGCTCGAATCGAAGCATTGGCTTGAGAAACCAGCTCCCAAGCCTTCAGACTATTGGTCGGCTGCTCATTCAGAATGGCCTGCTCATGGGGTGACAACTCACCTTTGATCGCGGTGATGATGTGTCTTGTGATTTCAGATTGGATGTCAAAAATATTGTCAATGGTCATTGCACGCTGATAGGTTTCTGCCCAAAGGTGCTGGTCATTGCTGACATTGATTAATTGCACATTCATGCGAATTTGATCGCCAGCCCGCTGAACGCCTCCTTCTAAAATCACCGACACACCCAGCTCTTTACCTATCTGCTGGATGCTTTTATTGACCAAGCGATAAGGCATCACCGAGGTTCTTGAAATCACCTTGATGGCACTGATTTTTGCCAATTGAGTCAAAATGTCATCGTGAATGCCATCGGTAAAGAACAGGTCACCTTCTTGGTGGCTGCGGTTGGCAAAAGGCAAAACAGCAATGGAATCAAATGTTGATGCTTCAACTGTTGCCTGAATGGGCTGTGATTTATTCACCGCATGTTGTTGTGAATTCGGCTTGCCAGACTGTTGTTGCCAAATGATCAGAACAGCCAAAAACGAAACCGCAAGCAGCGTGATATAGTCCAAACGCTTGGCGGTGATGTGCGTGATGGATTCATCGCGAACCACTTCGGTTTCACGTTTGATCCCCTCTGAAGTTATTTCAAACGCCCATGAAAAAATAACGGTGGGAAGAAAACCAATCACCGTCATGGTAATGAATAACTTCATCACCCAATCTGGCGCTTCAAAAACAGCCGTGGCAATGCTGAGCACTTGCACCAAAAGCCAAGCGACCACCAAATAAGCAACAGCAACTCGGAAAACATTGCGGCGTTTGAGTTCTGTGATTAAGCTCATGGTAGGTGCCTTTCTATCGCTTGCAATAGCTTCATGCTTTCACTCTTGGTATTGTGGAAATTAAACACTTTGGTGTCATTGACCGCGATTTGAAACTGTAAGTTGTACAACATGTCTGGTAAAGAACGGAGTGATTGAGCCGTTTGACTGATTACCTCATCATGCACATCTAAATCACAAGTCTTTGGTAGGGCGGCAGAGAAAGAATGGGCCACTTTTAAAACCACATCACCGCATTGTGCTTTGATGGCATCTTGAATAAGCACTGGCATATGTCCCCTGATATATTCCCTGTAAGGTGCCACTCTGGTCATAAAGGGAAGGTTGGCATTATCAACCGCAAAGTAGCCAAAGATCATGGACTTCAAACCTTCATCTTTGATCAAGTTAAATTGGCCTGTGCTGAGCATTTCATCGTATGTGGCTCGGTTTGCCCAAATGCCATTCACCTGCGATGCTTGATAGGCACCGATGACAAATTGTTCGTCATTGACCTCATTAACGCCATTCAAAGCATCCACCGCAGTCATGGCATATTGTCTCACCACCTTTTGGTATTCAATTTCTGTATCGAGTAATTTGATGTCATTACTGACATCTTTGTGTAATCGGCTCAACAGGACTATGGCTTGCTTTTTACCCGCGACTTCTTGGTTCCAATTCGACACTTGAATGCCGATAAAGACACCAATGACTACTATCAGAAAATCTAATAACACGGCAAACCAATTTTGGTCTTTTATGTGTTTCATAACACTCCGCAATATCATTTCAAGACATCCGCTGACGAATTTTGATGCTGGCTTTCATAACCCTTCCCCCTGATTTTCCTTATGATTTTAAAAGAAAGCCTCTGTAAAATCAATGCAAGGCAAATGCTGTGCGTTTATTCTGGACGTGTGAGGATAAAAGCAGAGACACAACACAAAACCGCAATTTGAACCCAAACTGACCACAGGGGCGCACCCAGTAGCCAACTCAACGGAGGCATAATTATCATCATGGAAACAGAAACTATTTTGATTTTCCTTCTGATGCGTCCATGTTCTTGCCAATCATTGATCAAAGGACCAAAGGTTTTGTGATTCAGCAACCACTGATGCGCCTTTTCTGATGACTGCGCAAAACAAAAAGCCGCCAACAACAGAAACGGCGTGGTCGGTAACAAAGGCAAAATTACGCCAATGGCCGCCAGAACCGCCGAAAGAAACCCAAGTAATAACCACATCGTTTTTTTTAACTGAGTCATCATCACGATATTTTACAGCGCTCGAACCTTACCAGCCAAAACTTCAACGCTTTGCCACACTCCTTGAATAAAGCTGAGTAATTCAATTTTTGGCTTCAAAAAATAAGATGAAGTGGTAGGTATTCAAAATCTGTTACTCAGATTATCCAGTCACATTTGCGTTCAACCAGCGTTCCACCCATGGGTTCCATGCGACATCGATTGACATATTGATGCGTTCGACAGCACTGTTATTTTCAACAGAATGCCGTTCGCTCAGCTTCAAATACCAAAGCTCACCAGGCTGCATTGGAACCACTGTCCCGTTCAAATAAAATGCCACCAAGTCATCAGAAAAAACTGGAAGGGTCAAACGCACCACTTCACGGAGTTCGGCATCCAAAGTCGGATCAGTATGCTCCTTGAGCACGGCACCTGCTTCAAGCCGCATTAATCGGATACTGGTTATTTCTGTCTCAAAGCCTGAAAATATTTCTTGAAGGTAATGACAACCCTTGAGCATAGGTTCTGCTGCCCAGTCGTGTGTCGAAGGCTGCGCGACATTTCTGGCAAGCGGAATGGCGCTGTAATAGATATAAAATTGTTGTTGCAGAGTGGAAACCACTTCTTTTACATCGCTGCAAAGACGGTTAATATCAAATGAACGATCAAGTTTAATTCGATCAGGTAAAATGTGAGAAGTTGATGGTTCAGGTACAGTCATAGATTCAATAATTTAGTCAATGAAATGGCAATCGTTTTTTATTATATGCCAAAATTTGAAAAACTTTTTGAGCTGAATGAAAACATGCTCAGTTGACTTCATTATTCGTAAGAAAAGCGTTGTGCCACACCTTTATTTACAGCTGAAAACAGTCATCATTGCCATGGTTGATATGGCCATCATTTTGACTTTTCGCCTGAAGCATCACTGCTGTTGTCAGTCATTGAACAATTGGCCAAAGATGCAGTGATTAAGCAATACACAACGATGCAATTACGCTTTTGTGCTGAGGGTATTGGGATAACAACTCATTTTTTTTAGCCAATTCAAAATCATTGAACTCAAATCCAGGCGCGACAGTACAGCCCACCAAAGCATAATTTTCATCATCAACACTGGCGGCAAACCAATCACCGGCCTTTACCACATGTTGAAAAGATTGACCTTGGCTAGGGTCATCACCCAATAACATCTTTTGATAATTTCCTGATGCATTGATGACATGAATGGTTAAAGGGCGGCCTTGATAAAAGTGCCACAGTTCATCCTGTTTGATGCGGTGAAACGCTGAAAAATTCGGTGCATTCAATAGGTAATAGATGGCAGTAGAAAAGCAATGTGCTTGATCAAAACGATCAGGCAAATGAACCGCTGAAATGTGTTCCTGACATCGATAGGTTTCTTTGTAAAATCCGCCTTCGGGGTGTGGCAACAGCCCCAACTGGTCAATCCATTTTTGATACGCTTTCATGGTAAAGTTAATTGTTAATAGCCAAATAAGAGTCATTTATATCAAATAAGGCATACCAATAACAACTGATCAAAAATTTGCTTGGCATTTATAAAATAAAAGAATGAAAACAGAGGGCTTGCTGAAATAGACTTATTTTATGTCCTATATTAGTTTTTAGGGTGGGTTTTGAATATAAAAAGCCAACATGTGAGTCACATGATGACTTATTATGGTTTTGCTTTCCCTTTCTGCTAAATTACTTAACCAACAACGAAATCTGCGCCACTTAGTTGAACAGTGATTGCATGGCTTGAAGTAAAGCCAGGCGGTTAATCTTCACCTGTTCGTCACCGGCATTAAGACAAAGTGTTGGGCTTCGCGTAGCTCAGCCCAACCTTCCTTGTTGTATGGCCTATGTTGATTTGAATCCAATTCGGGCTGGAGCAAAGTTAAATTATTTAATGACGACTTTCACGAAGTGAAAAAAGCCTTTAAAAATTTAACGCCCGTGCGTGGCCAAGGCTTTGGGTGGTTCGGATTACATTTCAATTCAAAAACGTATTGAAAACAAAAATACATGGCTGTCATCTTTTGGTAAAGGTGACAATGGTTTGCCTTATTACCTTTCTAGCTACATCGACTTGATAGATGAATCAGGGCGTTGTGTTAGAGACGATAAGCGCTGTTTTATACCCAACGATTCAGCCAGTACCATTGATCAGTTAGGAATCAGTTCAGACATGTGGCTAGAAGAATTAAGAGGTTTTAAATCTGTAGGCTTTTTTTCGTACCATCCCTGATACTCACCCCTTCGGGGCTTGCGTGAAAATTCATTCCAGACGAATTTTTCTGCTGTTGGAACTACTGCTCAGCTTAAAGAGTTTTCTCGTAAAACGAAGAAACAATGCTCAATGGGAATGATACTGAAACCTGCCCTTGAATAGCCTCAATTTATCAATCTAGAGTTAACCAGTCAATTCTGTGAAGACCTTCCGCTCGGACAGAATCTGGCGAAACAGAAAAATAACCAATTTCTCTGAGCCAAACTAACAATTTTCCCCCAAATCTAGTAACAAAATCCAAATATCAACCAAATGTAGGGCAGAAAAATAAGCTGAAAATTGATTTCAACTTCTCATCAAGTGTGTGTCCTTAATTGGTTTTTAATTGGTTATAAAACCAATCGCTGTGACTGTTTAAAAGGGCCTGTATTTAAATACTTATTCAGGCCTGGTTATTATGAAACTTGCGACCAATAACAAAACGCCAGTTTGTGCCCATAAAGCCCAGTACGACGCACCTAAAAACCAGCTCAATATCGGCATCAATGCCATGGTGGATAATGCCACAACTTTGACCTTCCGCCTGATCTTTCCATGTTGCTGCCAGTCATTAATCAATGGACCAAATAAACGGTGATTGATCAGCCATTGATGTGCTTTGGTCGATGATTGTGAAAAACAAAAAGCCGCCAAAAGCAAAAACGGCGTGGTCGGCAATAAAGGCAAAATAACACCAACAACCGCCAAAACCACTGAAATGAACCCCAACAGTAGCCAAAATGGCTTTTTTATTTTATCAAGCATGGGTTTATTTTACACCGTGTACTGACTGATTATTATCCAAACAACAGCGCTCATTTAATGGGTTAATAATTGTCAGCTAAAATTTGAAGTGATGTGAAGAGAAGAGAAGCCGAGCAAACTGTTAGCAGTCCTGCTTTAAAATTTTTCTGGGCATATTGACGAGTAATAACAAAGCATAATGCGATGAGTGATGTGTTTTTCGATGCCCGAACCAACCAGTGATGCTCACGGTAAGAAATACCAAATTTTTTTGTGGCTAAAACGATGATGCTCATTGTAGTAGTCTAAGTCAGCATATAAACGAGTAATATTGATTTTTAAATTCAATTATTTGCCATATTTCTATCTGGGTGGATGGTAAAAGACACCTGATACCAGTGACCAAATCCATAAACCTGAATGCTTATCAACTCAATTTAGGTTTGCAAATTTCACTCGGGGTTTTGCCAAAATGTTTTTTAAAAGTGCGTGAAAAATATGCCAAAGAATCAAATCCGGTACCATAAGCCACTTCACTGACAGTATATTGTCGTGAGCTCAATAAACTGTGGGCTTGTTGCATTCTAAATTGAGTGATGATTTGTCCGGTACTTTTGTTTAATTCTTGTTGGCATTTTCTGTTGAGTGAAGAACGACTCATACCCATCACAGCAGACAGTGACTCCACTGACAAACTGGTATCAGACAATCCAGATAATATTTCACCCTTAAGTTTATCAACGAATTCATCGCAGTTTTTTAGTCCCGCAAATTGCTGCGTTAATTCCTGTTTTATGGCTGCTCTGATCTGTTTTCTGCTGTTGATAATACCCGCTATGCGGACAATCAGTTCTGATGTGTCAAAAGGTTTACTCAAATAGTCATCTGCACCGACCTGTAATCCCTCAACAGTTTCTCTCTTAGTGGATTTGGCAGTTAATATGATAACCGGTATATTCTGAGTGGATTTATTGTTTTTCAGTTCTTTAACCATTTGCAGCCCATCCATAACAGGCATCATCACATCCGAAATAATTAAATCCGGCAAATTCAAGGTAGCCATACTGATACCTTGTTGGCCATTTTCAGCTTCTATAATCCTGTAATAAGTGGACAACCTGGCAGCAATAAACGCTCTCAACTCCTGGTTATCATCAACAATCAATATGGAGGTAATGTCTTCGCCTGCTTCAGATTCTTTATCGTTCACTTCTGAAATTACTGGTGGTAACTTGACTTTATCGGCATCAAAACCTGCTTCAAGGGCAATAGGTTCAACAATTTGTGATGCGTTAAATACACCTTGATCATTGTGCAACCACAAAATAAATGCGCAACCTGTGCTTTTATTTATATCCATATTAAGGCATCTATTCTCCGTAAGCTGCGCAGAATGATTGACCAGTTCTACATGACCATGATGCAATACAATCAATTCTTTCACCAATGCCAAGCCAATACCTGTACCTGGCTCTGATATTTGTTCAGAGGCTTCATCTTGACTAAACCTTTGGAACAACTTGTTTTCAAATTCTGGATTAATGCCTCTGCCATTGTCATCAACTTTAATGCCTGTGTATTCACCACTTTTTACCAATGAAACTTCTATGCGGGTTTTATCACCACTGTACTTGATGGCATTTGAAATCAGGTTAGAAAGGCATTTATCTATCAAGTCTTTATCAAAATACAACCAGCAAGGCTCATCACTATAAACGGCTGTCAATTCTTGTTGGTGCTGCTGGGCCCATGGTTGAAATTTTTCAATGGCGCCTAGAATCAAATCAGCAACATCATACCGTGCCACTTTTAGTTGAAACTGGCCAGATTCCAATCGATTAAGGTCCAATACCTGGCAGACCAGAGATAGCATGGTTTTCGAATTTCTTAATGCCGTCCTGATGGGATGAAGCACGGTATTGTCCATATCTTTATTGTCATTGAGGAAAGCTTCCAAAGGCGCAATGGTTAAGGTAAGCGGTGTTCTGAACTCATGAGATACATTGGTAAAGAATCGATCTTTGAGTATTTGTTGTTGCTTAAGTTTATTGGCTTGAGCCTGAACCTCTGCAGTTCTTTGTGAGACTTGTTGTACCAGCTCTTCATTCCTTAACCGCAACCTTTGAGTGCGCCATTTTTGTGTAATCCATGAGCACAGAACCAGTAGCAACAATCCAATCGATGCATAGATTAACCATGCCGTTTTAGTTAAATACCAAGGCGGCAATACATGATAATCAATGTGGCTACTGCTGACCCTGTCCCAAGCATCTTTGGCTTGAACTTCAAACTGGTACTCCCCACCTTTTAACAAGGTAAAATCTTTACTGTTTTCTGCTGACCATTTTGAAAATTTGTCAACACCACTACCCAACAAACGATGTCGGTAAAGCACTTGATTGCCATCTTTTGCGTTAGATATACTGTTATCCGCCATGGCAAATTGAATGCGAATAGAATTGTTATCCTGAGTTAATTCCGTTAAATGCGGAGTACCTAAACCACCGTAGATTTGTTCCTCTGTATCCAAATTTATTATTTGACGAATATTCAACTTACCCTGAGGTGGGATGGATTTAATTAAGTCCGTATTGCTGCGAAATATATTGCCATTGGCCATACTGAACCACAGGACGTTTTCAGCAGTTTTAATAAAGTCTTTATAACCTGAATCCGGAAAATATTTAAACAGATGCTCATGGGTTTGCCACTGATTATTTTGATCCAAGCTGGCATAACCTGTGTGTGCAGCAATTCGATACCACAGCATTTGTTGCTGATCCTCGTACACACGATAAACATCTTTATTTGGACTGTGAAAAATATCTGGTAAAGTTTCAATAAACTGCAATTCAGGTTGGCGGCCTTGTTGGTAATCCATCAAACCATCATTAGTCCCAAATACCATCCCTTGAGAAATAACAAAGGGCACTACATTATTTTTACCTAAACCATCGTTACCATCAAATTCAGTGATTATATTGGCACGAGTGTCATCCTGAGCATGCTCAATTTTATACAACGCCTGAGTGGCAGTGCCGACCCAAACAATACCTTCATCAATGGCCATAAAATGTAAGTCGTTATCAGTACCAGGTATTTTATCTACCTGCCATTGATTGTTGTTATAGTGAATTCTAAATAAACCTTCAGCAGACGAAGCAAACAACGTATCTGTAGCCTCATCAATCGCGAGGTGTTTGGCAAATTGTGTTTCTAGCAATTGAGTTTTATTGGCATATCCACCACCTTCAGTATTAAGCAAAGCAAAAACCCCACCTGTTCCTGAAAAAAGCAAATGACCTTTATACTCAATGGTATCCCAAATATTATTTTTGTGGTCTGTAACAGGTATGAAAGAAGCTGGATTAACGGCTGAAGCACCGATTTGTAATTCATAAACACCCTCACCAAAGGTAATCACCCGATTATTTATCAGGCTGATACCTTCACTCAAATTCGATTTGTCTTCTGTCTCATAACGACTGAAGCGGTGTGGAGGCACCATTTTAATGATATTAGGAACACCTGAAATCCAGATATTCTGTTGAAAATCTTCCATCACCGATAACAGTGTATTGGTGCCAAGTCCATGCTCCTGTCTATAGTGTTTGACCAATTTAAACTCAGGGCTAACGATGAATAAACCATGAAATAAAGAGGTCAAATAATAATACCCATCACTGGCTTGAAAAGCATTAAAGACATTGACTTCATCTGGCAGATATTGTGGTTCTAACCTTTGAACAACCTGATTATCAATGATTTCGTAAATACCATTTATTGCGGTAAACAAGACCAAGTTGCCCTGCGGATTTCTGAGTACTTTTCTCAGTGATATTTTTTCATCCAACTGAATGCCCGTTTTCTTGATTTCAATATCGGGCTGAACGTTAATGGTGTATAAATGCGGGTCAGAAGTGGTTTTAAAATAGAAAACATCATCAACATTGAATATTCTATGCGAACCAAACAACGTATCAATCTTGTGTATTTTCACCCCATCCCAAAACATCAATGATTGGCTGGTTAAAAACATTACACCATGTTTGTTTGAAGCCACTGACCAAACTTCACCAAACTGTTTTTCGGCAGAAGGCCAGTCACTCAATAAAGACTGGTAAACTAAACTACCCGATTCGTTGGCATGATAGTAAGCTATGTCATTATTAGTACCCACATAAATCCGTTCATCAGTCCAAATAGATACCGCACGAATGCGTGACTTAAACGGTGTATGATACATCCGCCATTGTTCACCATCCCACTCATTTAACCCGGTACCTGATCCGTTATAAATCAGACCATTTTTAGTTTGTGCAAGCCACCAGTTTTGATTCGCCCCTTTATGAACAAAAGAGTCATAAACCTCCACCACAGGTAAACCAATCTCAGCATAGTTTTCGGCTTGCAACTGGGCAGTGTAAAAAACAATCAGGAACAGGATGTAATTGATAGTGAAGTCGGTTTTTTTAAAGCACTTTCAGTATATATGATTTTGTTTCAGCGAGAAAAATGTTTTTCACACAAAACTTAGTTAACAAATTGAAAAAAACATTAAGCGCTCAAAATGACAAACAATTGCTCTTATATTGCTAACTTTTAAGTCTCGTCACTTGCTGTAATACCCCTCACTATTAAACTATATTTTGAGGATCCTCATGAAAAAACACCATCTACTACTAATGTTTACCTTACATGCGGCAGCGAGCCAAGCTTCAGCAAGTGGGAAGGGCCTCATTGAGTTTTTGCCCAACACCCCAGCCACTGCGAGTGATGTTAATGCCAACTTTGCTCTATTGGAATCAAGACTCAACGATTTAGAAGCAGCACAAATTGTTACCAATCAAACCATAGCAACACTAACAAATGAACTAGACACTGCCATCCAAACCATCTCTACGCTTGAAAGCAGCCTCCATGCTGTGGCCAGCAATTCTGTGTTGTCATTAGATGGTTATTTATTCCTGAGTACATTTAATGGCATAGATACGGCTGTTTTCGATGCCATCAATGTGCAAATTATCAACGGCACCGGCCAAACTGATCAAAAAAACCAATTGGGCAATTTAATCATAGGCTATAACGAAAATTTAAATATTACAGACTTCTTTTGTGACATCCCATCACTCACAGATGAAACGGCTTGCGTCGGCGAAGGAGGCATTTGGGCGACAAGCAGCATTGCTGGCTCTCATAATTTAATCCTCGGAAAGGACAATTCTTTTGATGACAATGGTGCCATTATTGCAGGTCAATCAAATACCTCAAACAGTAATTTTGCTTCTGTTTTAGGTGGGCGGTTTAATTACGCCACGGGCACAAATTCAATCATATCTGGCGGTATGCTTAACACGGCGTCAGGAGCTAATTCATCTGTCAGTGGCGGCTCATTTAATACGGCATCTGGATCAGTTTCATCAGTAAGTGGCGGCTCAACTAATATAGCTTCAGGTAATGCTTCATCTATTAGCGGTGGTCTGGATAACACAGCTTCTGGCACCCAATCATCTGTCAGTGGCGGTGAGGGAAACACGGCACATGGGGCTGCCTCTTCTGTGAGCGCGGGTCAGTACAATAACGCTACAGCCAATTTCTCATCCATAAGCGGTGGCGAAAATAATACAGCATCAGGTGCTCTTTCAGTAGTCAGTGGAGGCTCAAGTAATACAGCATCTGAACCTCATTCATCTGTAAATGGTGGCCAAAACAATCAGGCTTCAGGAAATTATTCATTTGTAGGTGGAGGGTGGAACAACGCTGCATCTGGAAATTTTTCATCCATCAGTGGCGGCTGGACTAACAATGCAACTGGAACTTATTCTTCCATAAGTGGCGGTGGTGATAACCAAGCACTGGCAAGTAAAGCCTCAATCAGCGGCGGCTTCTTTAATTTTGCTAGAGGAGAAAATTCATCAGTCTGTGGTGGTACTTTAAATAATGCTGCAGGAATAAACTCATCTGTCAATGGAGGCAAAAGTAATAATGCAAAAGGAAATAACTCAACTGTCAGTGGCGGATTGACAAGAACTGCTAACAATGTTGATGACTGGGCAGCTGGTTCATTATATCAAAATCATTAAGGAGCTATACATGAAAAAATTATTGTTTCTATGCCTTTTTTCAACGCAATTGTATGCTACAGATTTGATATATAAATCAAGTTTTGAAGCCAACGCTCTGGTTGCAGGTACTGCCAGTGGAGTATTAAACACAGGGCTTACATTGGAACTCTCGGTAAATAACCAAACAGAACTGCTAAGTATTGATGATAACGGTGGTTTTGTGTTTGCTACAAATGTGGGATTTGGCAGTCATTGGGCGGTAACCATAATCAATCTACCTAACATCCCACAGCAGCAAAGCTGCGAGGTCAGTAACAACGAAGGTGTGATATCCCCAGGTGGCGCCAGCACTTTGCAAGTGATATGCGACGACACTTCATGGAACTGGAATCAAATGAATTGGAACAACGGTGGTTGGCAATAGTCAACTGAAAACACCTTAATGTACTTGCTGCGTAAGATGGTATTTCAAACAACACGCTTGCCTTCGCTGGTGTGTTGTTTATGATCTGAAAGTAAGTACCATTATTACTTCCGTCATTCCCTTGCTGAAGAATATCCGACTTTAGGTCTATCTTTGCTGCACGAATGTGCTTTTCAATCGTACTCCCACTTACGCGGGAGTGACGATTTAAAGTTTACTTAACCAGCAATGAAATCTGCGCCACTTGGTTGAACAGCGATTGCATGGCTTGAAGTAAAGCCAGGCGGTTGTTTTTTACTGCTTCGTTATCGGCATTAACCATCACGTGTTCAAAGAACTCAGCCACAGGTTCGGCCAATGAAGCCATCTGCTGTAAACACTGACTGTAGGCTTTTTGGTCGAATAAGGGCGCCACTTGATCTTGGACTTCGCTTAATGCCGCGAACAGGGCTTTTTCTTGGTCTGCTTCAAACAAACCGACATCAATCGCTGAAGCTTCAGTGATTTCTGCTTTGGCCAAGATGTTGTTGATGCGCTTGTTAGATTCAATCAAACTGCCTGCTTCAGCTGCTTTTTTGAATGACTGACAGGCTTCAATGCGTGCATCGATGTCTGGTAAGTTGTCACTGTCGGTGGCCAAAACCGCTTCAACCACATCGTATGCAATGCCGTTGTCTTTATATTGCTGCTTCAAGCGTTGTTGGATGAATTGATTCACCGTTTCTTCGGCATCAGCAGTGTCTTCAACCGGCATGAATGACATCATTTGTTTGACCATTTCAGGCACTGAAACATTGATGGCTTTTTGTTGCAAAATTGCCAGCACACTCAAAGCCGCACGACGTAAGGCAAAGGGATCTTTTGAACCTGATGGCTTTTTGCCGACAGCGAAGATACCACACAAGGTGTCCATCTTATCCGCCATAGAGACTGCTTGTCCTAAAGCAATTTCAGGAAGCGCATCGCCTACAAATTTAGGCAAATATTGGTCACGGATGGCTTTCGCCACATCAACAGACTCACCTTGGGCTGCGGCATAATAGCCGCCCATCAAGCCTTGTAAATCTGGAAACTCGTCAACCATGTCTGACATCAAATCTGATTTCAACAGTTCAGCAGCTCGGTCACCTTCAGCGGCATCAAAATTCATCTGAGGCGCCAACCAGTTCAATAGCTTGGCAATCCGAACAGTTTTATCAGC
The DNA here is from genome assembly GCF_009671245.1 of Marinicella rhabdoformis. Classification (NCBI taxonomy): domain Bacteria; kingdom Pseudomonadati; phylum Pseudomonadota; class Gammaproteobacteria; order Lysobacterales; family Marinicellaceae; genus Marinicella; species Marinicella rhabdoformis. Next base: position 24,970 of record NZ_VTFS01000007.1, read on the forward strand.
AATGGTGCCCAATGTTTTTTCGAACACCATCTTTTCAAGCAAAGGCGTGTTGTCCGATAATGGACGTGCTTTGTCTTTTTCCCAGAAAAAACGGGCATCGGCCAATCTGGGCGTGATGACTTTTTCAAAGCCTTTTTTCACAGCTGCTGGGTTTTTTGAATCTATGTTCGCCAGTGCGATGAAATGGGGCATCAACTGCCCTTCACTGTTTTCTATGGCGAAGTATTTTTGGTGCTTTTCCATCGACGAAATCAAAGCTTCGCGCGGCACCGATAAAAAGTCAGTTGAGAAATCGCCCAATACGGCCACAGGTTTTTCTGTGATGCTGGCGACTTCTTGTAACAAAGCGCTACCAATCAAAGCCGTGCCATTGACGCTTTCTGCCGCATCATTGACTTGCTGAGTGATCAAAGCTTCACGTTCTAAATGATCAACCATGATTTGCGCTTCTTGCAATACCGAAACATAATCAAGCACCGTTGGGATTTTGACCCAAGTGTTGTTATGAAAACGGTGTCCGCGGGTTTGTTGACCAGATTGGACATCAAACAGATTCATGTTCAAAACTGTTTCGCCATTCATCAATACCATCCAATGAACCGGACGGATAAAGGCAAAATCATTGTTACCCCAACGCATCGGTTTAGGGATAGGCAGTTGCTTAATTGCTTGTGTAATAACAGCTGGCAACACGTCATTGATGTGCTGGCCTTTTTCAGTGACTTGGTAACTGAGGTATTCGCCTTTGTCTGTCATGACTTTTTGTAAGTCACTGACATCAACACCAACAGATCGGGCAAAGCCCATGGCGGCTGGTTTGGCGTTGCCTTCATCATCAAAAGCAGCAGCTACTGCAGGGCCTCGTTTTTCTGTTGTGCTGTCTTCTAACTGCTCACTGGCATCACGCAAGATAAATGCCAACCTTCTGGGTGATGCATACCAACGTGAATCTTCAGCAAAGGCAAATCCTTGTTCTGTTAATTGTTTACAAACGCCATCGAATAAGGCTTTTGATAAACCGTACAAGGCTTTTGGAGGTAATTCTTCACAACCCAGTTCAAATAATATATCAGCCATGTTACTTAACCTCCTTGTTTTTTTGACTTGCCGATTGATTTTTACAACCCGGAAAACCCAAGGCTTCGCGTGATTGGTAATACATTTGGGCCACAGATTTCGACATGTGACGCACTTTCAAAATAAATTGTTGGCGTTCTGTTACGCTGATGGCTTTGCGCGCATCCAACAAATTAAACAAGTGCGATGCTTTCAATGCTTTTTCATAAGCCGGTAAAGGCAGTTCTTTTTCTATCAAGGTCAAACAAGCCGCTTCAGCTTCATCGAAGGCTTTGAATAATTCAGGCACATTGGCGTGTTCAAAGTTATAAGTTGATTGTTCCACTTCGTTTTGGTGATAGACATCGCCATAGGTGACCGTGCCGTTCGGTGTCTCTGCCCACACCAAGTCAAAGATGCTGTCTTTGTTCTGTAAATACATGGCTAACCTTTCAAGACCATAAGTGATTTCACCCATCACTGGTTTACACTCGATGCCGCCGACTTGTTGGAAATAAGTGAACTGCGTGACTTCCATCCCATTCAACCAAATTTCCCAGCCCAAACCCCAAGCACCTAAAGTCGGTGATTCCCAGTTGTCTTCGATGAACCTGATGTCATGCTCTAACACATCAATACCAATGGCTTTCAAAGATTCCAAGTACAACTCCTGAATGTTATCAGGCGATGGCTTCAAGGCCACTTGAAACTGGTAATAATGTTGTAAGCGGTTTGGGTTCTCACCGTATCGGCCATCGGTTGGGCGGCGACAAGGTTGCACATAAGCCGCATTCCAAGGCTCAGGGCCAATAGAACGCAAGAAAGTTGCTGGGTGAAAAGTGCCCGCGCCGACTTCTAGGTCCAATGGTTGAATGATGACGCAGCCGTTATCGGCCCAGAATTGTTGTAATTTGAGTATCAGTTCTTGAAACGTCAGTGCTGATTTTTGGCTGTTTTCCATGCTGTAAACAGGGGTTTGTAAAAGTTCGAGATTATACCTAAGCTGCCGGCTTTTCCCAATCAATTCGCCATCAAATCGCATGGTGTTTGTGAAATCTACGGTGGCTTTTGCTAAAATCAAGAATAAACCAACACTTGAACCCGCTTTTGATTCATTTTTTAACACCACCATAAGGCAACACAACCATGAAAAAATCAAAAATCCTAGCCTGTTTACTTTTTGTTTCACCACATGTTTGGGCGACACCCGAAGCCTATCCCGGTTTGGCTGCAGATGCTTATCATCCACTATTAACACAACAACTAAAAAATAAAAGCAACAAGCTCACGCTGCCCCTTTTCAATGCCGAATTTACCATTCCACAAGGCTTAGAAAAGAATAAGTCAACCAATGGTGACATCAGCTTTGAACAACACAATGAATTTGGCCACATCAATGTCACGGTTGGTAACAACAGCATATTCGGCGATTGGCACCACAAAGGTAAAGACTACCGATTTACCACAGACAAATCCGGTTCGTGGCTGATTGAGCTACCCTCCAACCACCTGATACAAGATGCTTGCGGCACAGAACACCACAGCCACGAAACCCTAAAAGACTTACCCATAGCCAATAAACAAGCCGCTGGGACGGTGATTGATATTTTGGTCGTCCACAACCGCGCTTTGGCTTTGCGTTACCCCGGTAACCTGATGCAAACACGCATCAATCACTACATGCACGTGGCTAACCAAACCTTTGCCAATTCAGGTCTGGATTTAGCAGCTCGCTTGGTCGGTATCGAAGAACTGCCCTACAATCACAACAACTCAAACAACGACATGCTTTCACACATGCGTTCTACCATCAGCAATCAAGCGGTATTTACAGGCCTTCAAGACTTACCAGAAATGCGTGAGAACACAGGTGCAGATTTAATCATCGCCATCAGGCCACATGACATCCAAACTCGTGGCAACTGTGGCTTGGCTTATTACCCAACACCAGGCTTCGATGCCAGTTATGGCATGAACATGGTGTCCGATGGCATGAGCAGTTGGTCACTGTGTTCGGACCAAGTGTTTGTTCATGAAATTGGTCATAACCTGGGAGCGGCACACCAATACGGTGCCGGTGGTGGCACATTCCAAGCACAAGGTTCAGCCTTTATTAAAATGTTTCAATTCAACACCGTGATGGGGTCTTTTGGTACTGGCCAAAACAACAGAAGCAAACGCATGCCGATGTTTTCTAACCCAAGTTTGATGTGTGGTGGTTATGCTTGTGGCGTCAGCAGTGGTTCGGAACCGAGTAACAACACCGCAGTCATCAACAGCACCATGAATTCAGTGGCCAACTACATGCCCAACAGCAGTTCTGCGCCACAACCTGCTGACTACCAAAGAAGTGAACGAGATTTTGACCATGATGGTGTCAATGATTGGCATGACCATTTCCCTTTTGATGCCAGCGAATCAGCCGATGCAGATTTGGATGGCACAGGCGACAACAGCGATGCTTTTCCCAATGACCCCGCAGAACAAACAGATTCTGATCAAGATGGGGTTGGTAACAACAGTGACAATGACGATGACGGTGATGGTAGAAGTGATGCCAATGACGCCTTCCCTTTGAATGCTTCAGAACAAAATGACAGTGACTCAGATGGTGTGGGCGATGGCGGTGATGCTTTTCCAAACAACCCGGCGGAACAACATGATTTTGATAACGATGGCACAGGCGATCATGCAGATCGCGATGACGACAATGATGGCACCGAAGACCTGTTGGACGGTGTGATTGTCTACCGACAAGACCTTTTGGTCATCAATGAGGGTGACAACCGCATTTTGCGTTTTGATGCCCAAACAGGACGATCATTAGGCATTGAAGTGCTACCTGAAGATGGTTTGCTGACATTTCAATCTGACATGAGCTACGATGCAGAAAATCAACTGCTTTATTACACCAGCGCCAGCGGTGTCAAAGTGAAGAACTTGATGCAACGTGATGGCAGCGACATGTTGATACCCGCTTACCCCCAAAGCGCTGTCGCTCAGACCAGTTTAGGAACTGGTTTCCCAACGGCTTTATTTAAACCCAGTGGCATGCCTTTGTTGGTTTCAAAGATTGATCGAGGCACTTTAAGCTTATTCGAGACACAAAACCCCAGGGCCATCAGTGAACAAGGTGATTGGTTTGTCACTTCTTCATCCAGAGAAGAGTCATTTATTGACATAGAATATGATTCAAACTTCTATTTGCTCGGCCTCGAAGGTCGCATTTATAGAGGCATCAACGGCAGTTTCAATCAACTGAGTCCACTTAATTTCCGCGAAGCCGTCGATATGACCATTTTACCCAATGGCCATTTGCTGGTTTCTGATTACCAAAAAAAACAACTGATTGAAGTCAATGAGAACAGCGGTGAAATGCTGGGTATTTTTGCCAACATGACCGTTCTCGGACTAGGCAAACCTTCTGGCATGAACGTCACCCAAGACAATGTGCTGTTAGTTGCCACCAAAGACGACAATAAAATTCACCGCTTTGATGCCATCAATGGTGACTATTTGGGCGTGCTTGTGGATGGATTGGGTTTAAACAAACCTCACAAGACTTTGTTGGTACCCAGCCTTCAAGACCGCTTCCACAACGATGCAGGCAAAGTGATTCGACCCAATGCCGGACAATGGTTTGCTCAATCGTCGGCTGGCCGTGGTTTTGATATTGAAGTGGTGGGAAATCGACTGAACGTGATTTGGTACACTTTCGACAGCAATGGACAGCCTACCTGGTACATCAGTGCCGGTGATTTGGATGGTTTCAATTACTATTCGAGCCTTGGCAAAACACAACAATTAGACATCGATACCGTAACTTTAGATGATATTGGCACCTTGGACATCACTTTTCTGAATGAACGACAAGCTGAAATCACTTGGTCAGTTGGATTATTGTCTGGTACCGAATTGATTGAATGGCACCCTTTCAATGGAGAACCAGAAATCAACAACTATACGGGCCTGTGGGGCAGGCCTGACGGCCCAGGTTGGGGCATCAGTTTGGCCACTGTTGGAGAAACCTCAGTTTCAATCGCCTTTATTTATGATGAAATGGGCGAACCACGCTGGGTGATCAGCACACCTTTTGAAGGCCAGTCTCCACTCCAGTTTGATTATTTATATGTCACCAGTGACACCTTGTGTCCCAGTTGTTCTGGTGTTTCTGATTTTGAGGCCGCTCCCGCTGGCAGCATGTTGATGTCATTCGGCAACAACCCCTATTGGGACAGCGACATCACTTTTCCTCAGCCCATCAATGGTGTATGGCAAATGGATGGCGTACCTTTGACCCGTTTTTCTTCTGAACCAACGAGGCCACGATAAATAAAAGCCAAAAAAAAGCACAGCTTGTTTAGGCTGTGCTTTTTTCATTTACGACTTAATCATTAATATTTTCTACCCGTGGTGCATTTGAAGCAGGCAAACTTGAAAAATATCGCATTTTATTGAATTTTGTCTATTTTCAAACTTCGTTTGAACCCGCTTCGCTATGGATTACCCGGTCAAGCCGGGTAATGACGGTGTTTTTTTGTTGGAAAAACTCCCAAATGCACCACGGGTATTTTCTATTATTTTATTCTTTGATACCGGCCAGTTTCAGTAAAAACGTATAATCCTGCGCGGTTTCTTTTTGACTGGCAAATCGACCAGATGCACCACCGTGGCCGGTGTCCATATTGGTTCTCATCATCAACACATTATCATCTGTTTTCAGTTCACGGAGTTTTGCCGCCCACTTTGCTGGTTCCCAGTACTGCACTTGAGAATCATGTAAACCGGTCGTAATCAACATATTGGGGTAATCTTGTGCTTTGACTTGATCATATGGAGAATAAGACAACATGTAGTCGTAAGAGTCTTTGTTTTTTGGGTTACCCCATTCATCAAACTCACCGGTAGTCAATGGAATGTCTTCATCTAACATGGTGGTTACCACATCAACAAAAGGCACTGCCGCAATCAAACCGTGGTATAACATGCCATTCATGTTAGCCACAGCACCCATCAACAAGCCACCAGCTGAGCCACCCCAACCATAAACCCTTTTGTGGTCACCGTAACCTTTGTTCAACAACGCTTGGGTGGCATCAATGTAATCAGTAAACGTGTTTATTTTATTAAACATTTTTCCATCTTCATACCAGGCACGACCTTTGGCTTGAGAGCCTCGAATGTGTGCAATCGCAAAAACAAACCCACGATCTAACAGTGACAACCTGCTAGATGAAAAATATGGGTCAACTGAAGAACCATACGAGCCATAGGCATAAACCAACAAAGGACGTTTATTCAATTCACCTATATCTTTTTTATACACCAAAGATACCGGCACCATCGCACCATCACGGGCTTCGATTTCAAACCTTTCTGACTGGTATTTTTCAGGATGGTATTCACCGTTGATTTTATTTTGCTTCAAGACTGTTTTTTCATCAGTATCTAAGTCAATTTCAACAATACTACTTAATTGCGTCAAGCTGCTGTAACTGTACCGCAAAACATTGTGGCTTTGTTCAGGGTTATTGTCAGTCCACATCGTATAAGCTGCTTCTTCAGAATCCAAAACTTTAGATTCGCCAGAAGTCCAATTGATGGCTTTGATGTGTTTCAAACCACTGCTTCTTTGGTCAATCACGAGCCAATCCTTGAATGTTTCTACGCCATAAATCAAGGTTTCATCATCGTGTGGCACCACTTCTTTCCACAAAGACTTATCAGCATCGGCACCAATCTTGGTTTTCATGATGCGGAAATTTTTCGCCTGCCAATTGGTATTGATGATGAACTCACCGTTGAAGTCTTCTACTTCGTATTCATGGTCTTTTTCTCTGGGTAAAACTGACTTAAATTCACCCAGTGGGTCATCTGCTGATAAATACATGGCCTCTGAATTGGTGGTTGAGCCTGCTTGAATCATGATAAAGTCATTAGATCTTGATGTATAACAGCTGATGTAAAACGTGTTATCAGCTTCTTCATAAACCAACACATCGTCTTCTACTGACGTACCCAAGACATGTCTATACACCTGGTAAGGCAATAAAGTGGTTGGATGCTTTCGGGTATAGAACAGGGTTTTGTTGTCTTTCGCCCAAGCCACAGATCCTGTCGTGTTTTCAATCACATCAGGTAACAGCTTACCTGTATTTAAGTCCTTGAAATATAGATTGTATTTTCGACGGCTAACCGTATCTTCTGAGTAAGCCAAAATTTCATGGTTATGACTGATGGCTTGGTTATTACTTGAGTAATAGGCATGGTCTTTGGCCAAAATATTAACATCCAGAATCACCTCTTCATCAGCTGCCATGTCATTCAACTTGCGCGCATAAATAGGATACTCTTTTCCTGATTCATAGCGTGAGTAGTACCAATAATTCTTTAATTTCACTGGCACAGATTCATCGTCTTGAATCATGCGACCCACAATTTCTTCATACACTTTTTCAGTCAACGCAACACTGTCAGCCATTTGGGCATCTGCGTAATCATTTTCAGCATTCAAATAGCCCAACACGTCTTCATCTTCTCTGCTGTCATCACGTAACCAATGGTAGTTATCAATTCGTTCATCTCCGTGTTGTGTAAAAGTGTGCGGCACTTTTTTAGGCTGAGGTGCTTTGATTGTCGTATCAAAAGGTTTCATATCATGTTTTTCCTTTGTTGTGATTTCTTTGGCAATCGCTTTTTCTACCCTTTGAGTCTCTGTTGTAGTTTCATTCTGACAGGCTGAAACAAACACAAACGATGCCAATGTGATAATTTTTATGTGGGCTTTCATGGTTATTAGTCGTTTTAAAGAAGCGAAAGGATACAATAGTTGAACTATTTTTGAAATATATTAGCTAAGAACAGGTCTTTTGGCATATGAACAATAAACAACGTAAATTCGACGCTTTACTTGGCCACTTGTATGATGACCTCTATCGTTTTGCTTTTTGGTTAGGTAAAGATGAGCACATGGCTAAAGACTTAGTGCAAGAAACATACCTCCGTGCTTGGCGCTCCATTAATTCATTGAAAGATGAAAAGGCTGCCAAGAGTTGGGTTTTTACCATTTTAAGACGCGAGTTTGCCCGACAGTTTGAAAAAAAACGCCCCATCACCCAAAGCATAGACGATCTAAACTATGACATAGAAGACATTAAACACCGCACACCTGAACAAGTCATGGACATAAAAATCACTCAAAACGCCATGATGGCTCTGGAGCCTAAATACGCAGAACCTTTGTTACTTCAAATCATTGGCGGTTTCAGTTGTGACGAAATTGCTGAGCAGTTAGGCGTTTCGCATTCTGCAGTTATGACACAATTATTCCGCGCCAGAAAACAATTAAAATCTAAATTAGAAAAAAACAGCCAAATAGGAAATCAGGCATGAACTTTACTGAATTCAAACAAACACTCGATGCCAACCCATATGCAGACGATCCTGCATTTATCCACGCCCGTAACCATGACCCCATGTGTAAAGCCGCCTATATCAAAGCCATGGCTGAAGAACAAGTGTTGGCTGATGCCTTGAACATCGAAGTACCTCCGCACTTCAAGAATGCTGTCATCATGAATCAAAGCTTTGCCACCAGAAGCATCAGCGCACCACATTATTGGGCTGCTGCAGCTTCTGTGGCAATCATCATGACCATTAGCCTGCTTTTTTTTGGACCCAAACCAACCAGCGACTTAGAAGATTTTATCAACGAAGCATTGGTCATGGAACCCACCGTTTATATGTCCGAAGATGAGATTCCTCACGACCAGTTAAAGCCTTTATTTGCCAGTTTAGGCACACAAATTTCCAACGACCTTGGGCGTGTACATTTTATGAAGCTGTGCCCAACTTTAGATGGTGAAGGCGCACGCATGGTCTTTATGAATGATTATAATCAACCCATCACCGTACTTTATATGCCTCACTCAACTGTTGAAAACACGATAAAAATGCAAATGAGTGGATTCAAAGGAAAAATTATCGCCTTGGATAAAGGGTCTGCAGCCATCATTGCCCGACCCCATGAACAAACAGCTCAGATTGAACAATCTTTAATTAACAACCTGAAAAACGTCAATTAACATTTCAGTTATGACATCAAAGTAAAAGCTTGTTAAAATACCAACATTAGCGTTATTAACAGGAATTTCCATGGACACGAAAAAATGGGCTTTATTAGCGGCTGCCATGTTCACCGCTCAAGCCGGAGCACAAGACCAAACAAACATCACAGGATCTGAAGATCAAATCAACTTTGCTTACGCTGGAGATGACAGCAGACTGGGCATTGGCGTTGATAATGAAGGAGAAATTGTTGCCGACTTTCTGAAATCATTTCATACCGACTGGAACCGCAACTGGATGGGTGAGTTTTGGTACTCCGATGGCGCGGGTGGCTTGAAGCTGGATTTCCATCGTTTATCTGGAGCCAATCAAAAAGGTGACTTAATCACCAATGAAGATAATTTGCGTATTTGGAAATATTTTGCAGCAGTCGATCAAAACACATTTGATGACCGTAAATTTACTTTGGGCTTTGGTTCAGAAGCAAAAGACTTTTTCTGGAATGTGAATGGCAGCAAGGCCATCACGGGTGAACGACTGGCCAACACAAGTGTCACTGTTGCCAATAACACCTTGTTTGGCAGCGATACCATAGGTGACTTTTCACAAGCTCAAGACATAGAAACCATCATAAGAACCTTTGAACACCCCTATGACTGGGGACTGGGTGGCCGCTTAGGTAAATACTTTGAACAAAGCATGTTCAGACTGACAGGTGGTCTAGACTACGAAGAAGGTGACTTTGGTTCTGACCAATTCACAGGCAGTGTCAATTTGGAAAAATACTTTAAAGACTCACCACACAGTTTGGCATTGAATGTTGAACAAATCAGTAAAAGTGGACAGTTTGAAACCGATAAGTCAGATACAAGAGCGAACGTCATGTATCGGTATGACTTCGGCAAAAACCACCAACCCACAACAGTAGCTGAAGAAGTTCAGGTGATAGATGAAGAGCGTTTGGCGCAATTGAAACTTGAAAACCGAAAAGTTGTTCAACATGAAATCAGCTTGGCCTCTACCGCTTTCTTTGACTTAGATTCTGATGTCATCAGAAACGACGCTGAATCTGAGTTAATGAAGTTAATCGACGCGTTGAAAGAGACTGACCTAGCCAGCAGCATCAGTATTGTTGGCCATACCTGTGACATTGCATCAAAATCATACAATCAAGATTTATCTGAAAGGCGTGCTGAAAGTGCCAAAAACTTCTTAGCCCGCAATGGTGTTGCAGAAGCTGCCATTTTGGCTTCAGGTAAAGGTGAAACAGCACCCAAATTTGACAACAATGACCCTGTAGAAAAAGTTAAAAACAGACGCGTTGAAATATCTTTCTTAACCATTGAGGAAGAGTTCAAAGAAGTGGATATTGCTGATGAAGACCTGCCCATGAAATGGGTGACTAAAGAAGTTGAAGCACCTGCCGCATGGATTAATCGTGCGCTGAACACGCCTGCTAAACACAAGCGTACAGTTGACGTTTACAAATACCAAGAAACTGAAACCAACACCTCTTTAGGTGAAAAGGTTTATTTAAACCAAGCGCCTAGCGCCAATGACGATAGCTTTTCTGTTCCTAGGACGACTGTCATTATGATGTTAGACGTATTGGCCAATGATTCAGATCCTGACGCGGGTGACACACTGACCATCATTGACAACACACAACCCAGTAATGGAACAGTCAGTAATAACGGTGGTTCTCTGTCATACGCTTTAGACCCAGGGTTTATTGGTACCGAAACTTTTACCTATACTGTAGAAGACAATGACGGACTGACATCGACTGCTACTGTGACCGTCACTGTTGACAACATGCTACCGGTTGCAACTGCTGATTCTGCAAACATTCAAACTGGTGTGGCCAGCATTGTAGACTATAGAACCAATGATTATGACCCAGATGGCGAGGTGTCCGACTTGACATTGACCTCTATCGATAACAGCAATCCAGATTTAGAAATTGCTGACAATGGAAACGGTACTTTAACGATTACAGCACTGAATGGCTATACAGGCACAACTGAGTTTACATACACCATCACTGATGCAGATGGTGGCACAGCAACAGCAACCATTGTTGTGACCGTCACCAGCGGACCGCCTGTGGGCAACAACCAGCCGCCTGTGGCGCAAGCTGACTCATATTTCACGATTGTTAATCAATCCAAAGTCATCAACCCACTTGAAAATGACACTGATCCTGACGGTGACAACATCACTTTAGTTTCTGTTGACTCAAGTAATGCATTAGGCACAGTTACTGACATTCAAGCTGATGGCAGCATGACATACACACCACCTGCTAACTGGTGTGGAACTGACACGTTCACTTACACCATTACCGATGGTGAATTTGAAGTCACAACAACTGTTCAAATCAGCATCATTGACTGACCCTTTTGAACAATTAAAAGCCAAATACTTGTCAACATTTGACGACAAGTGTTTGGCCATAAAAAAAGCGCTGAATGACAACAATCATTCAGCGCTTTATCAAGTTATCCACCAATTAAACGGTTCTGCAGGCAGCTATGGATTTGACGCCATAAGCGAACATTGCTTAAAACTAGAAAACCGCTTAGGTGATTGTCAGGCCATTGACAGCACCGTTGAACACTTATCTGTGCAGCTGATTGAAATCATCAATCAAGCCAAGGCTTGATTACCGTCCAAATCAGCTTCCAACTCTTTTTTAGGCAAATACCTCAGCCAAACCAACCAAACGACCAATGCGTCTAATATGATCAGCGCCTGCCACAAATACAGGTGAAACCATTCAAACCAATCCTTATCCCACTGTAATAAATAAAATAAAGAGATGATGCGAACTGTATTCAACCCTTGAATGGCAATAAAACCTAACAATATGCCTTTCAGTTTATATACCCAAGGTGATGGAAATGCCATGATGGCAGAAAACATGATGATTAAAGCCTCTACCCCGTTACACCCTGGAGCGATTTGAATGGCTAAACCCGTTTTGATATCACGGATAACATCTCCTTGTGCCACAACATCCGCATCAAACAATTGAACCAACCAGCTACAAAAACTGGCAATACCAGAGGTGAACGGTAAAATAACAGCTTGCCTTACGTCTTCTGTAATGTTCAACAAAAACAATGAAAGCAGTAAAAAAAGGAATATCACTGTGAATCTGATCATGGTTCAGCATCAAAATAAAACGGCATTTTAGCATAAGTGCCTGCCTTACAAAATTTTAACAACTCTCTAACATTGGCTTAACCAAGTTCTTAATATAATGGCTCCATCGTCATTGTTCTCCAAATGATAATGACACGTAAGAAGGGCATTCTTATTTTCCCAAGGCGTTATGAAAATGTCTTGGGATTTTTTTTACCCAAAACAATTATAAAACATTAAAATAGCGTAAAAAAACACCATGAAAATACTAGTTGTAGAAGACAATACCGACATTGCGGCCAATATCGTTGATTACTTTGAAGACCGTGACCACATTGTTGATTATGCCGGTGATGGCATCACCGGATTGCATTTGGCTGTTACCAATGACTTTGACGTTATCATTCTTGATTTGATGCTCCCTGGTATGGATGGCCTTGACCTGTGTAAAAAGTTGCGTTCTGATGCAAAGAAAAACACACCCATCATTATGCTTACTGCCCGAGATACCCTGGAACAAAAACTAGAAGGCTTTGAGTTTGGCGCCGATGATTACATGGTAAAGCCTTTCGCCCTACAAGAGTTAGAAGCTCGAGTTTCAGTTCTTGGCAGTCGCCAAAAAGAGAAAATCAATAGAGAACTTCAGGTTTCAGATTTAGAATATAACCTCAACAGCTTGACCGTCAAAAGAGCAGGTCAACCATTAAAGATGAACCCAACTGGTTTGAAACTTTTAAAAATCCTGATGGAAGCCAGTCCTTATGTGGTGCCAAGAGAAGAACTGGAAGTCAAAGTTTGGGGTGAAGAAATGCCTGATTCAGATTCACTGCGCGTGCACATCCATGGATTACGAACCATCATCGACAAACCATTTGACAAAGCATTAATACACACCAGACACGGCATCGGATACCATATTTCAGATCCAGATGAAGTTCAAGAATAGCATCAAAAGCCGAATTATTATCGGCTTTTTGGCATTTTCCTCACTTTTGACGTCACTGTTTGCAGTGACGTCATTGTCTGTGCGACAAAGCATGCAAACTGACTTGATTGCTCAGACCATTTTGGATGACTTAGAGGGTTACATGAAAAAATTCTCTGAGAATCCTGAAGAGATGATCAATCAGCCCTTATCTACAAATGTCATAGGCATTCTAACCACACCTGACAATTTCCATCTTGATCTGCCTTTACACTATGCTGATTTAAGGAATGGCAAACACATCCTTAAAGAGGATGGCCGCAGTTATATTGTTGCGGTTAATAAAAATCATCAAATTGAAGGTAAACCGGTCTGGGCATATATCAAATTTGACATCAGTCACATGAATCAAGACAACACGCTGATTTATGGTGCCTTTGGTGGAATTGCCATCATTTTTCTATTACTAGCATACTTGTTGGCCCTCATCGTTTCCAAGAAAGCACTAAAACCATTGAGTGATTTGGCTTCGAAGTTAGATCACTTAACCAGTGACCAAACCATCCATGACATGCACCCAGAACCACTGGCTCCCTATTTCAGCGAAGATGAAGTAGGCAAGATTGCCACCGCATTAGATGGTTATGCAGAAAAAATGACTGACTACGTTACCAGAGACAAAGAATTCAATGCCGATGTCAGTCATGAATTGCGTACACCGCTTGCTGTGATCAAGTCCACCACTGAATTAATTGCATCAAAACCGGGCTTAACAGAAAAGGAATTTGACCGCATCAATCGCATTGAGCGCGCTGTTAAACAGTCAACAGAGTTGATTGAGACATTGTTGCTTTTGGCCAGAGAAGAGCGTAAAGAGCAGCATGATTTAGCACGAACCCAACCGGCACTGATTATCAAAGACATCATTGAAGGATTTGAGCCTACTTTGAGATTAAAACCAGTGACAACTGAAGTCATAGAAAATGATTGGCTGCAAGTCAAAGCACCTGAGTCCGTGGTTTCAGTGGTATTGAGTAACTTAATTGGCAATGCCATTAAATATACACCCGAAGGCGTCATCAAAGTGATCATCGATAAAAACAGCATCACGGTCTTAGATGAAGGTATCGGGGTGACTGAGTCAGAATTACCCAAATTATTCGAACGTCATTATCGAGTAGGTAAATCCACCAGCAAAGGCTCGGGCATTGGATTAGCTATCGTAAAACGTTTGTGTGAGTTGTATAATTGGAAAATTGACATCAGCAGGAATCAGGACACAGGGCTATCGGCTACATTGACATTCAATCACTGAAACACAAAGCCATGTCGTACCAAGGATAAGTACCATGACAACGCCACTTCCAGAACAAGCAAAAAGCATCATCAAGTGTTGTCGCAATGGACAGTTGGCACAGTTGAAAGAACTGTTGTCAGAAGGCATTGATTTTCAATTATTTGACAGCCCACTCTTTGCGCCATTAAACACCGCGTTAAAGCATGGCCGATGGCAAATTGTGCGTTATTTATTCAAAGAGAATAACTTGCCTTTGAATAAAAAAACACCCCCCATTATTGCTGCAGCACAATACAGCAAAGACAACACCACTGGTTTAGAAATTGTGTTCGCCCACACGGGAAACACCGAAGCGGTTGATACACAAGACCGAACAGCCTTAATGACTGCCGCACTATTAGGTCATGAAAAAAAACTGACCTACCTCATTAAAAATGCCACCAATGTCAATGCAACAGATCACTCTGGGATGAGTGCATTCCTTGATGCAGTGGTTAACCAGTCCTTGAAAAACTGTGACACCTTATTGAAGAATGGGGCTGATCCGCATCAAATAACAGCTCAAGGCGATAATGCCATGACCTTATTGCTACAAAATTCGACACCTAATCCCAGGTTAATCAAAAAACTTTTACAACAACAGTTGGACTTGAATCACAAGAACAATCATGGCCATACATCTTTGAGTATCAGCCAGAGCAAACACCCTAAAATATATAAGGTCCTTCAAGCGCATATTGAAGCAGAAAAACAAATGGAATTACCTATTTTTGCGCCGAGCAACCCCATAGAAGTGGCAATTCAGCCTGAAAAAAACACAATAAAACAAAGGCCCCTAAATGAAGAAAAAACACCCACAAAGTCTTATTCTGAAACAGCTGATGATCGCAGCAGTAATCAGCTACAAGACACTCAATCCAAACAGTTAAGTGTAGAGCTCAGCTCATGGTTCCAGGCTGCCACTTCAGGCAACTTAGGTCTGCTCAATAAATTAAAAATCCAAGGTTTAACTGTCGATGAGGTTGACTCTAAAGGCTGTACTGCATTGATACATGCCGCTGGCAGTGGCAACCGAGCTGTCGCCTCATTTCTAATCCAAAACCAAGCCGACATCGAACACCGCTCTCATAATGGTTCTACGGCATTGTCGAGTGCCATCATCAGCAATTCTAAATCAGTGGTTGACTTGCTGATTAAAAAACAAGCCAATCCAGCAGCAATTGGTCCTGGCAAATACCCATACATCACTTTAGCTGCCGCCCAATGGAATGCTGGGATTGTCAGCATATTGGCGGATGCCGGAGCACCAGTCAATACTTTAGACCCCAGCCAATTAAATTTATATCATAACGTGATGTTGGCAGCAGAATATTACAGTAACATCATCAAAGCCAAAGACACTGTGAGGGTCATTCATCACTTAGGGTTGGACATCAACCAAACAGATAAAGAAGGTAATACGCCATTACATATATTGTGTGGCGCACACAAAGAAAAAGCCTACAATGCAGATGACAGTCAAATTGCTAACCTGACGCACGAACTTTTAAAGTTAGGCGCCCTCAGTAATTTAACCAATAAAAAGGGGTTTACTGCATTACAATATGCTAAAAAACACCACCTGTTGAATACCAAAGGTGTGATTTACTCCTTTATGAGTTGAGCCGTTGAACCGTGAATAAAAAAAAGTTAGAACAAATTTTTTTACAACACCAACACCTGATAAAAAAAGCGGTGTCTTCGCAAACGGTCAATATTCAGGGCGTCACAGCTGATGATGTCACTCAAGAAGTTTCTATTCGTGTATTAAAATTGCTACAAGGTGACCGAGAAATAGAAAACCTTTCGTCATATATATACAGAACGACAGCAAACGTCATTATTGACTTGGCCAGAAAGCATAAAAAACACCTGATGGATGTTTCCATGCCTGATCAATCCGATGAAGACGACTACCGTCAAGAATTGGTCAGTTCACGTACTGAACCTGATCAAAAGGTAGCAGGAAAAGAAACACAAGCTTTGATTCTTGAAGCCATTGAATCTTTACCTGAAAGTCGAAGAATAGCAGTCAAGATGCGTTTACAAGGCTATTCTGTTAAAGAAATGTGCGACATGACAGGTTGGGCATTTTATAAGGCAGAAAACTTATCTAAACGTGGCATGACTGCATTGAAAGACAAACTTAAACAGATGAATATTGATTATGAAGTTAACTGAACAACAACTACAAGAGTTATTTCAAAGCAGCAGCATGAATACACAATCAGCAGTTTCCGCTGGGGATTGTTTATCAAGTGCTGAGGCATCAAGTCAACGTTTACAAAAAGCAGAAGCGTTACTTAATGACTTCACTGCTGCACAAGCCATGAAAGCGGCTTTTTCAACCAAATCCTGGAGTGAACAAATAGCCCAATCTGTTACAAATCAATCGGTAAGCAGTTGGTTTAATTGGTTAAGTAACCCCTTCAAAACAACCCTAACCGCCAGTGCTTTTGCTTTGGCCGTGGTTGTTGCATTACCTAATTTAAGCAGCAACCAGCAACAAATGATGCCAATCCAACAGGCGCAAGTTGATGTCATCAGTGCAGCACCATTTGAAAGTGATGTTTTATCAAACAGTTCTTTTGATTCGTCAGCCAATGCCGGCAAAGATTCACTTTTTAATGGCAGCTTTGGTTAATCACTCCTTTGATTGACATCAATGCTTGGCTAAAAAGCCAACAACAAAACACCAAGCTCAAGCGTTTCGACCTTGAGCTTTTGTTATTGGGTGCTTTAAAAGTTGAACGAAGTTGGTTATTTTCTCATGCTGATGAACACCTCACAGAAGATCAGGTAAACACCCTCAAAAAGTGGGTTAAAGAAGCCCAAGAAGGCAAACCCATCGCTTATATTTTAGGCCACCAAGCGTTCTGGACTCTGGACCTCTTGGTCACCCAAGACACCTTGATTCCACGCCCAGAGACTGAACAAATCATTGAACTGGCCTTGGTACTTGAACACCGTCCCAACAACTTATTGGATTTGGGCACCGGCACCGGAGCCATTGCCCTGTCATTGGCAAAAGAGTGGCCAGAAAGCCAAGTTCAAGCCTGTGATTTATCAAAAGCTGCTTTGGCGGTGGCAGAAAAAAATGCCGTAAGAAATCACATTGAAAACGCCTCTTTTTTCTACAGCGATTGGTTTTCAGCTGTACCTAAAAATGCTAAGTTTGACTTGATTGTAAGCAACCCGCCTTACATTGACCCTCAGGACCACCATTTAGCAGACCTAGCTTATGAGCCTATTTCGGCATTGACTGCTGATAATAAAGGATTAAGCGATCTAGAAAAGTTGGCGAATCAAGCCAAAAACCACCTAAAATCAAAAGCGACATTGATGTTAGAACATGGCTATGACCAAGGCCCTGCTGTCAGAGAAATATTAAAAGCTGAAGACTATAAAAATGTCATCACCCACAAAGATTTAGCTGGTCATGACCGAATCACTGTTGCTCAAAAAGCCTAATTGTCAGCGTTTGATTTCCCCTTTGATGTATTGCCAATACATCACCCAATCTCCCAAAAAACTATACAAAGGATAAGTGAAAGTGGCTGGTCTGTTTTTTTCAAAAAAGAAATGACCCGCCCACGCAAAACCATAGCCCAAGACAGGTAACAACAGTAACAGCATCCACATTTGAGTTAACAGTGCATAAACTAAACAGAAAAGCACCAATGTCGAACCAACAACATGAAGCCTGCGACAGATTAAATTTTCGTGTTCAGAAAGGTAATAAGGGTAGAAGCTTTTGAATGATGTATAAGTTTTGTCTTTGTTGTTCATAAGTTGAGTTTACCACAAAGCCTTCAGTGCGCTATAATCATTGCTTTTTTATATCTCGCGATGCCCTCAACAATGAACAAAAAAATCAACCTCCTTTGTTTTATATTGTTGCTGTCTGCATGTCAAAAAAACGAAGACAATGTGACTTTTTCCAATCAATCTTCTGTCATTGACGGTATCAAAACTTACCGCCACTCTGAAGACGGCAAGCCCACATCTTTAGATCCCATCAAAGCAGCCACCCAATATTCCAGCTTTGTCGTCACCAATATTTTTGACACACTTTATACCTATAAATACCTTAAAAGGCCTTATGAACTGAAACCCAATTTGGCTCAAGAAATGCCAGTCATCAGTGATGATGGCCTCACCTACACCATCAAAATTAAATCAGGTGTCACCTTTCATGACCACGCCGCTTTTGGTCTAGACAACAACAAAGGACGTGAAGTGGTCGCCGAAGATTTTGTTTATTCTATTAAAAGAACTTTTGACCCCAATAACCGCGCTTCTGGTGCTTGGTTATGGCAAGGTAAAATTCAAGGATTAGACCAATGGAAAGCAGACGGCGCAGATTATAATAGAGCCATATCTGGTCTTACTGCCTTGGACTCACAAACCATCCAAATACAATTGATAAAGCCCTACCCTCAATTAACTTACACTTTTGCTCAAGCTTTTTCAGCTGTGGTACCAAAAGAAGTGGTAGATGCCCTAGGGCAAGAGTTTGGCTCCAAGCCCATAGGATCAGGTCCATTCATACTGGATAAATTCGATTCTGAAGTGGCTTACTTTGACAAGAACCCAGACTTCAGAAAAGAACCTTTTGACATACATTATGAAGGCTATGACGAAGCCATTCATGGTAAAACAGGCATTGATTCTTTAGATGGTAAAAACCCGCCTTTCATCGATAAATTAGAAATTCACTTTGTTAAAGAATCTACATCTCGTTGGAACTCCTTCACCAAAGGCGATGAAATTCAGTACACCACCGTTCCAAAAGACAAACAAAACACGGTCATCCTGAGCAAAAGTCCATTGACATTGCACCCACAAATCACGGAAAACTTCAACTACCGATATGGCATGGAAGCTGGCTTTGTCTATGGCGGATTTAATATGGATGACCCAGATTTTGGCATCAATGGCGACCCAGAACATGACGCCAAGAGTAAAGCCTTGCGATGTGCGATTCAAAGAAGCCACAATTGGGAACAAAAAAATCGCGCCTTTTACTTTGGCCTCGGCACCATTTTCCCAGGCATCATAACCCCATCAGTATCAGAATTTGACCCAAACCAGTCTTATGACTCCGTCACCTTAGATGTAGAAGCTGCCAAACAAATGTTGACTGATCAAGGCTGGGATGCGACGAACTTACCGGTATTTGAGTACCATGTCGCGGGCAGTGTATTGAACAAACAATTTTTTGAGCAGATGCGTGGCTTCATGAACAAAATGGGCTACCCATTACATTTAATTGAATACCACCCTTACCCCAGTTTTGGCACATTCAACAAAGCCATTAAAAACCGTGAAGCACCCTTCTTCTTCATGGCTTGGACTTTGGACTATCCAGATGCTGAGAACACGCTACAACTGCTCTACGGCCCCAATCAATCCCCTGGCTCTAACAACTTCAACTATCAAAATCCCGAATACGATGCTTTGTATGAAAAAGCCAGCGTGATGCAACCATCACCTGAAAGGACCAAGATATACAGAGAAATGAACCAAATGGTGGTTGATGATTGTGTATTGGTATCTGGTTTATCACGCAACAAAATTCACCTTTGGCACAAAAATGTCATCACCTACCCTGACAGGCAGATGCTGGGCGGTGGGCACATCAGATACGTTGATGTGAAATAAACCATGGATTTACTCAAATTTGCCCTCAAAAAACTCATAGGAGGCATACCGCTGATATTGGGCGTGACCTTGGTGTCGTTCCTATTGATGGTTTACTTTGGGCCAGACCTCACCTATGAACAACTGGGGAAAAACCCTACGGCTGAAGAAATAGCACAGGTTCGCGAAACCTTGGGTTATAACCAACCTTTCATTGTCCGTTATGGCCAGTACTTGATGGAACTCATCACATTAGATTTTGGTTTTTCTATGGTCAAAGATCAACCCGTTTCTCACATGCTGGCACAGTCTATACCTGTTTCACTACAACTGACACTGCCCGGCTTTATCCTTGGCAACCTATTGGCCGTCATATTGGCACTTTGGGCTACAGCTCATCGAGGTCAATGGATAGACAAAACCATCATGACTGGTGCTGTTATTGGTATGAGCGTGTCATTTTTGGTGGTCATCATTGCCTTCCAAATCATGCTCTCCTCTCGATATGGAATGAACCTATTCCCAGTTCGTGGATGGAATATATATTCAGCAGATGGTACTTTTTCATGGTGGCAGTATTTGCAATTCGTCACCGTCCCCACACTGGCAACAGTTTTTGTGGCACTGGGTTACAACACGCGATTTTATCGGGCCGTTCTGGTCGAAGAAATCAACAAAGACCACGTGCGCACAGCGCGTGCCTTTGGCCATTCACAAAAACACATCATGTACAAAGCCGTGTTAAAAAACGCCATGGTTCCTATCATCACGCGGGTGATGTTTTCTATCCCTTTGGTGGTGGTATCTGGGTCCTTATTGATTGAAAGTTATTTCGGTATTCCTGGCGTGGGTCAAGTCACTTATGATGCCATCATTGCCGGCGACCAACCCATACTCAAAGCCGTAGTCGGCTTAACTGCTGCCTTGTTTGTTGTGATTTTATTACTGACCGACATATTGTATCGGGCATTTGATCCACGGGTTGAATTAAAGTGAACGACATTGAAATGAATCACAGGCAAAACATCCAGTTGAATCCTGAATCTTTGTGGCACAAATCGTGGGTTAAATTCAAACAAGACCGCATGGGCATCAGCGGCGCCATCATAGTGCTGTTGTATCTGGGTATTGCTTTGGGGGTTTGGTTTGGCCTTTGGGGCGGTGACTGGGGAACCACCACAGACGCCTTTCAACAATCGCCTTCTTGGCAACATTGGTTTGGTACCAACGCCATTGGACAAGATGTGGCAGAACGTGCCATATACAGTACAAAAGTCGCATTTGAAGTAGGACTCACCGTCACTGTTTTATCAACCCTAATTGGTGCGATACTGGGTGCTTGGGCAGGCTTTTTCAGTGGCCGTTGGATCGACAGCATCGTCCTTTGGCTGCTTGGGGTACTTGATTCCATCCCTTTTTACTTATTTGTTGCTGCAGTGGCTTATGCCATGCAAGGATCAATCTTTGCCATGCATGTGGCCATGGTGGCTGTTTTTTGGACCACCACAGCCCGCATCATTCGTGCCGAAGTGATCAAACTGAAACAACAAGAGTTCGTAGAAGCGGCTCAAAGTTTGGGTGTAAAAACACCTGGCATTATTTTCAAACACATTTTACCCAACACCTCACACTTACTTTTGGTTCAAGGCACCATTACTTTTGTAGCCGCCATTAAAACCGAAGTGATATTAAGCTTTTTGGGGCTGGGTGTGAAAAACGGCATCAGCTGGGGACTGATGATTTCAGAAGCCACCAATGACATTCAAGCCGGTTATTTCAATAATTTTGCAGCCGCTTCATGCTTCTTATTCGTCCTGGTTATCGGCTTTAATTTATTTTCAGATGCCGTTCAAGATGCACTTGACCCAAAAAAAATACACTAAACTAAAACATCAATAAATTTATGATAAACAAAAAAATTCAAATCTGCTTACTTTCACTTACCATTTCGCTGTTGTCTGCATGCAGCAGTGGCATCCCCAGAAAACCCGTTAACGAATTGCCCAGTGACATTGAAATCGTGTCGGTCAACTTCTCTAATGCGGCTTGGAAACTCAGACTGACCCACAGACAAAAAGAGAACAGAATCAATGGCGTCATAGGTTGTGATTTGGGGACTGACAACGACAACACCTTGGCCTTTGATGGTATCGAATTGCCAGAATTAAGTTATCAACTGACTGAAGTCATAGACGTTCCAGCCATACCTACGAAATTAGAAACAACTGACATGCCTAAAAAGATAAATTATCAATTGTACTGTGAACTGACTTCTGAAAACTTCAAAACTGAAGTCATCCGTAAAAATTCTGTACTCTATCGCGTTCCAGGTGAAGAAGCACTTTACAGATAAAACAACAGTAATTAATCTGCAGGACAATTGAATGAAGCACCCGTGGCGGTTAAGTCACGGGCAGCCGTTATTGGCGTGATGTTCAGATCAAAAAATAACCGGCCACTTAATGCGTCATTAAATGCCTCGGTTTGATGAAAGCCCGGATCCAACCACATATCAATCAAATCTTCATCACTGGTATCCAGCATCAATGGCGTAGATTTGGCATGAAAGTTTGCCCATTTAGGGTTGCCCGGACAGGTGATCACAGATGCTGTGGTAATCAATTCACCATCAACTTCATAGGTCTTATACAAACCACCCAATGCCAAAGCCTGACCCACTCGACTGACGGTGTGGTATTTTTTATTCTGCCCTTCGATCACTGCACTGGCAGGAATAATACAACGTGACGTTTTGAATGGCTTTTGGGTCAAGAAAGAAGATGCCAGCTTGTCTGAGCGGCTATTGAAAGTGGCATAATGATAGTTCGGCTTACCGTCTTTACCCAGTAACAACCACCACTTTGCCTTACGACATTCTCTGCCTTGCGAATTTTCCAACACAATTTCAATTTCAGATGCCGGCACACACAAGCCCTTACCAGAAAATTCAGGTGTACCCAAATAAGCCATTAAATCCAGGCTTTTGGTTTCCTTAACCAAATGAAATGCACCACACATGAAAATTACCCGTTGAGCTTAATTGTCATCATCAATTATCTGGGACGCACTTTTCTTCCGTCTGAGTTTGACCGCGCTTTTTATCCTTGTCTTTAGTGGCCACAATGATACTGGTGGATTGTTCCATATGGTAACCAATCGGGCATTGAATGACTCGGTCTTGATTCAGGTCTGTACTAGGATCTAATGGGTCTATGGGTTTTGATGCGCACCCAACGATGACGGCCAGTAGTGCCAATGGTATGTATTTTTTCATGATTCACCTCTCTCTGCTGTTTTATTATCATATCAAAAATTTACCTCTGAAAGGCAGCATTGTGCTTTCCGAGCAGTTATTTCATTGATGAAACTCAAAAGTCCGTCTTTTGTTATACTCATGTCCTAACTCAATCCACAGGCTATCATTCATGAAACTGAACCCACACATCGCACACCTGACCTGCACTTTCTGCGACGCACATTACGACTTAGACCAAGTCATGAACCTGTGTCCAAAAGACAACCGACCCTTACAATTTGTTTACGATACAGACCGCATAAAAAACACCGACTGGTATCAACCCGACAGAAAAAACATGTGGCGATTTTCTGGTTTATTACCCATATCTGAAGGTTACACCACCCTTGAGGAAGGTTACACGCCACTACTTGATTACAATGACCACCCATTGGCACAACAACACAACTTTGAACTGTTCATCAAAGACGAAGGCAAAGGACACAAAGGCTTTGGCCAAAACCCGACACTCAGTTTCAAAGACCGCGGCATGGCGGTGGTCATCAACATGGCACAACATCACAAACTGGATAAACTGGTGGTACCAACACAAGGCAATGCGGGTGATTCATTGGCTCGCTATGCAGACCACACGGGCATCGCAGCCACCATCATCATGCCCGATGACACACCTGCACCTATCATTGGTAATGTCGCCGCTTTGAGCAGGAAAAACCCTAACATTCAACTTGAAATGGTCAAAGGCACCATCAAAGAAGCCGGTTTATTAATGAAGGAAAAATTCATTCCCCAAGGCCACTTCAATGTCGCCACCTTCCAAGAGCCAGGCTGGCGCATAGACGGTAAAAAAACCATGGGGCTGGAACTGGCTGAACCCAACTTGATGTCAGACCAATGGCAGCTTCCTGATGTCATCCTCTATCCCACCGGTGGCGGCACCGGCATACTCGGCATGTGGAAAGCCTTTGATGAATTAGAAGCTTTGGGCATGATTGGTCCAGAAAGACCGAAAATCATCGCTGTTCAGTCCGCTGCCACACCACCGGTTAAAAACGCCATCGATAAAAACCTGTTTGAACCCGAAGCCACAGACGCTGGTAAAACACTGGCCGTAGGCTTGAACGTGGCAGGCGGCGTCGGACATTTTAAAGTGGTAGATATCGTCAAAAAAAGTGGTGGCACATCAGTGGCCATTTCAGAACAAGACATAGCGCAACAACTGTCCCATATCTGGCAAGAAAAACACTGGTGGATATGCCCAGAAGGGGCCGCTTGTCTGGCTGCCATCGACCCATTGGTAGAACAAGGCTACATCAAGCCGAAGGACCAAGTGGTGGTCTTCAACACAGGTTCATTTGAAAAATACCTGCCCGAAGTCAGACATCTGCTTTAGTTGAAATAACTAAAAGATACACAAAAGTTTAACTATTAAATTGGGCCTCTTGTGGTGTGACTTAATTGAAAGTGTAAGCCCCCTTTAAATTGGAAATGAAGATGAACAAAACAGAACAACCAAATGATTTTATGTCACCAATTGGTAGATTGATTAATGAGCTGAATGACCAGTTAATGATTGCTACACATATTGAACAATCCACTACGGCTCTTAGAAATACACCATCACTTCTCAAAACAATTAAAAAAATACCAGAAGTTAATCAACAAACAGAATTAATGAAAGGTATCAATTACTTGGAAGAACACACAAAAGCTACAATTCAACAAACCAATAAAATATTAGTTGATGATTTTTCAAAAACAAACAGCCAAATTCTCACTGCGATGTGGAATTCATTGCTAACATCCATAGAAAACATTCAAACTAAATTACTGCTCAAAACCGAAGTTCGGCAAGATATAATAGCTTCGGCAAAACTCACCAAAAAATGGCAAGGGCAGCTGGCTAGAGAAACTGATGAAGATGAACTGCGGTTCTTCTTAAAAGGCTGGAAAACTTCTGGAAACAACATTGTTGAATATATCGAAAGTAAGTGGGCATACTTTGATTTAAGTGCACCAGTTGCAAATGACGTCAAAGCTGAACTGATAGAAATGCATCAGCTACGCAATTGCTTGGTTCATAGAGCTGGCATCGTAGATAAAAAAACTGCTGAGCAAGCATCTACACTAAAACTGACTGTTGGGCAGCCATTAACTATTAGCAAAAGCATGCTGCTCAAATACCACAAAGCAGCAGGCAATTATGCTGTATCACTGCTTTGCAGAATTCCAAAGTGTAAGTACACCTACATTAAACCCAAATCAAAATAAAATATAAACTATAAACTATATCAGGAAGCGCATCCCTTTCAACATGGTGTCCATCCAAAAGAACTGGCACCCAAACCACGCTAAACCTTAGCCAATTCTTGCCCCGTTCGGTGCCAGCGTTGGGTCAGTTTTTTGCAGTTTTCTGGGTGTTTTTTCAGCATCATATCGGCCAGCGCTCTGGCGGTTTCAAATAATTCGGCATCTTTTTCAGGGTCCGATAGCCTGAAAGCCATGCTGCCTTTTTGCTGGGTGCCGAGAATTTCGCCCGGGCCTCGCAGCTTTAAATCTTGGCGCGCAATTTCAAAACCGTCGTTGCTGTTGCGCATGGTTTGTAGGCGGGTTTGGGCGTTTTGGCTCAATGGGCCTTGGTACATCAAGACGCAATGACTTTGGCGGTTACCCCGACCGACGCGGCCACGCAGTTGGTGCAATTGTGACAAGCCCAAGCGTTCGGCATTGTCTATCACCATCAAACTGGCATTCGGCACATCGACACCGACTTCTATGACCGTTGTTGCCACCAGTAATTGAATTTGATTGGCTTTGAATTCGGCCATGATTTGTTTCTTTTCATCACCTTTGAGCCGGCCATGAACCAGACCTATTTTTATATCTGGAAACCAGTCTTGTAATTCTTGGTAAGTGTCTTCTGCGGCTTTGGCTCGCAGATTTTCTGATTCTTCAATCAAGGTACAAACCCAATAGGCTTGTTCCCCAGCTGAACAGGCTTTGATGATGCGTTCGGCCAGTTGTGGCATTTTGTCATTGGAAATCAAAACGGTGTTGATGGCTTTTCTGCCCGGTGGCAGTTCATCAATCACAGATATATCGAGGTTGGCGTAGGCCACTTGTGCCAATGTCCTCGGTATCGGTGTGGCGGTCATGATCAAATTATGCGGCACTTCGCCTTTGTCGGCACCTTTTTGTTTTAAGGCCAGTCTTTGGTGGACGCCGAAGCGGTGTTGTTCATCAACCACCACCAATGCCAAATCTCGATAAATCACATCTTGTTGGAACAGCGCATGGGTTCCAATGACCACTTGTGCCGTTGTGGCAATCTGTTCCAAGACAGTTTCACGGGCTTTGCCTTTGATGCTGCCACTTAAAAAGGCGATATGCTCGGGTTCGAAAAACTCTTGAAGCCCAAGGTAATGCTGTTCTGCCAGAATTTCAGTCGGGGCCATCATCACCGATTGTTTACCGTGGCTCAATGCCGCTTGTATGGCCATCGCTGCTACCACGGTTTTACCACTGCCGACATCGCCTTGTACCAACCGTTGCATCGGCAACTGGCCTGCCATGTCTTTGTGTATTTCTGCTACCACACGCTGTTGTGCGCCTGTGAGGGTAAAAGGCAGCTTGTCGGTCAATGATTTTGCTTGTTGCGCGGTGATGGGCAATTCGGGTGCTGGGTGGCTTTGTGCTTGGCTTTTGACTTGATGCAGGGCTAGAAAATGGGCCAACATTTCTTCCACTTTTAAACGCTGTTGCCCTGGGTGTTGGTTGTTGATCAAGGCGGTGAGGTTGGTGTCTGGTGCTGGCGTATGCACCTGAATCAATGCCTCTTCTAAGGTCGGCAAATCTTGTGATGACAACCACTGCGCTGGCAGCAGTTCAGATAACTGCAACTCGCCTTTAGACAACAAGGCCATGCTTTGTATCAAGGCTTTTTGAATCAACTTTTGACTCAAGCCTTCTGTCTTGGGGTAAATCGCGGTCAAGCTGTCTGCCAATTTAGATTTCGGTGACAGTTCAAACTCTGGGTGTATGATTTCCTTGCCTTGCATGCCCCAACGCACTTCACCGTATGCGCGAATCCGCAGGTCTTGCTTCATTTTTAGCTTTTGAGAATAATAGAAGTTGAAGAATTTAAGTTGAATTGATGATGAATCATCGGCAACTTCAACCACCAAAATAGGCCTATTACCTTGGGTGACGTAACTTTTGGTGATAAAACCTTCAATTTGTGCATACTGAAAACCCTGTGCATCCGCAATGTCCGTGATGCGGGTTTTGTCTTCGTAGCGCAAAGGCAGGTGGAACAGCAAATCGGTGACTTCATGAATGCCCAGTTGATTCAATTTTTCAACTGAGGCTTTTCCGACACCTTTAAGCTGCTCCAATTCCATTGTGATTTATATTGACTGCATCACTCCATCGCTATGATGGCATCTATTTCAATCATAGAATCTTTAGGCAGTCTGGCGGCTTGAATGGCTGCCCTTGCTGGATAAGGTTCTTGTATGTATTGGCCCATGATGGTGTTCAAAGCAGCAAAATTTTCTAAGTCCTGCACAAACACATTCAATTTAATCGCATTTTGTAACGATGTGCCCGCGGCATCAGCAATCGCAATCAAATTCTTAAATACTTGGTGCGCCTGTTTTTCAAAGTCATGCTCAAGCATTTCACCTGTGGCTGGATCAATTGGAATCTGACCTGATGTAAACAAAGTGCCATTGTGAACGACGGCCTGTGAATAGGTGCCAATAGCAGCAGGTGCATTTTCTGTATTAATGGTATTTTTCATCGTATTTCCTTCTGACGTTAAGTACGTCTCTGTGTGACTGCAGTTTATTCATCAAATCTTCAGCATGTGGTTTATTCTCCACATTCACTTCAAAAACCAACTCTGTGAAACCTGAATCTTTATCAGCTTGGTCAATCGAAACAATATTAACACCTTGTTCGGCAATCACCGCAGCCAAAGAAGCCAGTACACCGGTCTTATTGATTACATCGACCACCAATGTGGATTTGAACACACCACGTGTTTTCAGGGCCCAAGATGACATCAATAACCGTTCTGGATTATTTTTGCTGATTTCTCTTAAATTGGTACAGTTGTTTCTGTGAATGACCACACCTTTAGATTGACTTAAATGTCCCATAATTTTATCGCCGGGCAACGGTTGGCAACAATTAGGGTAATGCACAATGCTGCCTTCAGAACCGTCAATCGTCAAAGCTTCCTTCGGAATATAATCACCTGAGATTCTGCGTTGTTTCATCATGGGCAGCATTTTCTTTGCCACTATAGATGGCAACAATTCACCATAGGCAAAGGCTTTTAACATATCATCTAAGCTGTTCAATTGGTAATGTTTGAGCGCCCTTTTGATTGATTTATTGTCCACTTGCTCAAAACTGTGGTCATAAGTATCCAGTGCTCTATCCAACATCCGGTGGCCCAAGATCATGGCATCAGAGTCTTCAATTTGTTTTAACTCTTTTCGGATGGCTGTTCGTGCTTTGCTTGAACGCACATGACGCAACCAATCTGCATGAACCTTTAAGTCATCTGAAGTTTTGATGCTGACCGTGTCACCCGTTTTCAGTTCGTGTGCCAAGCTTTTGGTTTCACCATTAACCTGAACTGATTCTGCGTGTGAGCCTACTGAAGTATGGATGCCAAATGCAAAATCCAATACGGTTGAGCGTTTGGGTAACTGAATCAGATCACCTTTTGGAGTGAACACATAAATCTCATCTGTCCCAAGGTCTTTTTTCAAATTCTCATAAAACTCTAATGAGCTGACGGAGTCTTTTTGTAACTTCAGCAAGGAATTCAGCCAATTTCTGGCTTTATTTAATGACGGGCTGGTGTTGCCATCTTTTTGCTTGTATATCCAGTGTGCTGCTACACCTGCCTCAGACAAATGGTCCATTTCTTCGGTACGAATTTGCACCTCTAACTTCAGTGCATAGGGTCCAGTAACCACCGTATGCAAAGATTGATAGCCATTTTGTTTTGGCACCGCAATATAATCCTTAAAACCATTTTCATTCGGTGGGTATATGTTATGAATGATGCCTAAGGCCAAATAACATTGCGGTAATTCTTTGACAATGATGCGGACACCGAATAAATCATGGATGTCTTCAATTTCTAGCTTTTTAAGCTGTGCTTTTTTGTAAGCACTATAAGCTGACTTTTGTCTGGCCACGACTTTGGCCGCCATACCAGATTCTAACAATGATTTTTCTATCGTTTTCCGAATCCTGTCTACCGCTTTTTTACGGTTTCCAGCAATGCGCGCAATCGTTGTTTCAACTTCGGCACTTTGGTTCGGATGCAATGCTTGAAAAGCGTGGCGCTCCATTTCTTTTTGTATTGATTTCAAACCCAATCGTTCGGCAATTGGCGCGTAAACATCAATGGTTTCTTGAGAAATTCTGCGCTGACCCGAAACACTCATGGCTGAAATGGTTCGCATGTTATGTAAACGGTCTGACAATTTAATGATAATGACACGGATGTCTTCAGCCATCGCAAACAGCATTTTGACAAAAGTTTCTGCCTGTGCTTCTTTGATGTTTCTGAATTTGATTTTATCTAGCTTGGTAACCCCTTCTACCAAGTAGGCGACATCTGCATTGAACTCTCCGGTTAATTGTTGATATGTCGCATCGGTATCTTCTATGGTGTCATGTAAAACACCAGCTATCAATGTATCCACATCAACACGCAAGGTCGCCAGGATGGCTGCCACGGTGATGGGGTGTGTGATGTAAGGTTCGCCAGATTTACGGATTTGTTTTTCGTGGCAATACGCGCCAAAATGAACGGCTTTACGCAGCTGTTCTTTTTCTTGGGTATTAAGGTAGGCGTTGGTTTTTTCTTTGAGCAGCTTGAAAGCAGCCTGTACTGCTTTGTGGCTCATGGTTTGGGATGTGAAAGACAATCCATTCACATCCAAACCCCTTTTGTCATTGCATTGAATTCAATGTCATTCAAGCTCATCGCTTTCTTGCGTTTCTGCCGCGGCATTCCAAGCTTCCAATTCTCTTGCGCGCTTCGCTTCTAACTCTAATTCTTCCAGTACTTCGTTGTTGATTTTGTCTTCAGCAATTTCTCGCAAAGCCAAAACTGTTGGCTTGTCATTTTCTTCGTCCAACATCGGTGTTTGGCCATTGGCTATCAAACGGGCGCGTTTCGCTGCCATCAACACCAAATCAAAACGATTAGGTACCTTTTCTAAACAATCTTCTACAGTAACTCGTGCCATGACGTGCTCTTCAAAATTAAATCAATCGCGCATTGTAATAAAAAATAACCACCAGGTAAAGCAAAACAACCTATCGACGACCTCTTCTGTTCATTTCTTGTTCGGCAGCATGCTCTTCTTCACTGATTAAGGGTTCCCAAGCGCTGATTAGTGCATCAACTTCGGCTTGCTGATAATAATCCAGTTTTTCTTTTTTGAGGTTTTTTAATACCCTAACGGCACGATAATTCAAACCCAACAAATGTGACTTTCTTGCCAATGACATACCAGACTCTATGGTGTTCAAATCGTTATAATAAGCAATAGACAACAGGTCATGGTAATGTGGGTTCTGATCATCTTGTAACGTTAAGTCCCTCAACAATTTGATGGCCAGTTTCAAAGCGTCATTGCTGTTTTGTTGGATTAATTTTTTCACCACGGCCTCTTTGATTTTGCTGCTGGCCGGGTATTTTTTAATTAAATTTTGTACCACCTCAAGAGTGACTTCTGGGTTCTGCTCTGAAAGCACCTCTGCATGCAAAGCGTCAATTAGGTGTTGGGCTTCTTTAGGGGCTTTGATTATCGAAATGGTTGCCAATGCTTGATCAAACTGATTCATCTTTAATTGTTGTAGCGCTTTTCCATACATGAGGGCTGAATTTACCACTTTGGTATCTCGGTAATATTCATTCAAATGATCAAATTCTTCAGCTGTTAGCACTCGAATCCTCTCTTTTATAAATGGGTACAATTCTGATTCTTTTGTTTCTTTAACTTCATAGTTTTTGATTCTGTTCTTTGCTTCAGTAACCCGATTGATGGACAAAGGGTGTGTACTTAAATATTCGGGCAAGCTATACCGTGGATCAATCCTGTTTTTCTTCATCAGTTTTGAAAAGAACGAGGCCATCCCCTCTGGATTCATACCACTCTTGTATAAAGTCTGAATACCAACTCGGTCCGCTTCATATTCATGGTACCTTGTGAAGTTAATTTGCATTTGAGCTTGCATCGCTTGCATGCTCGCGGCTATCGCAATTGGAGCATCACTACTAGATGAAGTCTGCGCTGCAGCCACTGCAGCCACCATACCAAGTAATAATGGCGCAATTGACTTCCTTTGCTTTGCCATCATGCGAGAAATATGACGCTGATTGACATGAGCTATTTCATGTGCAACCACACCTGCCAGCTCACTTTCTGTGTCAGTTTCTAACAGCAAGCCTGAGTAAACCACAATCAAACCACCAGGATAAGCTGACGCGTTGATGACGTCAGCCGGAATCAAATGAAACTCAAAATCTTGCTCAGGATTATCAGAATGGGTAACCAAACGATATCCTAAGTGCTCAATATAATCAGCAATGAAGGGGTCAGTCATCATAAAGCTGTATTGGTACATTTGTTGCCTGATGTTTTTTCTGTACAGGGCCTCTTGATCTGGAGACAAAACTTGGTCAGAGGGGTTGCCCAAGTCAGGTAGTTTCAATTCGTTTTGCGCAGATGCAACAAAACACAAAAGGGATGTCAGTATCAGTAGGTATTTATTCATAGTCTCATTTTAAAACCTTTCAATTAATATAACGTTAACTTTTTCATTATGTTTGTATTAACCCAAGGACTGTTAGTCAGTATAATATCAGACATGAAATTCGCCATACAAGTTCACCCTAATCACAACTGGCAAGTCAGTCAACACCATGCCAGGAAATTGTGTGATGAATTATTGCTATCTGGTCATGAACTTGTGGCAGTTTTTTTCTATGGCAGCTGCAGTAACATTGCTGAAATAAACAACCGACATGATTGGATTGATTGGGATGCTTCAATAGCACCATTACTGGTATGCAGCACCCTAACACAGCAGATGAACATCAATCATGACACAAACAGTGTATTTGATGTCACAGGCATGGCTCGCTGGATGCAACTGTTAGAGCAAGCCGATCAATTGGTAACAATTCCTTGATAATGCACAAACACAAAAACACAATCATGCCTTTATCCCCTCTACTTTCACAAGCTGATTGGGATGCGCAATACTTACTGGCTTTAAGTTATTTAAATTTTGACATGCCATTGAGTTTGGTCATGCTGCCAGGCAGCCTTGAGAATTGTACCTGGACTGACAAGCAGTGGCAGTCTTTGGCATTGTACGAATTGGATGCTTGTTATCATCTTGGATCGCCACCACCCATTTCATCCAAACCCATCAACTGGCAGCAATTTCACAACTTAATCTCACCAGACAAAGCCCCGGTTTTACACATTCACCAATGGCTGGACGTCTCATCTTTTGATACATGGCACCCATTGGTCAGCGCTGAGGATAAATTGCTTTTATTTGGTTACATAGACAAAACCTCATTAACCAAAGTCATGAACACTTGGCCAAACGCCAACGTTTATGTTGTAAAAACTGATAGCCAGCCCCATATTGGCATGAAGTCAAACTTAATCGATCACCAACGGTGGTCCAAATTGTTACAACAAAACCCAGTCACACTGACTTGGAACTAGTATGTCATTGAACTTAGATCAGCACGGCCATTTAGCAAACAGGGCTGCATGGACCACAGATTGGGCAGAAGCAACTGCACAAGCAGATGAAATCAAACTCACAAAAGATCA
The DNA here is from genome assembly GCF_009671245.1 of Marinicella rhabdoformis. Classification (NCBI taxonomy): domain Bacteria; kingdom Pseudomonadati; phylum Pseudomonadota; class Gammaproteobacteria; order Lysobacterales; family Marinicellaceae; genus Marinicella; species Marinicella rhabdoformis. Next base: position 58,293 of record NZ_VTFS01000007.1, read on the forward strand.
TTGGCAAGTGATCAAAGCCGTACAACAATTATTTGATGAAACTGAAGATACGCCACCCATGCGATTATTAATAAAAGTATTGAAACAAAGGTTGGACGCCGATATTGACTCACGCTTTTTATATCGATTATTTCCAGACAACCCAGTAAGGCAAGCCAGCAAATATGCTGGGCTACCTAAACCCAAACATTGCATGTAAGGAGAAAGATCATGAATAATATAGTTGTTTATAGCACCAGAATTTGCCCCTATTGTGTAGCCGCAAAACGCCTGCTCAAACAGAAAGGGCTGGAGTTTAAAGAAATCATGATAGATCAAGATTTTTCACAACGAGAAGTGATGATGAAAAAATCAGGCCGCACCAGCGTACCTCAAATTTTCATCAATGAAAAACATGTAGGAGGTTTTGATGACCTGAATGCATTGAATCGCTCTGGTCAATTAGACCAGCTGCTGAATTCATAAAGATTACGTTTGGGGTGATTCTTCTTCAGGATAAACAATGGATTTTGGCCACGACTCAATGATGGCATTAACCAAAGTTGCTAAAGGGATAGCAAAAAAGACACCCCAAAAACCCCATACACCACCAAAAAACAAGACTGCGACAATGATTGCTACTGGATGTAAATCGTTGACTTCTGAAAACAACCAGGGAACAAGAACATTTCCGTCAAGCATTTGAATAACCATGTATGACACCATAACCCAGGCAAAATCTCCACTCCAGCCAAACTGTGCAATTGCAACCAAGGCAACAGGAATGGTCACAGCAATTGCTCCAATAAAAGGAATAAGCACCGAAAAACCTGTTATGGTTGCTAATAAAATAGCATAGTTAAGGTCAAGAAAAACAAAGGCGATGTAACTGACCAACCCCACCAAAAGTATTTCAAAAGCCTTACCTCGAATATAATTACCAATCTGAATGTCCATTTGATGCCATACAGATAATGTTAACTTTGAATCACGTGGAATAAACTGCTGAAACCACTGTAAAATAACCACTTTATCCTTGAGTAAGAAAAAAACCAGTATGGGCATCACTATGATAAAAACAGCCACGGAAAAAGCACTGAACACCGAAGAAATGGTTTTTCCTAATAAAGTTTGACCCATTAAAGTGATTTCATTGGTCAATGTAGCCATCACAGATTGCAGTTGCTCGTGATCAATAAAGTCAGGGAATTTTTCAGGTAGTGTCTTTAAAAATGCCAACCCCACACTGATGTAATGAGGTAATTGCTGGACCAATTCTGAAAGCTGTAAAGTCAACTTAGGTACCACCCAAAGCATCAACAGCAACATCACAGCGACAAACACGAGAAACACCAAAAACACCGCCAACATTCGCGGCACCTTTAAATCTTCCAAGCGAACTACCACACTCTCCAAAAGGTAAGCCACAACCACACTGGCTAAAAATGGCGCTAAAGTACCACCAAAATAAAAAATGAAGATAAAACCACCAATTAAGGCAGTGATAAGAATAACAATTTGAGGATCAGAGAAATTTCTCTTAAACCAACTGGTTATGACATTCATTGGTTCAATATCAGAAGGTGTACAACCAAGATACGACGGCTTCGGTATGCTTGCCTTTCAACACGTCATCTACCTGTCCAAAGTCAGTCCTGCCAAAATTCAATGGTTTGGGCGCATAACTGCCATACATGTCTAATTGACCACCAAACATGGGTGTAGATAAACCCACTCTGACGCTGTACTCTGCAGAAATGGCATTCAAAATAGTGGTTAAATTTTTATCTGTAGCGGGTGGTTGTTGCCTTCCCGAATATTCAACATTAACCACTGCACCACCCTTAAACTGATGTTCTAATGCTATTGAATACATGGTTTGATTATCCCATTGAAATTCAGGACTTTCCATGTCATTCAAAAATGTCAAGAAAATGTCTGGGAAAGAGCGACTCACAAAAGCGTTGATGTCTTGATAGATGCTGTGCTTGGCGTTCAAACGCAATGCATTACGTTCAGAAAGCTGCACCCCAACAGACATAGATAAATGTTCTGGTATATCAAAATCAGCAGGATCAGCTTGCACACCAACCAAACGACTGAAACCATCCATATCGATTTTTGACTGGTATTGCGTTTCCACACTGAGCCAACTAAAAAGCTTTTGACTCATGCCCAAGTTCAAGCCCAATCCATTACTGGTTTCATTGTAACTGACGGCATACAAATCTAATTGATCCGGACCGGTGATTTCTGAAGCCAAAAAATTGATATCATTGTAATTTTGCTGAGCAAATACCACCGCCAAATTATAGGCAGTATTGTCATTAACTCGATAGGCAATACCAGGAGCAATATAACTCCTACTGAAGGAATCTTTATTAACTAACAACTGATCCACTTTAAATGTCGAATCATAAAAGTTTACTGGTTGTAAAATCCGCTCATCGTAATCAAATGTAAAAAAATAGTTCTTTCCATCTATGAGCTGATTAAGCTGCTGAAAACGATCCGCATTGAAATAAAATTTCGCACCTTGATAGCTCAAATCTGCTGCCACAGCCTGAAAATTCGATGACTTTAAGTCTGAATAAAAATTAGGGTTAATTCTTTCAGCTATAGAATGGCGCCAATGCCCCAAATTCATGTGGGTTTGACTTGACCAAGATGCCTTAACGGGACTTGAAATATCAACAGCCGTTGCATTTGAACCCACAAATAACGAAAAGCACAAAGCCGCCAAACAGGCAGCGCACTTAAAAACTGGTTTTTTCTTCGTGGTTATTAACATTTATATAACGTTTTCTCTTCAAACGCAATGATGGCAAAAAAACAACAAAATGTCAATTTTTGTGTGTCATATACATCATATTTTTCTAAGAATCGTGACATTTGTTGCAAAAAAGCCACAAACGCCACAATACCATTTGTTTTTTGTCAATATTTAGGCTGATAAACGCGCTATAACGGCATCAGTAAATTCTGCCGTTTTTGCAGTACCACCTAAATCACCCGTTAAACGGTCTTTAGCTAACAACGTCCCTTTAATGGCTTGACGGATTCTATTGGCCTTGTCAGTCATATTCAAATGATCGAGCATCATCGCTGCTGCTAAAATCAATGCCGTTGGATTGGCAATTTTCATACCCGCAATATCAGGTGCTGAACCATGAACAGCTTCAAAAATTGCAGCGTCTTTACCAATGTTAGCACCTGGTGCCATGCCCAAGCCACCAACCAAACCGGCACAAAGATCCGAAATGATGTCACCAAATAAATTGGTTGTGACAATCATGTCGAATTGACTTGGGTTCATCACCAACTGCATACAGGTGTTATCAACAATCAAAGAGTTAAATTCAATATGAGGATAATCCTTTGCCACTTCTTCAGCCACATCCAAGAACAAACCAGAGGTCGTTTTCATGATGTTTGCTTTATGAACTGCCGTGACCTTTTTTCTGCCCGCTTTCACCGCCAAATCAAATGCATAACGTACAATCCGCTCCGATGCTTCTCGCGTAACAATGATTTTAGATTCAGCAAAGCTACCATCTTCACTGATGGTTTGACCTTCACTTAAATAGGCCCCTTCAGTATTTTCTCTGATAGTCAAAATATCGATGTCATCATAACGGGCTTTTGTGCCTTCAAATGTCACCACAGGACGTACATTGGCATAGAGATTAAAGTGTCGTCTTAAAGCCACATTGATAGAACTAAAACCTTTACCAACTGGTGTCGTTAACGGCCCTTTCAAACAAATTTTGTTTTTAGCGATATTGTCCAAAGTAGCCTTTGGCATCAAGTCACCATGCGCTTCAAGAGCGCACAAACCCGCATCTTTAAACTCATAGTTAAAATCTAAATCCAACGCGTCCATTACTCTGATGGTGGCATCCATGATTTCTGGGCCGATGCCATCGCCCTTAATGATTGTGATTGTTTGGGTCATAATTCTTCCTTATTTATTTGGCCAGATGGGTTAGAAAAAATAACACTGACCTTATGATTTATTTGCATGCCTTTTTATTCAGTGCACGCGAACTGCGGAATTATAACCCAAAATGCTTTACAAGTTTGTGACAGACTGCAACACTTCTTTTACATGACCGGGCACTTTAACTTTTCGCCATTCAGCAAGCACTTCACCTTTTTGATTCAAGACAAAAGTACTGCGTACGATGCCCATGAATTTTTTACCATACATGTTTTTCTCTTGTATGACGTCAAATGCATGACACAACACTTCTTCTGTGTCTGCAATTAAGTCTATTGGCATGTCATACTTGGCTTTAAAGTTTTGTTGCTTTTTTAAACTGTCAGCCGAAATGCCGTAGACGGCGCAATCTGCTTGATTAAATGCCTCAATCTGCTCACCAAATGCAACACTCTCCTTAGTACAACCTGGTGTGTTTGCGCGTGGGTAAAAAAACAGCACAACATACTTATGCGACAACTCATTAAGAATTAAATCTGACTCATTCGTGCTTTTATGCGCGTACTGCCAAACTTTCTTATCAATTTTAACCATAGATTAATACCTTCAACGGGAAAAAAGCATATAATTATGCGCTTTTTTAGAGCAGACACAAGCGCTAAGTAAACAAATGAAAGCGATAAATTCACAAGATTTGACAGGCAGCATGGTGGCTCTGGTAACCCCTATGGATGCAGATGGTCGCATTGACTTTGAACAATGGGAAAACCTCATCAACTGGCACATCAAGGCTGGCACTGATGCTTTGGTTGTCGCCGGTACTACTGGTGAATCGGCCATGCTCACTGAAAAAGAATTTGAAGAGCTAGTAAGAACTTGCAAGCAAATTTGTGAAGGTCATGAAATATTAATAATAGCCGGAACAGGCGCCATCACACCCGAAGCTGTATTGAAAAAAAACAATTTGGCCTACAATTTGGGTGCCGATGCCGCACTTGTAGTGACCCCTTATTATATTCGGATCACACAAAACGCATTGATTGAACATTATCAAAACATTGCTGACCACTCTGATTTACCCATTATTTTATACAACGTTCCGGGACGAACTGGAATGGACATTGACACACAAACCAGCAAGACTTTAGCCAAACACCCAAACATCATTGGCATAAAAGAAGCAAAACCAGACATGCAAAGAATCGAAACTTTATCTAAACTGAACAATTTTTCAGTCCTATCAGGTGACGACGATACTTTTTTTGAGGCCATGAAGTTTGGGGCAGATGGTGTTATCAGCGTGGCAGCCAACATCCGACCCCGTGCAATAAAGGCCGTTTGTACAGCCGTTCAGTTAGGCGACTTAAATTTAGCTAATGAACTGAATCAAACGCTGCTAGACACCTTTAAATTAATGTCTACAGAACCCAACCCCGGCCCAGTTAAAAGTAGTTTGATGGCCGCGAACATTATAAACCCTGGCATCAGAAAGCCATTAACAACCATGAACTTATCTGGGCAATCACATAAAAATTTGATTGCCAAAATCATTGAGGAATATGAATCATGAAATATAAAAATTGGATTTTAATTGGTCTTTTGACCTTAACAGCTGCTTGCAGCAAAATGGTCAAAGAAGAACCTTACTTGCAAGCAAACACCAGTCAGCCATTGTCTTCAGACAAGCAAAAAGACATGCCAAACACCAACAATGCGCTGTCAATTCCAGAAGTTAATCAAGTACACGATGGCATTCCTAACGACAGACCTCCTGAAATGGCATTTGCTAAAAAAAGAAGCCAAAATGAAGATGTGGTTATTAACGAACTCAACGGGCGCCCCACTATAGAATTGTACAATGACATCAGTCCTTGGGAATTAATGATTGCAGATCTGGGTAATAACTGGAAACTACAATCGGAAGATCCTGAAAATTGCGAAGTTTCATTGACATACAACGACCCCATTGCGGGTGAGTTAGCCGAAAAAGGTTTTTTAAAGCGATTCTTTGGCACTCGAAGTCAATATAAAGACAAGTCTGGCGATTATAAATTAAGCTGCATTGTTGAAAACAACCGAAACCTGATTACAGTTTCCAAAATAGATGGGAGCTCAGCCTCACCTCATGTAGTCGATGACCTATTTGCTCATTTATTTGCCAAAGCAACAGAATAAGCATCAAGCATTTATAACAAAAAAGCCGCATTTAGCGGCTTTTTTTGGGCAATAGGCCTTGAGATAAAACTATTTTTCACCTTTATCTAACAAATGCAGCTTATCTTCAACCTGAGACCATTCGTCCGCATCTTCTGGTGCATCAACCATTTCTGTAATAACTGGCCAAACTTGAGACAACTCTTCATTGATAGCCAAAAACTTTTCTTGGCCCTCAGGTAAGTCATCCTCAGGGTAAATAGCCTCAATGGGACATTCTGGCTCACACAACGTACAATCAATGCACTCCTCAGGGTCAATGACCAAAAAATTGGGGCCCTCATGGAAACAATCCACAGGACAAACTTCCACACAATCAGTGTATTTACACTTGATGCAAGCTTCAGTGACAACAAAAGTCATTCAATTGCTCCTTGATTTGAAATGATGTGGCATTATACTACAAGGCATTGCAACGAAACAAAAGAACTTGACTGAACCTCAACTGATTCAATACGAAGCCAAGCAGCATCAATTACCACAACAGGAAATTGCTGGCCACGCCAAAAAAATCATACACTTGCTTAACCAAGCTGGCTATGAAGCTTACTTGGTTGGTGGTGCTGTCCGTGATTTATTACTTGGCTTGCACCCAAAAGATTTTGACATAGCCACTGACGCAACACCCGAAGAAATCAAAACTGTTTTCAGAAACAAATGTCGCATCATCGGACGACGTTTTAGGCTGGCCCATGTTTACATGGGACAAACTGTCTATGAAATTGCCACATTCAGAGGCGGCTCCAGCGGAGACATGTTGATAAAAAAAGGGCAAATCATTCGAGATAATGTCTTTGGCACCATTGAAGAAGATGCTTTAAGGCGTGATTTCACATGCAATGCACTTTATTACAACATTGCCACAGATACCATATTGGATTATGCAGGTGGCGTAGGTGATATTCGACAAGGTCACCTCAAGCTGATTGGCCTACCGGACAACAGGTTTATTGAAGACCCTGTAAGGATGCTCAGGGCCGTGAGGTTTCATGCCAAATTAGGGCTCAATTTAGGTGACGACCTGAAACAGTCAATCATTAAAAACCGCAACAGTTTAAAAAATGTGCCCACGGCCAGGCTGTTTGATGAAGCCGTCAAACTGTTTCACTGTGGCAACATGCTTCACGCTTTTGACACGCTAATGGAACTCAATCTTTTTGACATCTTGTTCCCTGCTGCAACAAAGATAGCCCATGCCAATGACGACCTTAAGTCTTTATTATACCAAGCCTTTAAAAATACCGACAGCCGCTTAAAAAACGGTCAATCTGTCACCCCTGTATTTTTAACAGCATGTGTTTTGTGGCTGGAATTTTTACCGGCTTACCGCCATGTATTAAGCCAAGGCAAAAATGCACATGATGCTTTACACCAAGCGACAACTTTGGTTATGGAACAACAGCGACCTCATTTAGCCATTCCAAAAGCATTACAAAATGGAATACGTCAAATGTGGTTGCTGCAGTTGCGATTTAAAAAGATGTACGGCAAGCCTGTATTCAGCACTTTACACCATCCGAGGTTCAGAGCCGCGTATGACTTTCTTTTATTGAGAGCCAAAATTAAACCTGAATTAGATTCTCAAGAAGAATTTTGGACCAACATTCAAAACATGCCGCCCGACGCCATCAAAAGCATGGTTTACGGCAAAAGGGTCAAACGAAAAAAAGTCAGCACTGAATTGTGAACCCATCTAAAACCGTTTATTTGGGTCTGGGCAGCAACCTGTCCAACCCACACAGACAAATTAAGAAAGCGGTGCAATTTCTTAATGCACATCCAAATATTTCAGTCATTGATCAAGCCCCTTGTTTTAAAACACCTGCGTGGGGCGTCACTGACCAACCTGACTTCATCAATTCAGCACTTACAATATCCACCACACTGTCACCGCATCAATTACTCAACACCATCAAAGAAATTGAATATGAAAAATTGGGCCGAGTTAAAAATAAACGCTGGCATGAACGCCTGATCGACATCGATATCCTCGTGTATGGCCTTGAACAACTCAATCATGAATCTTTGACTATTCCGCACCCATTGATTACTGAACGTTGGTTTGTGATATTACCTTTATTGTTGCTTCAACCCCATCTTCCCATCAAGCTTGCTATCAAACTACACGCCAAAATATCTCAACAATCCGCCCCTAAAGACATCATAAAACTCACCTAGGCCATTCGTCACCTTTTGCTCCTGATGTCCAGCCGGCTATTGATTTTAGCTTGGTGTGTTGCTATAGTAATACACTAACACTACAGGTGCATAACATGACTTATTTAAAACAAAACTTTTTAGCTGTTGGCCTTTTGGCCATATCACTCGGTTCTTCTATTGGGTTAGGATACGCCATCAACCAAAATGAACAGCAACCTGTGATTGAAAAAAATTGTGTAAAGCTTAAAATCAAACAACCTAAATTTGAATTCAATCACAGCATCAAGTTATTGACTCCACAATTAGGGTAAAACCATGAGTTTCCACTGGAATGACAAAGAACCCATTTATTTGCAACTGAAAGACATGGTCAGAAACATGATTCTTGCCGGTGAATTAACAGAAGGAGAATCCCTTCCATCCGTTAGACAAGTGGCAATGGACTACAAACTTAATCCATTGACCGTTTCTAAGTCTTGGCAATTGCTGGTAGATGAAGGACTGGTAGAAAAAAGAAGAGGCCTTGGCATGTTTGTACAAACAGGCGCCAAAGCACAATTAAAAACAGCAGAACAGGCGGTATTTTTAGATGAAGTTTGGCCCAATATATTACAAAAAGTTGAGCACCTTAATTTGAATACTCAAGAACTGATCCAATCGTTAGAACACCTCGGGAGAAAACAATGAGCACGATTTTATCGGCGCAAAACGTCAACAAGCGATTTAAAAAATTTCAGGCTTTGAAAAATGTAAACCTCACAGTCAACAAGGGTAAAATTGTAGGTCTGATTGGCCCTAATGGCGCGGGCAAAACCACTTTGCTTAAAGCCGTTCTGGGACTAGACTCATGTGACGGTGATTTAAAAGTCATGGGATTAGATCCATTCAAACAACGTGCGAATTTAATGAAGGAAATTTGTTTTATTGCTGACGTTGCCGTATTACCGAAATGGATTAAAGTATCAGAAGCCTTGCGATTCACTGAATTGGCTCACCCCAATTTTTCTATCGAAAAAGCCAAAGACTTTCTTAGCCGCACTAAAGTCAATATGGACCACAAGGTTAAGGAACTGTCCAAAGGGATGACAGCACAGCTTCATTTGGCCATTGTGATGTCAATTGATGCCAAATTATTGGTGCTTGATGAACCCACTTTAGGTTTAGACATTCTGTTCAGAAAGGAGTTTTATGACAACCTGCTGAATGACTACTTCGATAACGAACGCACCATCATCATCACCACCCACCAGGTAGAGGAGATTGAACACATCTTGACTGATATCGTTTTCATTCGAGAAGGTGAAATTGTGTTGAATGCCAACATGGAAGAACTGACCAGCCAATATTTCGAAGTTATGGTCAACAGCGAAAACTACCAAGCTGCACTGTCACAAAAGCCCTTGACTGAACGTAAGGTATTCGGCAAACACATCATGTTATTTCATTCTGAATCACGAGATTACTTAGAAACTTTAGGAGAGGTTCAGCGCCCATCGGTGTCTGATCTATTTGTGGCCTTGATGCAGGAGGAACAAGCATGAACGCATTCAAAGCATTGTTAATGAGAGAATATTGGGAACACCGAGGCGCTTTCATCAAAACACCCATTATTTTAGGCATCATCACATCCGTGATTTTGATATTGGCCTATTTATTAGTTGATAAAGTTGATGTCAATTTCAACAGCGGTCAGGGTCTTGAATATGGCTTATTGCAAATGGAGAGCATGAAAAGCCAAGACATGGTCACAATAACCAATACTTTCTTAACTGGCGTTGAAGGTGTTTATCATTTTGTTTTATTCATCGTTATTTTCTTCTTTTTATTGGGAAGCTTATTCGACGACCGCAAAGACCTCAGTATTCTGTTTTGGAAATCTTTGCCTGTTTCTGACTTAAGCACAGTACTTTCTAAGTTGGCTGCAGCACTCATCATAGCTCCACTGTGTTTCTGGGTTATCTTGATCGCTACAGAACTGGTTTCTATGATTCTATTGAGTATTTTCTTATTGTTACATGGCGCAAACCCATTCACCTTACTGTGGGCCAACACCGACCTGATTAGCCACTGGGCAGCATTTGGCTTGGGCTGCTTGGTACAAGGCTTGTGGGCACTGCCCATCTATGGCTGGCTCCTGCTGTGTTCATCTTGGGCGAAAAGACGACCCTTTATTTGGGCAGTAGGCCTGCCTTCAGTGGTCTTCTTTTTAAGGGGCTGGTTTGCTGCTTTCAGTTTTTCAGCTCAATCTTTCATGAATGTAGCAGAACTATTAAAATCAATTGGCACGATATTTATTAACGCACTGGCACCTTATGAGAGCCGCAGTGATTTTCTCTCGTCATTCAACCTAGGTGTTCATGACATGACACAAGCTGAATTGATAATAAAGTCAATGCTGAATGGCTTGATGAGCTCTAAAATTGTTTATGGCATTGTTTTTTCAGCCGTCTGTGTAGCCATAGCCATCTTCTTAAGACGTTATCGCAATACGACCTAAGCAGGTTACAAATCCAATTCAGTTTGGTACAATCTTAATTCGGCCTTGTTCTCAAGGCCGTTTTTTTTGATGACAAGACAATGGCCAATTATTTAAAACAATTTCAGCTTCCACAACCTTTCGACTTCCATCGAGGAGGCGCTATAAATCAAGGCATTTTGGCCTATGAAACCTGGGGTGAATTGAACTCAGATGCCAGTAATGCCATCTTACTTTTGAATGGCTTATCGGCAGACTCACATGCAGCCAGCCATGGTGCAAATGACACCTCAGGTTGGTGGGAGTTTATGATTGGGCCCGGAAAGGCCATCAATACAGACCAGTGGTTTGTTATTTGTGCCAGCTCACTCGGTAGCTGCAAAGGCTCTACTGGCCCCTGCTCTCAAAACCCTAAAACTGGTGAACCTTATCGTTTTAATTTCCCTGACCTTTGTATAGAAGACATTGCCCGTGCGGCGGTTTTATTGTGCCAATCCATGGGCATAAGTCAATTGCACAGTGTGGTTGGCCCTTCTATGGGTGGCATGACGGCTTTGGCTGTGTTATTGAACCATCCCAATTATGTCAAAAATTTAATTCATATAGCATCGGGAATGGCATCACCTCCATTCAGTACCGCCATCAGGTCTTTACAAAGAGAGGCCATTCTCAAAGACGTCAACTTCAATCAAGGTCATTACTCAGCTGATTCATGGCCAGAAGAAGGCATGAAGTTTGCCCGAAAAATTGGCATGTTAAGTTATCGATCAGCTAAAGAGTGGCGAGAACGGTTTCCTCGATCGTTAAAGAAAATTCCCAACCAACCATTCGGCGTAGAATTTCCTGTAGAAAGCTATTTGGAATACCATGCTAACCAATTTATTCATAAATTCGATCCGATAAGCTATTTATACTTGTCACGGGCAATGGATTGGTTTGACGGCAACAGCTATGCCCCGAAGGGCAGCAACCCATTGGCCAATTTAGAACTGGAAAAGGCTTTGGTTATTGGTTCAGAAACCGACCTTTTATTCCCAACCCTTTTACAAAAAGAACTGCACCAATCATTGACCGAAGCGGGTTGTGACAGCCAACTGGTAATAACTGACTCAATACAAGGACATGACGCCTTTTTGGTTGACAAAGATTGCTTCAGTCAATTGGTTTCAAACTTCTTTCTAAAACTATAAAAAGTGTGCTTAACTGTCAGTGTGCAAGGCGTTCATTGCCTTAGGCCATTGTTTTTCAACCATCAAATCAAATACATCCAAGCATTCATCAAGACAACGGTCCAATAAAATAGCATCTTCTCGAGGTGGCTTCCCTAACACCCAAGGCGTCACATCACCTTTGCGTTCAGGCCGACCAATTCCCAGCCTCAATCGAACGAAATCTTTACCTAAGCCAGGGATAATATCACGCAAACCATTATGACCACCGTGACCACCTGATAGTTTGATCCGAGCGATACCCACAGGCAAATCAAGCTCATCATAGGCAACCAATGCATCTGGTGCATCGATGCGATAGAAATGACAAAAAGGAACCACTGATTGCCCCGAACAATTCATGAAAGTTTGTGGCTTGACCAACCAGATTTTATGCCCCAAATGGTTAATCACAGCCACGTCAGCCTTAAACTTTTTGTCCAACTTGAAAGCCACTGAAAACTTTTCAGCCAAGGCATCAAGAAACCAGAACCCGGCATTGTGTCGAGTGGCTTCATATTTACTGCCCGGATTACCCAAGCCAAAAATCACTTTCATCATTTTTTGTCCAAAAAAAAGGGCAGTATAAACACTGCCCTTTTGAGTTTCAAGGAAGAGCTATTAAGCCTCTTCTTCACCACCTTCTTCAGCAGCTGGCTCATCCGCGCCTTCTTCAGGCTCAGCAGTTTGACCAATAATCGAAGTAGATACAATTACTGTATCATGGGCTTCATTGTCTCCATGAGTAAAGGCTGTCAATGTCACACCTTCTGGCAATTTCAAATCACTCAAATGTAAGTTATCACCGGCATCAAAAGTTGAAACGTCAACAGTGATAAATTCCGGCAAATCTTTAGGGAAACATGAAATTTCAACCTCGTTAGCTTGGTAATCCAACATAACACGAGATGATTTACCTGCAGGAGATTCTTCGCCACCTTCAAAGTGTAAAGGCACGTTCATTACGATTTCATGTTTGTCATCAACTCGCATGAAGTCCATGTGCATAACAACAGGCTTAGCTGGATGACGTTGCATGTCCTTCAATACAACTTTTTGCTTCTTACCACCGTCGGCAGAAAATTCGATAATACTTGAGAAAAATGCTTCATCTTCAACCAACTTCAATACTTGGTTGTGGTTCAAAGACAAGTTTCTTGGTTCACGGTCACCGCCGTATAAAACAACAGGTACCAAACCCGCGTGACGAAGGCGGCGGCTCGCACCTTTCCCAATGTCTTCGCGTAATTGCGATTCTACTTTAAAAATAGCCATAATACTTTCCTAATAAACAGTACGACGTCCTTGCGACCAGGACATCAAAAAAACACCGATCAATCGATGTACATTGAGCTCACAGATTCTCTGTTCGCTATGCGTCTGATTGTTTCTGCTAACATTTCTGCCACAGACAATTGACGAATTTTTTTACAATTTAACGCAGCTTCTTGCAGTGGAATCGTGTCAGTCACCACCAGTTCCGTTAAACCTGAATTTTCTATGTTTTCAATTGCTTTACCTGACAAAACAGGGTGTACACAATACGCAATCACATCTTTGGCCTGCCACTCTTTAAGCGCACTGGCAGCAGCACACAAAGTACCTGCTGTATCTATCATGTCATCAACCAAGATACAGGTTTTATCAGCCACTTCACCAATGATGTTCATCACCATGGCCACATTGGCCTTTGGACGACGCTTATCAATAATGGCCAAATCACAACCCAATCGCTTGGCTATCGCTCTGGCTCGAACAACACCGCCAATGTCAGGTGAAACAATCACCACATCTTTGCTGTCAAATCGTTGCCACATGTCAGCCAAAGTCAAAGGTGATGCATACACATTATCAACTGGAATGTCGAAAAAACCTTGAATTTGATCTGCATGTAAATCTACAGTCAAAACACGATCAACACCAACAGCCGCAATCATCTTAGCAGCCACCTTAGCAGTAATCGGCACCCGAGCAGACCGAGGTCTTCTGTCTTGTCTGGCATAACCAAAATAGGGAACAACAGCGGTTACTGTTCTGGCAGAAGCACGTTTCAGCGCATCAACCATAACCAACAATTCCATGAAGTTATCTGCTGTGGGGTTACAGGTCGGCTGTATCAGGAATATGTCCTGCCCTCGAACGTTATCCCGAATTTCAACGGCCACTTCACCGTCTGAAAACTTACCCACTTTTGCGCGGCCCAAAGGCACGCCCAAGTGATCGGCAATTTTCTGAGCCAATGCCGGGTTGGCATTACCAGAAAACAGTCTAATTCCACGATCGAACATTTCACTAACCCCAGATAACAGAATGCCCGTTATAAAAACGGGCATTACAAAATATGGTTGGGATGGCAGGACTCGAACCTGCGAATGCCAGGATCAAAACCTGGTGCCTTAGCCACTTGGCGACATCCCAATTCGCGAGAATAATCTCTTTTACGGTCAATAATCACCGTCGAAGGCGGCACATTATAACCAGTTTTATTTTGAATGCAAACCCAATTTGAAAAAAAACCAAATCAGATTTAAAACACCCTAATTCACAAGCTCACCCCGCTTGAGAAACGCGAATTTTATCACATGACGTGATAGATATAACAAAAAATTAAAGCAATAATGCTATCATTATTGCCACACCCCCAATTTAAACCTAATCACATGAAAAAAATTTTTAACACGCTGCTGCTCTCCAGTATTTGTTTCAGCGCACAAGCCGACATTCCCAGTGACATTGGAACAGAGTTTATAGTTTCAATTTCTTCAAACCTTGGTGTTCGACATGCCAACGATCAAACCGGCCGTAAATTTGTACTTGCACAAGGTGGAACCATTCGCATCATTGACGAACAAGACAACCTAATAGCCACCCCTTTTTTGGACATCACCAGTAAAGTAGCCTCTGGCGGAGAACGTGGGCTTTTGGGCTTAGCCTTTCATCCTGACTTTGCTAACAACGGCTACTTCTTTGTCAACTACACAAAAGCCAACACAAATTTTGGCGACACCATTATCGAACGTTACCAGGCTTCTAAAAAAGACCCTAATGTGGCTGAACCAAGCACCGCCACCCTGTTGATGCGTATAGAGCAAGATTTTTCAAACCACAATGGTGGAAACATAGAGTTTGGGCCTGATGGATATCTGTACATAGGCATGGGAGATGGCGGCAGTGGTGGCGACCCCAATGGTCGTGCACAAGATTTAAATTCAGCCTTAGGAAAAATGCTGCGCATCGATGTGGACACCAACTCCCCTCCTACCAACCCCGGGACAGATCCCAACTCAGGCGCTCAATGCCCTCAAGAAACAGGTAACTATTCAGTACCTGCGGACAACCCCTTTATTGCCAACCCTAATGCTTGTAAAGAAATCTGGGCGTACGGATTAAGAAACCCTTGGCGCTGGAGCTTCGACAAAGACAACGGCGACTTATATATAGGCGATGTGGGTCAATCTGGCAGTTCCGCCCGAGAAGAAATTAATTTTCAAGCGGCCGCAAGTGCTGGTGGTGAACATTATGGCTGGAATTGTCGAGAAGGACTTGGCCCATACAATGGCGGCAGCACTTGTCTCAATCCACTACCAACCATGCAAGACCCTATACTTTTAAAAGACCACAACAACGGGCGCTGCTCTGTTACTGGCGGTTACAACTACCGAGGACCTGTCACAAGCATCCAAAACAGATATTTTTATGCTGACTATTGTTCAGGGCAAATTTGGATTGCTGAGAATGATGGGAGCTGGGTTGAAGATGAATGGATTGGTCATGGCGCTTCAGGCAACATCAAAAGTTTTGGGGAAGATGAAGCAGGCAACATCTACATCACTTCAGGCAACAACATCTATCGCATCACAGGCGACATACCTGTTAGCGACATTATATTTGAAGATGGTTTTGAACAAAATAATCCATAAATATAAACTAACAATACCAATAAAAATGCCGCTGAGTTCAGCGGCATTTTTATGGATTCATTAATCAAAGCTTATACATTAAACCTAAAGTGCAATACATCACCTTCTTTGACAATGTATTCTTTACCCTCCAATCGCAACTTACCCGCTTCTTTACAGCCAGACTCACCATTGAATTCAATAAAATCATCAAAAGCCATGGTTTCAGCACGAATGAATCCTTTTTCAAAGTCAGTATGAATCACACCCGCAGCTTGTGGCGCAGTTGCACCTATTCTCACTGTCCATGCACGCACCTCTTTAACACCCGCAGTAAAATAAGTTTGTAAACCCAATAACTCATAACCCGCACGTATCACACGCGCCAAGCCAGGTTCTTCTTGATTCAATTCAGCCAGGAAGTCCATTTTGTCTTCTTCGTCAAGCAGTGCAATCTCAGCTTCTATGGCCGCACACACTGGAACCACCATCGCGCCTTCATTGTTCGCCATTTCAGTCAGTTGGTCTAACAAAGGATTATCCGCAAAACCAGACTCATCAACATTGGCAATGTACATCATTGGTTTCGCAGTGATAAAATTAAACTCCTTTATTACATCCAACTCATCACTGGCCATGTCCAATGAACGCAAAGCCTGCCCGTCAGACAAATGGGCCACGATACGCTCCAAAACTTTAGCCCGGTGAATCGCCTCTTTGTCTCCTGAACGAGATTTTTTTTGATTTTTTAGCAAAGATTTTTCAGCCGAATCTAAGTCTGCCAACGCCAATTCAGTGTTAATGGTTTCAACATCTGACAATGGATTGATTTTGCCATCAACGTGAATTACATCATCATCTTCAAAACAACGCGCCACATGCGCAATCGCATCCGTTTCTCTGATGTGGGATAAAAACTGGTTACCCAAACCTTCACCTTGTGAAGCACCAGCCACTAAACCGGCGATGTCAACAAACTCCATGGTGGTTGGTAATATTTTTTCAGGATTGACAATCGCTGCCAATTGGCCCAACCTTGGATCAGGCACTTCAACGATTCCCACATTTGGGTCGATGGTACAAAATGGATAATTCTCAGCTGCAATTTCTGCTTTGGTTAACGCATTAAATAAAGTTGATTTTCCTACATTGGGCAAGCCCACAATGCCACATTTAAATCCCATAACAGATACCGCTTAAAAAAATGAGCCGCGATTTTAGCAAAAGCACCACACATTGACAGTAAAAAAGATACAAAACAGCCGCCAATGGCTTTTATAATAGCCTTTTTAAATTTAAAAACGATCATGGCAGATTTAACAAACGAAGACATCATTGAAATCAAGGACCACTTTACCTTTTTTGACAAGGACGGTAACGGCACCATTGACTTCAAAGAATTCATGCAACTTCTCAAGGTGTTAGCACCATCATCTACATTAGATAATGCAGAACGCGGCTTTGAAACCATCGACACCAACCAAAACGAAGAAATCGATTTTGAAGAATTTTTAGAGTGGTGGAAAATGAATTGGACTGTTTTTTAAACAAGCCCCATTAAGTCACACTCGGGCACCGAAAATATCGGTGCCTATTCTAACCATGGTGCTTCCGCTGGCTGCAGCCGCTTCCATGTCAGCACTCATACCCATAGAAAGGACATCAAACTTGGCATCTGTTTTGTTGATTTTCTGAAACAACTGAAACGCCTCATCAAAATACCGACACTGCTGATGAAAGTCTTGACTGGGTGGCGGAATACACATCAAACCCCTGACTTCAACATGCGACAA
Organism: Marinicella rhabdoformis; assembly: GCF_009671245.1. Classification (NCBI taxonomy): domain Bacteria; kingdom Pseudomonadati; phylum Pseudomonadota; class Gammaproteobacteria; order Lysobacterales; family Marinicellaceae; genus Marinicella; species Marinicella rhabdoformis. The sequence goes on from NZ_VTFS01000007.1 coordinate 75,962, forward strand.
GCACTTTGCAGCTTCATACATTATAAGTATGTCTTCTACAGAAGCACCTGACTTGCTGTCTTCATTGCCCACTTTCAATTGCAACAATAACTGTATAGGTTGACTGTCAGCAGGCCGTTGACGATCCAAACGCTGAAGAATTTTGAGTCGATCAACAGATTGAACCCAATCAAAATGTGAGGCAATGATTTTGGTCTTATTTGACTGAATCGGTCCTATAAAATGCCAAACAACATCCAAATCGCTCAGCTGAGACATCTTCTCTACGGCTTCTTGGGCATAACTTTCTCCAAAACAACGCTGACCCGCCTCAAACAAGGACCGAACACTGTCTGCTGAATGCTTTTTACTCACCGCCAGCAAAACAGGCTTTTTAGGGGTTGGCAATGCCTCAATGCGCTCGACAACCTTTTGAAATCGTTGTAATAATGTATGTTTCATTGACACATTGTAATCAAAAGGGGTTGAAAAACAAAAGTCAAAAATCACACCCAATATGACACAAAGTGAAAAAAGTTCAAATTCACTTTGCATTTACCCTCAAAACAATTAAAATGCGCGGTCTATTTTTCAGTCCGCTTAAGTGCGGGTATTTAATTTTTGGAGATCATAACCAATGCCAAGTGTAAAAGTTCGCGATAACGAACCATTTGATTTCGCTTTAAGACGTTTCAAAAGAGCGTGTGAGAAAGCAGGTGTATTAGCAGAATCACGTAAACGTCAGTATTACGAGAAACCAACTCAAGAAAGAAAACGCAAGAAAGCTGCCGCGGTTAAACGTTTACAAAGACGTGTAGCTAAGGAAGGTATTCCTCGCAGAATGTACTAAAAAAGGATTTAAGATGACTTTAAAAGCTCAAGTGATGGCTGATATGAAAACAGCCATGAAAGCCAAGGACAAAGCCAAAGTTGGCACCTTGCGTATGTTCACAGCCGCCATTAAACAAGTAGAGGTTGACGAACGCAAAGAGTTGAGTGAACAAGAAATCTTATCCATCGTTGGTAAAATGATCAAACAGCGCAAGGATGCTGCTGTTCAATACAAGGATGCAGGCCGTGAAGATCTGGAAACCATCGAATTGGCTGAAATCGCTGTTTTAGAAGACTACTTACCAGAACAGCTCAGTCAAGATGCCATCAATGACATCGTTCAAGCCATCATCAATGAGTCTGGCGCCAACGGCATGCAAGACATGGGCAAAGTCATGGGATTGGCCAAAGCACAAATAGCAGGTCAAGCCGATATGGGCGTGGTCAGTCAAACTGTAAAATCTTTGTTGTCATAATTGTCTGCTGTTGTAAAATCACCCTTTGGACTGATTGTGTGCAATGGCATCCATACCGAATGAATTCATAGACGATCTGATAAATCGCGTCGATATATACGATGTGATTTCCCCGCGTGTGTCATTAAAAAAGGCAGGCAAAGATTATTCAGGCTTGTGTCCTTTCCATAACGAAAACTCCCCTTCGTTCACCGTCAGCCAACAAAAACAATTTTTCCACTGTTTCGGCTGTGGTAAAAATGGCAGTGCGATTGGGTTTTTGATGGAATATGAAGGATTGGACTTTGTTGACGCCGTCAAAGACTTGGCTCAAATGGCCGGCATGGAAGTGCCCCTGGCCAAGAGCAACAAGCCCAAAATCAGCAGAAACCTGTATGCAATCACCGAAAAAGCTGCCAGAATTTTTCAGCACCAACTGAAAGACAATGAACCCACCATCTCTTATTTAAAAAAACGTGGTATTTCAGGGCAAACCGCCCAAACATTTCAAATAGGTTATGCCAAAGATGCTTGGGATGGAATCATGAAACGATTCGACTTTCAAGAACATGATTTACTGGCACAAGCTGGACTGACCACACACAATGATTCCGGCAAAGTCTACGACAAATTTCGGCACCGATTGATGTTTCCCATCCATGACCGCAGAGGTCGTGTGATTGCATTTGGCGGCCGCGCTATTGAGCCTGACCAAAAGCCCAAATACCTCAACTCACCAGAAACACCATTATTTCACAAAGGCAATGAACTGTATGCCTTTCATTTGGCCAGAAAACACAGTGATGATAACTTTATCCTGGTGGTTGAAGGCTATATGGATGTCGTCGCCCTGTTCGAAAATGGCGTAAAAAATGCCGTTGCCACACTCGGCACCGCCACTTCAGCCCAACACATCCAAAACCTGTTTAAAGTTTGGGACAAAATCATTTTTTGTTTCGATGGTGACCGCGCGGGAAAACAAGCAGCAGCCAAAGCCTTGGAAACCGCTCTGCCTCAATATTTGGACCACAAAACCATCAGCTTTCTGTTTCTACCGGACGGACAAGATCCAGACAGTTATATTTTTGAAAAAGGTGAACAGGCCTTCCGTGAATTGTGCGACCAAGCCAAACCATTGTCTGAATTTTTAATAGAACACATCAGTACTGGCATAGCAACAGATACCATTGACGGGCAAGCTCAATTGTTTCACAAAGCACAAGAACCCTTGAACAGACTGCCCAAAGGCGCTTTCAGGCAAATGATGACCAATAAAATAGAATCCCTCACTCAACACCAATTCAAAAAACAAGCTCAGGCCAAAACCAAAAGACAACAAGAAAGCAGCCAATCGCCTGTTAAAAAAATCATCAGTCTATTGGTCAACCTGCCAACACTGCACAAACTTATTCCTGAGGCACTTGATTTACATGCTTTTCAGTTTAAAGGTGTTGAAATAATTGACAGAATCGTTGAAATTTGTCAAAGTCAGCCCCACATAAGCACAGCGGCTTTGATTGAGCATTTCCGGAATGACTCATTCTTTCAACATTTGGCACCATTATCCAAACACTATGACCACTTGGATAATGATCAAAAAACATTAGAGTTCAAGGACTTGATGAACCACTTGCTTAAAAAAGCGCAACAAAAAGAAATTGACGCCCTGCGCGAGAAACAAATGCAGTCTGGGCTAACAATTGAAGAAAAACAACAACTGGTTAACTTATTGACCACCAAAGTGAATTAATACAATATGGCGACAGATCAACAAACATCACAAATCAAACTTTTGATTTTAAAAGGCAAAGAACAAGGATACCTGACCTACGCAGAAGTCAATGACCATTTGCCTGATGACATTGTAGAAACAGATTCGGTTGAAGACATCATTCAAATGATCAACGACATGGGCATTCAAGTATTGGATGAAGCCCCTGAAGAAGACAGCATCATTTTGAATGACTCAACTGCCAAGGAAGACGATGACACAGCCACAGAAGAAGCTGTGGCCGTACTTTCAGCCGTTGACCCCAGTATCGGTCGTACCACTGACCCTGTTCGCATGTACATGCGTGAAATGGGCTCGGTTGAGTTACTTGAGCGCAAAGATGAAATTGCCATTGCCAAGCGAATCGAGAAGTGTGACCACTTGATTATGGAAGCCAGTTACCTGTTCCCCAAGTCTATCCGCACCATTTTGGAATATTACCAAGATGTATTGGACGAAACATTGAAAAAGGAACATTTTGTCACTGACATCTATGACCCACATGCTGAAGCCATCATTCCTAAGGTTAAAAAACCAACAGATCCTGTTGACGAAGACGAAGAAGAAGAGGAAGAAGTTGACACTTCATTACAGTTTGATGAAGTCACCAAGCGCATTGAAGCCGTGCGTAAATTGTTCAACAAATTTTTGGCATCAGTAGAAAAAGACGGTATCGGTGAAAAGAAACAGAAAAATTTCATGGTACAAATCTCTGAAATCTTGGTCGAATTCAAATTTGCACCTGTCACCATGACAGACATCGTTGATGACATCAAAGAAGTGCAAGAAGTGGTGCGCAGAATTGAACGGCGCATCCTTGATATTTGTGTCCGAGAGTGCAAGATGCTTCGCCGTGAATTCATCCGTGGATTCATGAACCGCGAAACTGATGAAAACTTCATGGATGACATGATTGCCAAAGACAGTGCCAAAGCCACGGTTCTAGAAATTTATAAGGATGAAGTGATTGGACTTCAGAAGAAGTTACAACGCGTTGAAACAAGTTTTGATTTAACCATCAAAGAAATCAAAGCCATCAACAGAACCGTAACTGTCAATGAAGCCAAATCTCGACGCGCCAAGAAAGAAATGATTGAAGCCAACTTGCGTTTGGTTATTTCTATTGCCAAAAAATACACCAATCGCGGCCTGCAATTCTTAGATTTAATTCAAGAAGGTAACATTGGTTTAATGAAAGCTGTAGAAAAATTTGAATATCGACGTGGTTACAAATTTTCAACTTATGCCACATGGTGGATCAGACAGGCCATCACGCGTTCTATCGCTGATCAAGCCAGAACCATTCGTATTCCTGTGCACATGATTGAAACCATCAATAAGTTAAACCGTGTTTCTCGTCAGTTACTACAAGAATTGGGGCGTGAAGCAACACCTGAAGAAATTTCAGAAGTGATGGAAATGCCAGTGGGCAAAGTACGCAAAGTGATTAAAATCGCCAAACAACCTATTTCAATGGAAACACCTATTGGTGATGATGAAGATTCAAGTTTGGGCGATTTCATTGAAGACGGTAACATTTTGTCACCACTGGAATCAACCACGGCTAACGGCTTGACCAATACGGTTACTAACTTATTGTCAGGTTTGACACCTCGTGAAGCCAAAGTATTGCGTATGCGCTTCGGTATCGACATGAACACCGACCACACGCTAGAAGAAGTGGGCAAACAATTCGACGTGACCCGCGAACGTATCCGTCAAATTGAAGCCAAAGCTTTACGAAAGCTCAGACACCCAAGTCGTTCGGAACAGCTCCGAAGCTTTATGGATTTGGGCTGATATTGCCAAGAAATAGAAACAAAAAAACCAGCTTTTTTGCTGGTTTTTTTGTTTCTTAAAACTGCTGGCGTTTACTGTTTCAAAACCTTGACCTTGGCCTTTGCAGTGGCCAGCTGAGTGAACTTAGACTTCAACCGCTGTTCCAATGTTTTCTTAATCCCCGCACTGGCTTCAGCCAAGCTGGGCGGCTCCACTGTTTTTTTGTCCTTCAAATAGAGTACGTGCGCACCAAAATCGCTCAACACCACTTCTGGATATAATTGACCCACTGACATTTGCTCCAAAGCCAAACGCAAAGGTTCTGGCATTTGCTGTAAATTCACCCATCCAATATCACCAACATTCCTGACATTTGGCCTCGCAGCCACATAAGATGTCATCGCCTGTTCAAATGAATAGTCATTGCCATTTATCCCATCCAGAACCTTCACAGCCTCAACTTCATCCTTAAATAACAAATGTTGGACATGAAACTGCAGCCCTTTGGTGGCTTTGATCACTTTTTCATACTCAGCCGCAATGTCAGCATCAGTCACTGGATTTTTTTTCAAGTACGACTCCAGGGCATTGTGTGCTTGGTATTTCATTTGTTGGTATTGCAACAATGCCAACTGCTCTGCATTCAGGGGCAAAGCAGATTTTACAGCTTGGTTTGCCATCGCCGCTTCTCTGATTAGTTCATCAAAAACGGCCTGTTTTTCAGCTGGCCCGGCTTGCACCAGACCTCGGCTTTTCAAAGCCACGTCCATTACATTTGCAGTGACAGGAATATCTCCAACCACAGCCAACACCTCAGAGGAATCATTCACAGTGCCGCTCTTTTCAGTACATCCAGCCAAGCACAATGCCATTAAAACAACACGCTTCATTAGACCTCCTCATGTGTGACAGCTTCAACTTCTAAGGCATGAATGGCACCTGACTCAAACAATTCGTTAACTGCTTGATATACCATTCTGTGGCGCTTAATTTTCAACAGACCATTAAAGACATCTGCCACCACAGTGACCGCAAAATGACCACCCCCATCCTTAGCACCTTCATGTCCCACATGGAGGTGACTGTTATCGGTGACTTGTACTGATGTTGGGGATAAGCTTTGTAACAGCGCTTCTATACGCTCACAGGTTTCTTTATGCATGATTCACAAACTGACAAAAAAGGCATTATAGCGTAAAATGCTGGTTTTTATGCTGACCTTAGCCATGAGTGAAATTGTAATCTATCACAACCCACGCTGTTCAAAATCTCGAGCCACACTGGCAATCCTTGAAGAACAAGGCTTGAAGCCAACCATCATTAAATATTTAGAAGATGCGCCCAGCATTGATGACATCAAGCTGGTACTCAAAGCTTTGGACATGGGACCCAGACAGTTGATGCGAAAAGGTGAGGCTGAATACAAAGACAACAACTTTTCAAATGAAGCACTTACTGATGATGAGCTGATAGCCATGATGCACCAATTTCCTAAAGTGATTGAACGCCCAATAGTCTTGGCCAACGGTCAAGCCAGAATCGGTAGACCACCTGAAAGTGTTTTGGAAATCTTGTCATGAGCCAAGTGCTGATTGTTTATTATTCCAAACGCGGCAACACACAAAAAATGGCCCGCTTGATTGCGCGTGGGGTTGAATCAGTTGACGGTTGTCATGCGATTATCAGAACTGTCGAATCTGATCTTGATGGTGCACCCGAACCACAAGACCCCATCGTTTCAGAACAAGATATGAAAGATTGTGCTGCATTGATTCTAGGCAGCCCGTGTTACTTTGGCAACATGGCATCCCCTTTGAAACGGTTTATCGACTCCACTGGCAACCTTTGGTTTTCTGGTGCAATGGAAGGAAAGCCAGCAGGTGTATTTACCACAGGCTCTTCATTACACGGCGGTCAAGAAACCACCCTCATCAACATGATGATTCCACTCATGCATTACGGCATGATCATGGTTGGCTTACCCTATTCTGAAAAATCACTGCTCTACACCACATCAGGCGGCTCACCTTATGGCGCCACCCATTGGACTGAATTTGAATCCAACAGGGCCATAGACTCCAATGAAAAACAGCTGTGCATTGCACAAGGCAAAAGAACGGCTCAATTGGCCTCAAAGCTCAAAGAAAATTAAACCCCACACGGGCGGAATACAGCCAGGTTTCGCCCACCCACTGATAAAGCAACAATGCCCAAAGTGCATGTGAAAATACCATAAGTATCAAGTTTTTTTGCTTTTGCCAAACCCACATCCAAAACAACCCTGCCGCAAAAGTCAGCACCATTAAATAATGATTGGGCAAATGAATGACTGCAAAACACCAAGCCACAAAAACTGACAGGCCCATTACACCCATGGACTGGTGATTGTGTTTACGAACCCACTCAAACAAACTGACCATCAAACTCTGTTGAAAACCTGCCCATAACAAGTATCCCGGCATCATGTTTAAAAACGACCATTGAAAATCACTTTGTGACCATAAGAAGCCAGCTAAGACAACAACAAACATCCATGTTCTTAAACTGCCTTTTTGACTGAGCTGCCACATACCTCGATTTATATAAACCACAAATAACAATACTGGCAACATCACAGACATCCACTTGTAACCCAACCATGTGGCATCATCCAAAGGCACATACAACAACAAAGCAGCGACACTTAAAGTCATTATTCCTGTCAATTGTGCAGCCCACAAACCCCAAAACACCAGAACCAACAACAAAGCCACCAGCAGCAACAATAACCACGGAGATAAAGAAACCAACGTTTCAAATTTGATCTGCTGGGTGGTTGATTTCTGGTTAACTTGATGGTCAATTTGTACCATTTCATTACTGCTTGGACAAAACACCAGCCATTGCCCTTTTTGATGCCATTGCCCGCAATTAGCTGCAAGCCATTGATTCGAACCAAAAGCTTCCGTTTGATTCAAAGACAATGATTTAATATCCCATTTCAACTCTTGACGAGAAAAAAGCCGCACCACCCAAGTTGATGCCTTGGGTATGGCCACCCAATTGACCAAATCACCCGAAGATGTCTGCCAATCCAGTTCTGATAACAGCAATTGATGAGCGCCTGGCTGTAAATCAACTTTCGCGGTATAAAACAACCCAGCATCAGGATCAGACGTCTCCAAAGCCATGGTGAATTTTGCGGCAGGATCAGTCTCTATAGCGACTGATAAATCTTGATAATAAAGCGGAATTAGTGGCCAAGCAGGCATTTTTAAAGAAACTGCTGCTTGCTTACCTGAGAAGTATTGCCCATCAAATTGACTGCCGAAAACAGTGACCCGTTGGCCTGTTTGTTTAACATCCCAACTGAAATTCAGATCACCGGCTTGGGCTTTTGATAATTGACTGTCAATCCTGTTATTGATGTGAAGAGCCGCATAATCATGTGCAAACACCCAAACCAGTACAGAGGCCAGTAACAATAAAATATATCGCCTAACACTCACAGTTTTGGATACCCGAGTGTTGTCAAAGCGGAACACAATGCAATCAAAGGCAAACCCACCAAAGCACTAGGATCTGTTGATTCTACTGAATGCATTAATCGTAAACCTTGAGATTCTATTTTAAAAGAACCCGCACAGTCATAAGGTTGATCAAGGTGTAAATAGTGCTCAATCACTGCCTGCGAATTATTTTTAAAACAGACTTTAGTCAGAGTATTGCTGCTGATACAGCCACCAGAAGCCAAATGAACAACACTCAAAGCGCTGTGAAACAAGACGGTTTTGCCTGAAAAATTGGCCAATTGTTGAGATGCCCGCAGGTGGTTACCAGGTTTTCTTATGATTTGATTTTCAAATTCGCAAACCTGATCGGCACCTATCACCCATGCATCCGGAAAGTCACTTGCCACAGCTTCTGCCTTGTTTTTTGCCATGCGTAAGGCAAACGCTACGGGTGGCTCATCATCTAAACAAACCTCATCAACCGCCGAGTCTCTAACAGAAAATGACAAGCCAAACTGGGTCAACTGTTGACGCCTGTATGGAGATGTTGACGCCAGTATCAAATCCAGAACAGCAGCTTGTTCATCAGAACAAATCGTCATAATCTGTTTGTTCTTCTGTCGCTTGTTCTTCGGGCAACTCTCCCGCCTTAAAGTACTCAATCACGCTGTTGGGCGATCCTCGCTTAACCAAGGCACCGGTGGTTTTATCTACAGGCGCCTGCACAATACCAGGAGGCAAAGGTCTTTGCCACTCTGGCACATCTTTCAAAGCCACTCGCATATAGTCTATCCAAATAGGTAAAGCCACTCGACCGCCCACTTCACCACGACCTAAGGTTTCTGGAGAATCAAAACCAACCCAAACATTTGTCACCACTTGGCGTTGATAACCATTAAACCAGGTGTCCCTTTGTTCATTTGCTGTGCCCGTTTTACCTGCCAGATCACGGCGTTCTAACGCCATCGCCTTGACACCTGTGCCCCGTGTCACTACATCTTTCATAAATGATTCAATGATGAACTGGTTTTCGGCTGAAATGGCCCTGGGAGCGGCAAGCACATCATCGCTTAATTCCACTGTTTCTGGGACTGCCAGCTCAGGTAGTAAGTCATCACTGTCAATATCATCAGCGCTGTGATCAATCAAACCCACCTCTGCATCTGCCTTGATTTCAGCCATCATGGTCACATCTGCATTGTAGGCTTCAAGAGAAACTTCTGGACACGTTTCACAAACCTCAACACCACGATGCTGATAAACCAGCGCACCACTTTGATCAAACACCTGTTCTATCAGATAGGGTTCAACCGCATAACCACCATTGGCAAAAACCGCATAGGCTTTACTCATATCAATTACGGGTACATTCGGCGTTCCCAGCGAGATTGATAAATTAGCAGGTACATCATCGCCATTGAAGCCAAACTTCAAAATATGATCTCGACCATTGCGCACGCCCATTCGCTGCAACACCCTAATAGACACCAAGTTGCGTGACTTGACGATACCTTCTCGTAAACGTGTTGGGCCAAAGAATTTTTCACTGTAATTTTCAGGACGCCATGTGCGCTCCAAACTGCTGTCTTCAAAAACAATCGGTGCATCATTGATGATACTTGCTGCATTTAGGCCATGGTCTAAAGCACCCGAGTAAATGATGGGTTTGAAGCCTGAGCCAGGTTGTCTTTTGGCTTGTGTGGCTCGGTTGAACTTGCTCATGAAATAATCATAACCACCAATCAAAGCATACAGCCCACCATCATCAGGGTTCAAACTGACCAAAGCACCTTGGACTTTTGGAATTTGACTCAGCTCAAATGCACCTTCATCATTTCTTTTAACCATCACCACATCACCCACCGACATGATATCAGACATGGCTTTGGGCTTGTCACCAACACGCCTGTTATCTATAAATGGCACTGCCCACTTACTGCTTTCAAAAGTCAATTCGGCATCTTGGCCATCACCCAAGCGAACCATCGCCCACTCGTCTTCTATTTCGAGAACCAATGCCGCCTCCAAACCACCCGGCTTAGGGTAAGAGGCCAGTTTTTCAGTTATGAGCTCTAAATCGACCCCTTCCCCAAGGTCGTGATGAGCCACCGCACCACGGTAACCATGTCGGCGATCATAGGCATGCAAACCCTTCTTTACCGCCACTTCTGCGGCCAACTGTTTTTCAGAATCAATGGTGGTGTAAACAGAATAGCCGTCGGTATAAGCATCATCCCCATAACGCGCTACCATTTCTGTACGCACCATTTCAGCCACCCAAGGCGCAGTCAATTCAACCACAGGTTGGTGCACATAAGCCTCATCTTCGGCCTTGATGGCCTCATCATATTCAGCCTGAGTAATGAACTGTAAATCCAACATCCGTCCCAATACATAGTCACGACGCTGTAGGGCTCGCTCTGGGCTGGTCACTGGATTAATCCGAGACGGCGCTTTGGGTGGTGCTGCCAACATGGCCATTTCAGCCAACGTTAACTCATCTAATGTTTTGCCATAATAAACTTCAGCTGCTGCTGCCACACCATAAGAGCGGTGACCTAAAGCAATTTTATTTAAGTACAACTCTAGAATCTCATCCTTGGAGATGGTTCGCTCTAACTTGACTGCCAAGAACAGCTCTTTGATTTTTCGTGTCCAAGTTTGATCCAAAGTTAAAAACACGTTTCGCGTTAACTGTTGGGTGATGGTTGAACCACCGCCTTGCTTTTTACCTGTAGTGACAATTTGCCACACTGCACGCAGTATGCCTTTGACATCAAAACCGTAATGTGAATAAAAACCAGAGTCTTCAGCCGCCAGATAGGCCTGCTTTAATTTCAAGGGAATCTCTTCGATTTTAGCCGGGATGCGTCGCTTGGTGCCAAAAACTGATATTAATTTGCCGTCTTTAGAATAAACCCGCAAAGGCACCTGCAATTTGTATTCTTTGATTGCCTCTACAGAAGGAAGTTCAGGCTCATAATGTTTATAAAGACCGTAAACCATTGCCAAACCGAGAACCCCAAAAAACAATCCCAACTTTGTCATGAACCAAAAAAATTTAAGCAACTTCCGCATGTTATTACCAGTCTATATAGTGTTATATTATTGAACCAAGCATTATGAGACCTCTGCATAAGTCTGGGTGTTTGGAAAATTGAATTAAAAATTCAAAGTTCAAGGCAAGAAACGCAAGTAATAGCTGGCTATTGATAAGTTTTCTAACGCTGAAATTTGGATTTTCAAACCTTTTTACATGATTCACGATTTATACAGAGGTCTCATTATACAATGAATCTAAGTTAACAAGCGCCCCTCGTGTGCAATGTAATCATAATTGACAAATGACCACTACAAATAAAACCATAGCCATCGTAGAAGATGAAGCCGACTTATTGAGCAACTACCGAGCCACGCTTGAAAACCATGGCTTTAAGACCATCGGTTTTTCAAATGATTCCGATGCATGGCAATTTTTTCAACAAAAATTACCCGATTTGGTAATCCTAGATGTGGGTTTAGGCCAAAACCCAGATGCCGGTTTTGAATTGTGTAGACAATTACGACACGCGTCACCTACCCTGCCTATTTTGATGCTCACTGCACGTGACGACGAATTCGATGTGGTTTCTGGTTTGCGGCTGGGGGCTGACGACTATTTGAGTAAAGACATTTCTATGCCGCAATTACTGGCCAGAATTGCCAGCCTTTTCAGACGGCAAAGCGCCATGTCACAGCCGGAACAGGCACAAATACAACACCATGATTTGGTGATGCTCACTGATAATTTACAAATATTTTGGCAGCAACAATTGGTTCAATTAACGGTCACTGAATTTTGGATGGTGTTGTGCCTTGCTCGTCACCCTGGACAGGTTAAAACCCGAGAACAGTTAATGCAGGATGCCAACATTTATGTTGATGACAGCACCATCACTTCCCACATCAAAAGGATTCGTAAAAAGTTTCAAAAAATTGACCCCAAATTTGATCAAATTGACACCGTTCATGGCATGGGCTATCGCTGGAAACCATGAAACTTCGTTGGCAGATAAGCATCATTGCCTTGCTTTCATTGAGCTTTCCTTTACTCGCTTGGTATGCTTTTAAACAATTGAACCAAACTTACCAAGAAGGCATGGTGGTCGCTGCCCAAAAACAAGCCGATGTCATCAAACAAAGTGTGGTGCAATATGCCAACAACAACCCAGCAGGCATTGAAGGATTGGTTTATGAACAGCTGACTTCTGGTGAGATAGATGGCAATGATGCAGAATGGCAAACCTTGGCTTGGCATGTGGTGGATTACAAACTGCGATTTAAGATAGCACAAATAAATGATCAATGGCGCATGCTGATTGAAGGCAAAGACAACAGCCCCCAAATGGCCACTGACAATAGCCTTGATCGCATTGTATTGGCACTGGCAGATCAGCACAGCATCAAAAAACTCACCATTGCTCGCCAAGCTGTAGGACAAGTATTTACGCCATCCGTATCCAGTGCTTTACAAGCTTATTGGCACGAAACTGCCGGCGGCTACCAAGTTGAAGTGGCGCTACCTGTTCAACAGCTCAGTCGAATCGGACTGGTTTTGATAGACCACAACCAAGCACTCACACCACTGACTCATGGCCACACACAGGGCCAGCAAATCACTTTGCACCCTTTGTTTGAAGCTTCAAGCAGCTGGCAAAGTTTTCTAGAAAGCATCAAACCGTCAGATGGTCAGGTCGTCATCAAAGACCATAAAAGCCGTTTGCTATACCAAACCACACCCGCCAAACAAACACTTAAAGACAGTGACTGGCTCAGTCAATTTCTTTATGAATTGGTATTTGATCAAGATGCCACCGATGAAAGTTTTTTTTATGGGCAACAAATCATCCATGAATTGCCTTTTGGAAAAATAGAAACCACCTTGGTACAAGCTGATGCTCAAATCGCCTTGATGCAAACTTTCCTGCGGGTGATGGGCATGCTTTTATTGGCCGCACTGTTGTTACTTGGCGGCTCATTTTTGTATGCGGCATTATTGGTGTGGCGAATTAAAAAGCTCAATCACAGCCTACAGAACGCCTTGGACGACCAAGGTCAAATCCACACCCATCTACCTGCCATCAACAGCAGTGACGAGATTGGTGACTTGTCTCGAGGGATGAGTCAACTACTGGGACGAATCAACGAATACACCGCTTATTTGAAACAACTCGGAGGACGCCTATCGCATGAGATGAAAACACCCATCAGCATTGTTCACACGTCGTTAGAAGTGCTGCACATGAAGCAGCCTGAAGATGAGTTTATTTCACGCGCTTTAAACGCCAACAACAGGTTAAAATTCATCCTCAACCAACTCAGTGCCTTAAGTAAATTAAAACAAATCATTGCTGAAACGGAGGTGGAAGTTTTTGAAATCAACGGTTTCCTAAAAGAATTAACAGAAGCCTATCGAATCAACCATCCAGTCATTCAGTTTGAATCCTATGAAGGTGAAATTCACATGAAGGCTTCTAAAGATTTATTGGCGCAAATGTTGGATAAATTAATTCAAAATGCATTAGATTATATTGGCCCTGATGATCATATTTTAATTCGAACGGCCAAAGACAATAAAACCAACAATTTTCTCTTAACCGTGACCAACAGCGGCTCTCAAATAGCGCCACAGCACTTGGGTCAACTGTTCGACTCTTTGACCTCTTTCAGAAAAGAAAAGTCAGAACAACCACATTTGGGTTTGGGCTTGTACATTGTGAAACTAATTTGTGACTTTCACCAGTCAGAAATTACTGCAATCAACCTTAACAAGCCCAAATCTGTTCAATTTCGCATCAAGGGCAAAATATCAAATTAATCGGCACAAAAGTCTGACACTTAAAACCCAGACCCCTATCACGACTTTTTACTCATCTGATCGGTCAATTGGGCGACTTGCAATTCCAACAGTTTCACTTCGCGAATCACGCGGTTGTGCCCCAACTCTGTCCAATACCACATTTTGCTTATTTGTGTGAATAATGCCAGTATGACAACCCCGATTCCCCATGCCAATAAAGGTTTGAATGCTTGTGCCAAATAAAACTGGTAAGCACAATAAACCATACCAACGGCAAACAATGTGCTAAAACAAATCACCAGAACATAGGTCCATTTCATTTTGCCACTGAAACCCGCTTTCATTTGCTTAAAAGGGTTGGCATCAATTTGGTCATTGTTTGACTTAAATGCATTGATTTCTTCATTCAATGCCTGTTTGATTTGTTGATCAATATTCATAGATTACTCCTGATTTAAAAAAATTTTAATGGCTTTACGCGCATCAAATAAGTGAGATTTAATTGTCCCTGCCGGCTTGTCAAGAATGGCAGCAATTTCAACAACCTTGAAACCCTCAAAATAAAACAAGTAAATAACTGAGCGCTGGACAGGTGATAATCGAGACATCGCTACCTTGACATCAAACACCTCACATAAAACAGGCTGGCTTGTCAAATCGGATTCTACAGGTTGCACCACCAGCTCATCAATTGGTGTGACCGCTTGCTGCTCATGCTTGTATTTACGCCAATAATCACAACAACGACTGTTAATCACCTTGTATAACCAACCATGAAAAGCTTTGGTATTTTTAATGCGCACAAATTGCTTTAAGAAGACCATAACCGCATCCTGTACACAATCTTCAGCCTCTACATTTTCATTCATTATCCGACGCGCATAATGCATCATTTTTTGCTGAACGATCGGCAACAATTTGTCTAAAGCCGATGAATCACCCTGTTGTGCCTGCAACAACAATAATTCAATAAATACTTTTTCAGTTTTCATACCATGAAAGACGCTAACAACATAAGAACGGTTGGAAAAAACACGAGCTATTGATAAAAAATACCACAATCAAAGTTTAGGATTGCTAAAATAACCGCAACTTTTACTCAGCGACAGTTAAGCACTTACATGACAAAACACTTACCCAACATCCTCACCATCCTTCGAGTTGCACTCATTCCGGTGATGATTTTGTTCTTTTACTTGCCCTTCGAATGGTCAAGGTACATGGCTTGCTGGGTATTTGTAGCTGCCAGCATAACCGACTTTTTAGACGGGTACTTTGCAAGAAAACACCAAACATTTTCAAAGTTTGGCGCCTTTCTTGACCCTGTAGCTGATAAATTAACGGTAACCACAGCCCTTATTATCTTATTACAAGATGACCCCAGTATTTTGATGATGATTGCCATTGCAGTCATCATAGGCCGTGAAATCACCATTTCAGCACTCCGTGAGTGGATGGCTGAATTAGGCGAACGCGCCACAGTCAACGTTGCCATGGTTGGAAAAATCAAAACCGTTTTTCAAATGACCGCCATAGGGTTTTTGTTGTACCAAAGCGATTTGTGGTTTATTCCGGTTTACCCCATCGGTCAAATTTTGCTCTATTTAGCAGCCGGCCTGACTTTATACAGCATGTATGTTTACATTAAGGCAGCCGTTCCTATGATGAAAGAAGAAAATATTTAAAAAAGTTTAAAAAGGTTGTTGACAAAAAAAGCTTTCAAGCTAAAATGTGCCACCTCAACGCGGGAATAGCTCAGTGGTAGAGCACAACCTTGCCAAGGTTGGGGTCGGGAGTTCGAACCTCCTTTCCCGCTCCAAATATTGAAGGGCTGATTTATCAGCCCTTTTTTGTGGTAAATCACAAAGTTTGGACTTGATTTAAATTCATATTAAAGAGAGAATGGTTCGCCCATAACTCTGGAAATAAGGCTGGATGGCAGAGTGGTGATGCAGCGGATTGCAAATCCGTGTACCCCGGTTCGATTCCGGGTTCAGCCTCCATTAACTCTAAAAAAGTTAATGAAAAATGCAGAACATGGATATATAATCTGCAACCTGAAATTGACACCGTCAAATTCAGAACAGTTTTTGATAGTTATCTTTTACAGTGAGGCTGTCAAGAACAAGGAAAGAGTCCGCGAATGCACGCATGTGCTTGAGCGGCGAAAGACGCAGTAATTGGCAGTCTCACGAAAAAAGAGACATCAAAAAAGCCCGGGTGGCGAAATTGGTAGACGCAGGGGACTTAAAATCCCCCGGTGGAAACACCGTGATGGTTCGATTCCATTCCCGGGCACCATTCTTTGGTTCCAACACACTTCAACAAGCATCAAAACCCCAACAAAACCACCGTATATCTAAGCCTTTGACCGCATAAGGTTTCATAAAGATTCTTTACAACTCACACAAAGTGATGGTACATTTGATGGTATATCGTAAATGTACCACCACAATGAAACTGAACATCAGCACCATCAACGCCCTCAAACATGAAAAGAAGCAATACAAAGTATTTGATGGTGGCGGCTTGTTTTTGTTGGTACATCCAAATGGCTCTAAATACTGGCGGCTTAATTATCGCTACCAAGGCAAACAAAAAACCATTGCTTTGGGCGTGTTTGGTAAAGGAGCTGACCACATCACTTTAGCCAAAGCCAGACAACTGGCACAAGAAGTTAAAAAGCTATTGGCCGAGGGCAAAGACCCATCAGAAGAAAAGAAAGAACAAACAGCCAAAACCAAAGGCACCAACTCTTTTGAAACCATCGCCAGACAATGGATAGACAGCAAATCAGAACAATGGACTGAACGCCACACCAAAGCCGTACTGAAAACCTTAGAGCAAAACATCTTTCCATACATCGGCACCGACCCAATCAACACCATCACATCACAAAAGCTTTTAGCCACACTCAGGCGCATAGAAAAACGCGGCTCACTGGAAATGCTCAAAAAAATACGGCAAAGGTGCAACGGCATATTTGTTTTTGCAAAAATAAGCGGCCTGATTGAAAGCAACCCAGCCGAGGGTATATCTCAGGTATTGAAAACCCACAAAGCCAACAACCACAGAAGCATCAATCTATCTGAATTACCCGAACTGGTAAACGCCATCAACACATTCACATTAGAACCCACCACAAAAACAGGCTTATTGATTGCCCTCTATACTTTCCAACGCACAAACGAAATACGCTTTGCCCAATGGCATGAGTTTGATTTTGAAGCGGGTAAATGGTCAATACCAGCGGCCAGAATGAAAATGAAGCGCGACCATGTGGTGCCGCTATCTAAACAGGCCATAGAAGCGTTAAAGTCATTACAGCCCATCACCGGGCACTACCCTTTTGTGTTTGCATCGACACATAAACCAAATACTCAGCCTTTCAGTGAGAACGCCATGCTGTTTGCCCTATATAGAATGGGCTTTAATGGCCGCCATACAGTGCATGGGTGCCGCCACTTGGCATCAACAACCCTTAATGAAATGGGCTTTGATAGCCGGTGGATAGAAAAACAATTGAGCCATGAAGACAAGAACACCATTCGCGGCACCTACAACAAAGCCGAGTACATGCCCGAACGCACCAAAATGATGCAACAATGGGCAGATTTTGTGGATCAAGCGGACGGTTCTAATATCGTGCCAATAGGACACAAGAAAACGAAACAATCAGCTGATTCAAATGCAAACACCACCATGTAAACCGTGCACAAATCTTATGTGGTGGCCGTTTGTTTCAATCATAAAATAGGAGTATTAAACATGACAAAATATTGTGTATTGTTTCTAAGAAACAAAACAGAACATCGAAGCCCTTGGTTCTCTACAATGTCAAATGCCAAACTTGCACTAAACATTATTAAAAACAAAGGTTTTGAAGCTGTTATATACATTGATTAAAATAAATAAGCAAAACAGCCATGCCATAGGTTAGCTACCGAACAGCGGACACTTTCACCGCCTTGGCATGGTTTATATTTGAAAGAGATCACGGGAAAGGGTGATGACAAGCGTTTTAGACGAGATAAATAAATTAGCCAATGGTTTAGGAAAAGAAAACCCTAATCTTGCCCATAAGTTTTCAGATGGGTTGTCATATATTGATTATTTCTTACAACAGGAACGTTCGGACTTTATTGATACACAAGGTCAAGCATTATCATATTACTTAACTAAATGCAGTATTCAAAATGTTAGCAAGATAGCAAAATCCTTTTCGAGAGTAAAAAATGTGAATTTAACTATATCACAAGCTTTATCACTGGCAGATAGCTGTCTTAAACTTGCTATTGGCATTTCTAAAACAACTACTACAAAATCAGATATAGAAGATGCACGAAAATCAGCAATTCAACTTGCAAGGTTTATAAAAATGAATTCTTTTCTTGAAGAAAAATACAGGGATGATGACCAACCATTTGAACTAGGTTCATATGTTAATGACCCATTTCAATTATATGAAAACATAAAAAGGTCTGGAGAAATCAAACCAATAAATTTAGCCCTTTACACAAAAGCGAATGTTATTAACAGGCATATAAATAACCTCCTACCACCACTTGATGAAATCTTGATTGAGCTAAGTGACAACCTGAAAAAAATGTCTCAAGTTGCACCAATCATAAAAAGACCAAATGGAAACAATTCAGACTTGCAATGTTTTTGCAGAATATTTAATGAACGCTTACGTTGGTACTCAGACAAACCTTACTACTCATTTATTTCTAAAATTGCAGCTGCAATCTTTAAAAACTCAGGAATAAGCATAAGCGCCGACTATGTTGATAAGATATGCCAAACTCAATACCACATCCCGGCCGAAGATGATTAACTACATTGGGGAGTGAACCCCTTGATTTAATTCGAGAACCTTACCTGAAGTTTAAAACCTTGGCACTTAAAATTAACTCCAATGAAATCAAATGGAGTATCTTAAATGCAAAAGCAGTTAAACACAGAAAGAGCATACAGCACCAAAGAACTGTGCTCTATTTTTCAAATTCACAAATCCACGGTGCGCCGATGGGTAATTGATGGAACCCTACCAGCACCAATCAAGTTGGGGCGCAGTACCCGATTCTTAAAATCTGAGATTGATCAGATTATCCAAGCAAAGAAAGATGAGCGAGTGATATGAACACACCACCGTTTATTTATTTTGTATCACGCAATAAAAAAGCCATCAACAGACCCGTTCAAAAGTTAGTTGAAAGCTTTGGAGTTGCACTTCTTAAAACCTTGATTAAAGGAGACATCTAAATGTCAAACAAAGAAAGCACTACTGGCGGCAATTCTACCAGTAATCCACCAAGCAATCCACCACCAACAGGCAAACAGGTTCGGCAGATGTGCAAAAGCCGTAAAAGCCAAAAGAAAGTCATACTTGAAACCGCCCAACGTGATGGTTCAATTAGTTCTGAACAAATGAAAGCAATGGGCTTTTATTCTGGAAATAAACGAATTTCTGAATTAAAAGAAGATGGGCATATATTCATCAAAACCCAAGACTGGAAACGGAATGGCTTGGCTACTTACCATTACCTTGGTCATAAAGGTGATGCCAATGAGTAATGTAATTAAACTAAAGCCAAACTGTACAACTCACGACTTGAATAACCCCGCTGACGGTGAATTGGTGCTGATTCCAAAAGGGTGGTATGAAGCCACCCTCACAAACTGGAAAACTGGTTACTTGTTTGGTGTACCTAAAGTGGTAATGATGTTCAGCATTACAGACATGGGCGAACATTTCGGCAAAGTGATACCTAAGTATTACAACGTGAAACGCTTACTTAATAAGCAAGGCATCAAAGGTAAGTTTGTGGCAAAGCCGCGTGGCGATTTACTCAAAGATTGGTATTCATTGTTTCCTGATTCACCAGTACTGAGAACAGACAAGATACCCATAACTAAAATGCAACGCGAACCGCTGATGGTTCAGGTTGATACTGTCAAAAAAGATTATCAACAAAAAGAGTATGCACCACAAATGCATTACTCAACCATTAGGAGTTTAAAAATCACATGAGTTACACGGCATCAGTTTTATCTTTAGTATTAGTTATAGCTAACCTATACCTAAAGCTACCCTATGCATCCTTGTTAAAAACAGGCTTAAAAACCAATGAGAGCAACGGTTTATCAAAAACTGTTACGTCCAAATAATTTAACCCAAATTTGACCAATGGAATAAATCATAGAAGGTCAGATGCTAACTATATAAATAGCTATGGCGGGGCATCACAACCCCGCTTCCATCCTTGACTTGAAAACAAACAAAGAAACATACATTGAGAAAAATATGACACCTACTGAGTTAAAAGACAAAGTATTTGATTACATGAACAACATTGATGACGTTTTGGATAATCAAAACACACTTGAATTATTAGCAATGACTAACAACCAGTTTTGGGTGCATATTAAAACTGCATTGGCACATGGCGTTGGATTGGGTGTTGATGCGCTTGAAAAATATTTACACCATGATGAATACAGAAGTTTAATTAAATTTACAATCAACTTTATTCGCGACCTATTTTGTGATCAAGTGATAGACAAGCACGGTTAAAAATAATCAAAACAGGAACGAAAATGGCAAGACCAACTAAATACAAACCAGAATTTGCAAAACAAGCATCACAGATATGTAAGCTCGGCGCAACCGATAAAGACCTGGCTGATATTTTTGGCGTTGATGAAAGAACAATCAACACATGGAAGCAAAAACATGATGAGTTTTTTCAGTCCTTAAAAAAGGGCAAGGATTATTTTGATTGCAAAGTAGAGACTGCACTTGCAGAACGGGCGATTGGCTTCAAACACCCAGAAGAAAAAATATTTCTTAATGGTGGTGAAGTTATAAGGATTGAAACAACAAAACACTATCCGCCAGATGTAACAGCTTGTATCTATTGGCTGAATAACAGAAAATCAAAGGAGTGGGCAAGTAGAAAGGCTGTTGAAGCTGAAATAACAGTTGATAAGCTACCTGAAGGCACTGGTGTTTTAATGACGCCTGACGTGCTTAGTATTGATGACTGGACTAAACTATCAAAAGAAGCCAATCAAAACCTAACCAAAAAAGAAAAAAAATTCATGGCTCCTTAATTAAAAAATAAGTGTTATTCATACATCCAACTATTTTCTTCAAAAAAATCATTAAAATATTCAGGCCAATTGTGCTAAAAATAAAAGTCCTAAAAATATATGATGGTACATTTGAGGGTACAATTTTTACATTGAATTATATTTCTATAATAATCAAAGGGTTAAAAAGCTGTTAGATTCCATTCCCGGCACCATTCTTTGGTTCCAACACACTTAATACAGCCTTATTAGCTCAATAAAGTTCCCACTTAAAATTGATTCATCCGAATACAGTTGATACACTCTTGTTATTCGACACACCCAGCTCAAATGAACCCATACCAAGCCAAACTCGAATCCATTCAATCCAGACGCCTGACCATGAGTCAACGCACCACCGCTTTTATCAAATCAGCAGCTTGGCTGTGTTTTGCTTTTGCAGTGATACCTGCATTACTTGGCATGACTTGGCGAGGGGTTGAAGTTGGCTATGGTATTGATACGGGGAACAATATTTGGGCAGAACCTTTGGTTTATGTGTTTTGCTTATTGAACAGCCTGGCTCTGTTGTATCTGTTTTTCAATGCCTTGATTCAAAGCAAAAAATTGCTGACAAGATGCCTCAGCGGCATCCAAGAATAAGGCTGTATTAGTTTCAATAAATCCCTTCAACACCTTCAGGCTGATTTTTAAAACGCCGATGAACCCACAAGTACTGTTCTGGATATTGTCTTATTTTTTCTTCAAACAGTTGGTTCATCTCGGTCAATGCTTGGCTGTAATCCGAAGAACCCATGCTCGGCAACTCTGGACAAATTTCAACCACCCATTGGGCAGGGCCTGTTCTGAAACAAAACCAGGGTACTGCTTTGATGTTGGCACTTTGGGTTAGTTTGGCCGGCGCTGTGGCAGTGGCTGCAGGCCGCTCAAAAAAAGAAATAAATTCACACTGGTATGAAAAATTTTGGTCGGGTGCATAATACACACCATGCCCTGATTTAATGGATTTGAGTAAAGTGCGCACATCCTTTTTATCAATCAATTGATCAACAAATTTTTTCCTTGCTACCACAAAATGCGCTTCTAATTGCGTGTTGTTATTGGCTCGTGCCATCATGTGGCCAACGGGTAAATTTGCGGCCTTTAAAGCATGATTAAGGCCACGTATACCCCATTCTATTGATGTGGTGTGACAACTCAATAGCAGACAACCCTTACCTTCAGCCAACATTTGTTTCAGCCGACCCAAACCTTTGATTTCAAAGCGATTGGCCACATATTTTTCCGGCGCCCACAAAGCTGACATCATTTCAAAAACACCTTGACCTGTGGCCACCATATTGGCTTTTAACAATTCAGTTTGCTCAGCAGCATCCAGAGTAGAGAAGCAGTGTTTAATATTGGCATGCGCTATTTTTTTTCGTTTATTAGGTATCCAATACAACAGGCGTCCCATGGTTCGCCCAACACGCATCTGAAGCGACAATGGAAGCTGGCAAAGCCTTTTGGCCAGCATCACCCAAAAGTCAGTCTTTCTTTTTTTGAAGCTCATACAATTTGGCGTATTTTAAATAGGCATAATAACTGTTCAAAGTGGCTTTGATGAGGCCGGCAAAGCCATTAAAGATTTGTCGCCTGACAAAGTACTGTCTGAAAAAGTAAAACACAGGATAAAAAATCAACCTCACCCCACTACAACGAGTACCATTCTGAAATTTTTGTTCTGCCGCCAATGCTGAATATTGATTTATTTTATCAAGCTTCAATTGAATTGATGTTTCACTAAAGTGTTTAAATGGCGCATAAAGTCGTTTAGTTTTACCTTCCACTTGAATAGATTCATGAACCAAGTCCTGACTCATATAAGCATGTTTTTTATTAAACAACCTGACGAATTCATTTCTTTTGACCCAAGGATGAGACCAATGCCAAAACACCCATTCAATTCTGGGCAAAGCAAAAGCATGCGCTTTGGGTATAGACTGCCGCCATGTTTTAATTTTTTTTATCGCTTTGGGCGTTAAACACTCATCATCATCCAACAACAGCACCCAATCATGAGAAGCCAAGTCTATCACGGCTTGCTTTTGTTTCGCAAAACCTTGAAACTCAACTTGTTGAAACTGCACCTTATTGGCAAATGTTTCTTTAAACTCGTTAATGAAATCCAAAGTTTTATCTTCACTGAACGAGTCTAAAATAATGATTTCATCTGCCCATGCCAGGCTCTGCAAACATTTTTTAATGGTTTGTTCTGAATTAAAGCTGGTGACAACTGCCGATATTTTAATCATCTTTCACCGCCACAAAAAACAACACCAAAACCCACCAAAGACACATTGACCAAAATGAAGAAAAGATAGAATACAAAGACACCACCGGCAAAAAAGCCGCAACCAAGGCCACAGCTGGCGCCCACAAACACTGGTTTGATTTATGCTTGATCATGATTTGAATAAGGATAAAGGCCATGGCAGAAAAAAGCAACAAACCAAACACACCTGTTTCTGCCATCACTTCCAATAACCAATGGTGAGCATGCAACCCTTGGGTATTTTGAGCCAGCCAGACATCATTGCTAGCTGCATAATCGGGGTAAGCTTTGCGAAATGCCCTAGGTCCTACGCCATTCAAAGGGTGTGCTTTAATCATTTCCCAGGCCGTCTGCCATATAGGTAACCTATCAGCCAATGCAAAATCCAGACCTGCACTGTCACCTTGAAAGACTGCTGCGCTGCGCTCCAGTCTTTGTTTAAAATCTGGTGAAACTTTCCATAATAATAAAGTAGCCACCATGAGAAACAACATTGACTTAACCATCAACACCAATCGACGACCTTTAACTTGAGTCCACCAAAAAGCCAACATAACAAAAGCTGCCATCAACCAAGCAGAACGTGTTCCACTTAATACAATGACCAACAGCAACACAGCCACAACCAACCACCGTAACCACGGAGATTTTTGTTTTAAATACATCAAAGCAAAAGGCAAAAATAACGCCAAAACCGGCCCCAACTTAACATTCATTCCAAAAACACCAGACAATCGGCCAGGGTATGATTGAATGCCGAACAGATCATGGCCTAATAGGTATTGCACCAAGGCATCTACTGACCAAAATGTCATCAATACCGTGATTGACATCAGTAATGTTGAATGTATTTTATACTTGCTTTCAGAGCAGAACAGCAAAACAGCCAAACCGGCAAAATAAAATCGTAATGACCCCCATGTCACCAACCAGGACTTATCAGGCCAATATGAATCTATTGATGCAACAAACATCAACAAAAAATACAAAGCATAGACTGAACTGAATAGTTTTACGGTATGGTTTGAAGACAATTCATGCCGACCTTTGATTGCATGAATTAAGCCGAAAACAGACAACAATAACACCGGCAACTCATACAGGCGTCCAAACGGCAATAAAACAGGAACCAAAAACAACAAAAAACATACCGTTTTTATACCCCAGTCTGTATCGACTGATTTGCGCTTGATTTCACTGGGCATGTTCATTTTTTGCTTAACAACCTTTTGTAGACTGTTAGGGTTTGTTCAAACTGCTCCGTGTTACTAAATAAATCATGAGGAGACACCTTTGGTGGATCCTGAATAAATAAATTGATTTTTTCAGACAACTCTGACCAGTCATTAACAGAAACCAAACCTTGCGGAAACAGTTCAGACATCACTTCTGAAACACCCCCATGATTAAAAGCAATGACAGGACAGCCAATACTTAAAGCTTCCAATACTGTTCTACCAAAACTTTCGGGTTTTTTATTGACCGACAAAACCACATCTGTCCATGCATAAAGTTGCTTCATGTCTCTTTCTATACCTAGCCACATCACACGTTCGGACAATCCAGCATTTAATAAAGCATCATAGAATTTTCGACTGAACTTGCTCTCTTCGGGGTAGGCATTAAGCATCAACCTAAAATTTGTATCCGCTGAGGCCAACCAAGGAATTAATCCCATTCCTCCTTTTATTTCACTGAACCTACCTGGTAAGAGCACTTTCTTTAGGGTCATTTGTTCTGGGAATTGTTGTGCCTTTTGGGCTAACCAATCTTTACTTGATTGAAACCCATAAGGAAACTCTTTGTGTTCTATCCCACGATAGATTACCACAGGTGGCGTTTTCAAATGATGGCTAAAGTGTTTTGTTAAATAGGCACTTGCCGTTTTAGATACAGCTATTACCGCATCTCCTTTGGACATCACACTGGCGTATGGAGACACTGTATGCAATCCATGAAGGGTGGTGACAAAGGCAGGTTTATGCGCCATTTTTTTTATCGCCAAATAGCTCAACCAAGCAGGCAAACGTGAACGGGCATGAACAACATCTATTTTTAACTCAATAAATAATCTTCTTAAATGCTTCACCAAAAGCAAAGACTTTAAAGATTTTTTACCAACAGGCAATGTGATGTGTTTGATTCCATTAAGTTTCAAGCATTTTTCGCCATGACCACCACCGGATATCACAAAAGGTATATGCCCCATTTGCTTCAAAGCAATAGCCCAGTCGAGCGTTCCACGCTCCACACCACCTACATGCAAAGCAGGCAATATTTGTAACACCCGAATGGGTTGCTGCAACATGGTTTAGTCGGCTTTCAGTACATATTTGGCACCGCAATATTCACAAACGGCTTCGCCAGTTTTTTCAATTGGAAGGTAAACTTTTGGATGAGAATTCCAGGTTATCATCTCAGGTCCCGGACACGAAACAGGCAAGTCAGATTTACTGACATAGTATGTTTTTTCACTGTTGGCTGGTTTGTTAGTCATATCATTCTCGCAAATACGTTTTTCTACCGGCTTTGCAAAACACAAAGTGGCACTTATAATGGGATGGTCATTATAAACGGTGAACACCTTTGAATAAAGTAAATCTGTGCTGGGTCATTTCGGACGGTCGTAAAGGCCATGAAATTCAAAGCAAAAGTGTGGCCGATATTTCTGCTCACCACACCATGATATTCACTTTTCAAAGCACCTGGATTCAAAAGTTATTGGCGCCCAATAAGATTGGGCACAGAATACAACAAACCAATTGGCTTAATGGCTCTCCCAACTTCAATCAGCCCCCAGATCTGGTAATCAGCTGTGGCCGTCAAGCCGCCGCCGCCGCGGGTAAAGTCAAACAACAAACTGGTTGTAAACACATTCATGTTTTGAACCCCAAAGGCAAGTTGTCAGATTATGATTTGCTGTTATTGCCCAAACATGATGGCTTAGTAGGAGATAACATATGTTGCTTTACAGGCAGTATTCACAACATCCGACCACAATCACTACAAGCAAACCATAGCCAATCAACAGCCGTTATTTTAGGCAATCCAGAAAAAAGCTATTGGAAAAAACAATGGATTAAAGACTGGGATAAAATCAAAAAAAGACATACTAACATTATCATTTGTGGCTCTCCTCGATTAAGTCATCAGGCCAAATGTATCATCAGACAAAGCACTCAAATGGATTCGCCCGATATTTGGCTAGACCAAACTGATGGAGACAATCCATATTCAAAATTGTTAGTCAACTCAGGTATGTTTTATGTCACATCTGACAGCATCAACATGGTGAATGAATGCCTAGCCACAGGCCAAACCCTTCATTTACTTGCATCCAAATACATTCACTCAACCAGACATCAAGCATTTATTCAATCGGTTCAATCGCACTTTTCAAAAGGGCAATTAAATACCAAAGAGCCTTGGCCAGACCCGATTAAAGAAATCATCCATTGTGATAAGTTTCAAAATTTATTAAAGTCCCCATCTTCATTTAAGAGTGGATAAGGCTTGTTTAAACGGCGACATAATCTAGCAATCTTAGGCCAACTCCATTCAAATAATAACCGCTCATAATCTGCATCTGACAACGCACGAGTATCATACAAACCCGCCTTCAGACGCTGCTCTTGGGCTTGATGCAATATCACTGCACAAGCCACTGAAACATTCAAAGATTCCACCATACCCATCATGGGAATCGTCACATGTTGATCAACTGCATCAGCTGCTTTTTTTGATAAGCCGCGTAATTCCGAGCCCATAACAATAGCTGTTGGTTTGGTGTAATCTATGGTGCGAAAATCTACTGCCTTTTCAGACCAATGTGCCGCTAAAACTTGCTTTCCTTCAGATTTGAGATGTTCAATGCCTTTTTCAACTGTTTCATGCTTGTGTGTATAGACATATTTTTGTGCACCTTTGGCCGTAATTGAAAAAGGTTTATAACCACCTTCAACAGGAACCAAATGGGCTTCAAAAACACCTATGGCATCACAGGTTCGAATGATGGCATTGAAATTATGCGGCTTATGCACACCATCCATTAACACAGTTAAGTCCATTTGACGTTGTGACAATACCTGCTGTAAATTTTTAAATCTTTCTGGAGTCATTTCGTTCTCAAAAAAAAAGCAGCCCTTAGGCTGCTCTCTGTAAGTTTAGCATTTTTTTTAAGGCGTTGGCGCTACTTTTATTTTAGCTTCTATAAATTCAACTCCACTAAAGGATTGATTTTGACCTCCTGATTGAATGGTATTAACTTTGGTGAAAACAGCTGTCATTAAATACAGGTTTTTTCCTACCACTGAACTTGGATGAATTACCAAATTATTTGTTGTTACAATTTTATAGCCAGGTTGTAGCCAAATATTGGCATATTTTCCCCTTTCATTCAGGTCTACAGGACACGAGCCAACCAAATCTTCTTGGTCATCATATATCTCACAAAAAGTTCCATTATGATTGGCATAAACATCCAATAATTCTGATGAAGGCCAAAAATCAATATAATCCAGCTCTAAAACCATACCTGTAGTATTGACATACTCAGTACCTACAGTGAATAAAGTATTCACCGGTCTTGATTCTTGAATTCCAGTAAAAGAAAAGTGGTTGGAATATTCTTGCTCCCAATCATTTCCTTCGAATGCAGATTCATGTATCACATCATGGAGTGTTGAAGCCAAACAAAGGGACTTATTCAAGTTTTCAGACTGCATTGAGATTTTTCCACCAGCAATATCATAATCAATAGACTGTAATAAACCAACCAAACCTGAAGTGGCCGAATCTTTATTTGGAGAATTGACTGCTACAGTTAACTGAGAAGCAGTAGCAGAACCCTCTATCTGGTTACAGATCATTGGATACTTTGTTGTCACCTGTACTTGATGACCAAGGATGTCATAATCGATATTTTCAGAAATAGGCATCGGCGTATTTCCCAAAGTAGCTTCATCAAGCTTTAATAACAGTTCTGCATTTACAGGCATACATGATGCACTGACAGCAGAAAGTATAAACAATTGTTTTATTTTCTTAATCATGTGGATTATATTTTTTAACATTTCGCAATTCGCATTTTACTGTTTTTTGATTTTTAGGTGTTAAATCATTGTTATAAACTGCTATAAATTTACTCAATTTTGACTATTTTTCCATATTTCTCATTTACACATACTCTTCTTGTTGTATCATGATTTCCTTTGACAAACTAAACCAGGGTATGAAATACATTTTTACAATAGTTGCTTTTATATTTTCAAACAGCTCAACTGCCGCAGATCGAACTTTAGATTTATCAACAATGTCTGACTCAGACAAAAACAAAACAGGGCTTTATAAACTGTCTGAAAGTGAAATTAAATCACTACAACAGTGGTTAAGTACCCAACATAAAACCATTCAAAAAGAAGAAAGACAGTCCAACGCAGGATTTGAGCTAAAAGAACAATCCAAACGGGAAACAATAGTTGCCACTTTAGAAAAATTCTATAAAGACCCACTCGGAAATACTTTTTATAAATTGACCAATGGTCAAGTATGGAAACAAATTCAAAGTGGACGCATGAACCTCAAAAACGACGGAACACAAAACATCACCATAGAACCTATGATGATGGGCTCTTGGTTGTTAAAAGGTGATGGCAATCGAGGCGTAAAAGTTAAACGTATCAGGTAAATTAACTACTTTTTTGCATTAATCAAATGGCACTTGCATATCGCTTGTGCCATTTTTTTAGCTTTTTCAGCTTGGCTAATGTCATCAAAAAGTATAAACAGCGTTGAACCCGTCCCACTCAAATATACTTTGTAATCAACACTGGCACCATCATACACTTTTTTGATTTTAGGATAGTTTGATAACACAACCGGCAAACAATCATTAATCCATGATGATTCATTCAAAACGAGCTTTTCAGAAACTGCCAACTGATTTCTTTTTAGCTTGCTGTCTTTGAATACATCACCAGTTGTCACTGTACAATCAGGAAACAGCAGCAATACATGCTTTACTGGCAAATCAATTGGTGACAAATTTTCACCAACGCCTGTTGCCAAGGCATCATGTGCAAACACAAAGAAGGGAACGTCGGCCCCTAATTTTAATGCCATTGCCATCAATTCCTCTTGACTTAACTGACAGCCCCAATGTGCATTTAAAATGGTCAGCGTAGTAGCCGCATTAGAACTGCCCCCACCCAAACCTCCACCTTGTGGAATGCTTTTTTTAACATCAATGGCCACATTAAAAGGGGTTTGAATAAACGGCCTGAGTAACTCACTTGCTTGATAGATTAAATTATTTTCAAGTAATAAATTTTTGAACCCTGTTATAGATACTTTTGAGTCACCATCCAAATCATTGAATGTGAAGATCATCTGATCTCCCCAGTCTAATAATTTGAATACAGTTTGTAGTTCATGATAGCCATCACCCCTTTGATTTAATACACGCAGCATTAAATTGATTTTGGCCGGGCTAATTGTTGTTATGGATTCCATTAAAGTCAGTCTAACAACCAAGTTTTCACAGCTATTTTTACTGAATAGGGTTCATTAAGCAGGTAGATTTTGTGTGGCAGCATAAAGCCATTAACTTTTTTGATTTTTTTCCACTCAACCTTCCAACCTTGCTTATAAAACACAAGTGAATCTCCACTTTTAGTCTGCTTATTTACAACGTCCAAACCTTTAATGCTTTGTTTTAAAGCAATCCAAGGAACCTCCCAGCCGAGTTGTTCTTTTAACAGTTTTCCCATGTTACTGCCTGACCATGATTGTCCTTTATTGTTCTGAATCAATCCAAGCCGCTCATCCAAATCCCAACTACCCTGTCCTAAGGGTGCAGTGAATTTTGCTATGATATTGCCATCCACTTCTTTCCACTTTATTCTTCCACTGCCACCCTCATTTCCATCAGAAAAAGACATCTTACCCGACATTTGCCAGTTTTGACTTGAAATGGGGTTAACTTGGAAAGTCGTAGGTTTAGTGTTTTGTTTATGACAAGCAGACAACAACAGCAATAGCAGTAACCAAATAGTCTGGCGCATGAATTACAGGTTATGTTTGAATTTGATATAAGGGACGGTACCAGTAAACTGGTCTAAAATAGAGTCACCTGAGTTTTCATTTATACTTTTTCTGGCACCAAATGAAATACTTCCCTCTTTGGTAAAGTGCCAATCTACAGTGATATCCATTGTAGACTGTTCCAGTAAATCATTAGAAGATCTACTGTAAAAGTCAGAATTAACTGTGGCTCCAAATTGGTTATAGCGAACACCAAAACCTAGGCTGGTTGTATTCAAATCATCTTGATAAAGCCCAAGTGCATCACCATCAATCTGCCCCTTACCCATATCAAAACCCAATCGCCATTGAGAGCCTATTTTAACCACAGAACTGACACCAAATTGATAGCCAGTCAGGTCATTGTCACTGGTTTTATTTCTCAATTCGGCCCCTGTTGCACCTGAAAAAATAGAAAATGGTTGATCACCATCAACTAAGTTCAACCTAACAGATAGCAGGTCTGAAAATTTCATACCCATAACTATTTCATCACCAAAAACAGTGTCTTGGTTAAAATGAACAGAGTAACCTTTATTTTGGGAGTTCAGAAAGTTGTATGTATTTTGGTTGAAACCTTGCTGTGTATTAGGAATGGCAAAGAATTGATTGTTTTGGCTAAATGATTTGTTACTTTCTATCAAATTGAAAGGTTTGTATCCTTTGCTCACACTTTGTTGTGCTGTCGCTACAGTAGACAACATCAAAATAAATGCCATGATAGAAAAGCTTTTAACCACTTCAATCCCCAATAACCGTTTAGATGCCTTTTGACATGTACCAAAAGAAAAAGTTTCGTATATCTTAATGCTAACAAATGATTTTTTAAATAACAAGAAAAATCAGCAAGATATCGCGCTTTTATAAAATTTAATTCAAGAATGTGACCCAGCGCACAATCAACTGAGTCACAAAAAGCTGAATTTTACCCTTTGGGCTGTGTTAAATACCAATATTCTTTGGCTTTTTTCATTGCCAATCCCATGATACTTTCATCTGGATATTCTCCTCCAATCAGAACACCCGCTTCTTTTTCCATCAAAACTTCCATGGCTTCTGAGATATAAGACACTGCATGAATTGAAAATTGGTTCGCACGACAAGCGTCTTGTACATCTGACCTAAGCATCAATTCTTTTGCATTTGAGGCAGGAATAATGACGCCTTGTTTGCCAGTCAACCCTCTTTGTGAACAGGTGTCAAAAAAGCCTTCTATTTTTTCATTAACACCGCCGATGGCTTGCAATCGGCCATGTTGATCAATCGCTCCAGTCATGGCAAATCCCTGGTTAATTGGCAGTCCAGTTAATGCTGAAATTAAACAACAAAACTCTGCACCAGAGGCTGAATCTCCATCAATACCTCCATAACTTTGTTCAAATGCGATAGATGCGGAGAAAGTCAATGGGTGTTCTACCGGCATCAAATGACGTAACAGCCCTCCTAAAATGTGAAATCCTTTTGTGTGTATTGACCCTGATTTACCAGACATCCCCTCAATGTCTATTACACCTGCTCGGCCTGGACCAATTGAAGTGGTAATTCGTGAAGGAAACCCGTACACGATTGGCCCTGCATGAATGACCGCCAAACCATTGATCTGTCCTACCACGCCGCCTTCCGTTTCTAAATTTATCGTGCCGTTTTGTAAGTTTTCCTGGAATTTCCTTGCAGGCAATCCTGCCCGTTTTTTTGTCCTTTTAACAGCTGTTGATACATGGTCTGCGCTCACCTCTTCATTTCCCAATTGAGATGCGACAAACGCGCCTTCACGTGCTAAATCAGCTATTCTTGAAAACTTAGCAGTGAGTTTGCCTCCTTGAGAACACACCCTGGCTCCATGTTCTATTAATTTTGCTACCGCAGTATTTTTAAATGGCAACAACCCATCTTCCTTGATAATTTTTGCTATTACACCGGCGTAGTGTTTATAGCCTATTTCATTACGAGGAATAACAGAATCAAAGTCTGACAATACTTTGAATAATTCTGGAAAATCTGGATCTTGATTGTCTAAACCATAATAAACACCTGAATCACCGAGCAATATAACCCTAAATTCCACAGGAATTGGATCAGGTTTGAGTGCTGGCTGCCCGGGCCAATTCATATCCGCTGGCACTATCTCTAAATACCGGCTCTTTAATGTTCTAATCAATGTTCTCCACGCCCCTGGCTCTGTTAATAAATCACGAGCATCAAGGACTATAAACCCACCATCTGCAGCCAATAACGAACCGCTTCTGATACTCATGTGGTCTGCCATAACCGGTCCATTTTCAGCCCATTTACTTTCAATTGTACCTAATAAGTTTTGTAACGAAGGTACTCTCTCTACTAAAACTGGTGCTTTTCCGTCATTACATTGATGCAAAAGAACGTTGACAGCATAGCGCTCAAAAGGGTCATAATTCTTTTGCCTTCTGTAAAAAAATGCATCTATGACATCTTCCTCTATATCCACTAAAAACTCTATAGCGGCGGGTTCAGAGTACTTTCTCTTCAGTCCTTTAGTTTGCCTTTTAATTTCATCACGGGTGTGTGATTCCATTAAGTTACTGATTTCCAGCATTCCCTGTTCTCTGACTTGGTTAACTTTCCTACCAAATTCATCTAATTTTTTGCTGTATTGATGTTGTGTTTCCATCAATTTCTTTTGAGTATCTTCATCAACCTTTCCATCAGAAATCAGTTGCTGCCATGAATTTGGATCAATAACTTTGCCATCAATTATTGGTGCAATAATGGTTTGTTCACCTTGTTGCGTTTTAACATTAAGCATCGCCATTTCATTTTCAGCTAATTCTTTTTCAAAAGGTTTTGCTAAGGTATCAAGTTGCTTCTGTAATTGTTCTTCAGCATTATTTTTTTGTTTTAATAACGCTTCTGAATCCATTGTTTTCTTTAAATCATCATTGATAAAAGCACACAATTGATCAATTGATTTTCTAAATTTCACACCCTCTCCGGCTGCGAGCGAAATTAATCTGGGTCTGTCTGGCTGTTCAAAATTTGCCACATAACAATGTTCTTTTTTATTGTTTAACTTAGGTTTCACATCTCTTAAAATTTTTGAAACCATGCTCATCCTGCCAGTTCCTGACAGTCCCCTCACAAATACATTTTGTCCATATGCATCACAATCTATAGCAAACTGTAATGATTCTAATGCATCGTCTTGACCAACCACTTCAGTCACAGGCTCTACTTCAGTAGTATTGTTAAAATTTAGTACATCTGGATCACACAACCAGCGAACATCTTGCCATTTTAATTTAGTTTTATCTGTCATCATTTAATACTTGTTTATATTCAATTGTCATATTAAACGATATTACTTGCATGGCTTAAGCTTTTTCTCTAAAGTTTATTTTTTTTAACAATCTTGCCCTCATGAACAATTGGATAGTCATAAAATTTGGTGGGACTTCAGTCTCGGGTTCTGATCAATGGCAACAAATATTATCGATCATAGACAAACACCATAAGTCTGGTTACAAGGTCATGCTTGTTCATTCAGCTTTCAGTGGATTGACCAATGCATTAGAACTGTTGTTAACAGGTGATGAAAAGCAAATGTCATTCATACATAATCGCGTATTTGACATGGCTAATTTATTTTCTATCAACCATGAAATTGTTAATCAAGCATTAAACAAATTAAATACTTTAACCGCGCATAAGAACATAAATCCTCATCAAGAAGCTGGAATTTTGTCATGGGGTGAATGGGTTACTCATGAAATTTGTGTTGAATACTTAAAAAGATCTATCAATATCAATTCTTTTGACCCTACTCAAGTGCTGATTGCGAGCACAACAGATAAAAGGAATAAAAGAAGCCAAGTGCTGTCCGCAAAATGTGATGTTACTCATAATCAATCATTAAATGAACAACTGTCTCAAAATCTTTATATGATGCCTGGTTTTGTTGCCAAAGACAGCGATGGCAATTCAGTGGTGCTTGGCAGAGGTGGCTCTGATACGTCTGCAGCTTATATTGCATCTTTATTAAATGCCCATAAGTTAGAAATTTGGACCGACGTTCATGGCATTTTCAGCGCAAACCCAAGGGCCAACCCCAATGCCAGATTATTACTTCACTTGGCATACCAAGAAGCAAGAGAAATCGCTGCCAGTGGTGGTGCAGTACTTCACCCCAGGTGTATATTGCCACTTGAACAAGGAAACATTCCATTACACATAAAAAACACGCAATCTCCAAATTCACCTGGTACAGTTTTATCACATGACTACCAAGCTACCAAACCCATGGTCTATGCCATTAACACCCGTCACCAAGTGACCTTGGTTTCATTAGAATCTATAAATATGTGGCATCAAGCGGGATTTTTGGGAGATATGTTTAATATTTTCAAATCACTGGGACTCTCTGTTGACTTAATATCAACGTCTCAAACCAATGTAACACTTTCATTAGATAAGGCAGATAACAGCATTGATGATGAAATTTTGCAGCAATTGTCAACACGATTAAAGCAAATGGGCACAGTTGAAGTTATAAAAAATTGTTCAGCAGTAACATTAGTAGGCTATAGAATCCGTGCTATGGCAGATAAAATAGCACCTGTAATTTCCACATTTGCAGATCAGCGAATATACATTACCACCCAATCATCTAATGACTTAAACCAAACATTTGTTGTCGATGAAGATCAAGCTGACAAGCTCGGCCGTGCCTTACATGAAGTTCTTATACCTAAAGATGATACAGTGGCAAACTTTGGTCCCAGCTGGCAACAACTACAGCAACAAAAAGACAAGCAAGCTCCTCCAATTATCCCTTGGTGGCATACTGCATCTGACAAATTATTGACCATTGCCTCAAATCAATCACCTTGCTATGTTTATGATTTAGAAACTATAACCACTCAAGTAAACAAGCTACAATCATTAACAGCTGTTGACAAAATTCATTATGCTTGTAAAGCCAATAGTCACCCTGAAATCCTTCAACATATACATGATTTAGGCGTTTCAATGGAAACCGTTTCTCCACAAGAAATCGAACGCGTTACTGCATGTTGCGGCGAATCTACAAAGGAAAACATATTATTCACGCCAAATTTCGCTCCAAAACAAGAATATATAGATGCCATCGATCAAGGTATTTTAGTCACTATTGATAACCCCTATATTCTCTATCAATGGGCAGAAATTTTTGCTGACCAAGAAGTCATGTTGCGGCTTGACCCTGGTCATGGTAGCGGACACCATCGCTATGTGAGAACAGCAGGTGAACAATCGAAATTTGGCATTCCAGCCAATGAATTAGATGCCATATCTGTACAATGTAAAAAACACAACATCAAAGTCAAAGGCTTGCATGCCCATTCTGGTAGTGGCATTTTAGACCACGAAAATTGGAAACGAATAGTCGATTACTTGGGGTCTTGCTTACCTTTATTTCCAACCGCAACTGTTCTCAACATTGGTGGCGGTTTAGGTATTAAAGAAAACCCAGGTGATACAGGGTTAGATTTCGAAGCTTTCAATAAGATTTTAGAGGATTTCAAATCTCAACATCCCAATATAAATATCTGGATAGAGCCTGGTCGTTTTATTGTTGCTCATTCAGGTGTTTTATTGGCCAAAGTAACACAAACTAAATGGAAAGGGCAACAAGGTTACATTGGCCTTGATACAGGGATGAATTCTTTGATCAGACCCGCATTGTATGGCGCTTGGCATAACATAGCCAACTTATCAAAACTATCAAAACGTGCAGAATACACAGCCAATATTGTTGGCCCCATGTGTGAAACTGGAGATATTTTAGGGATAGATAGAAAAATGCCTAAAACAGAGGAAGGCGATGTTATTTTAATCGCTAATACAGGAGCTTACGGTTCCAGTATGTCTTCTAATTACAACCTCAGGGCTCCGGCAAAAAACATCATACTGTAAATCAAGTTTAACAAAAAATACCCATGCCATTCATGGGTATTTTTTTGCCTGTTTATTTTAGAAAGTTTAAGCAAAATAAAAAACAACTGATGTTGAGGCTTTTTCATAAAAACATCCTGAAAATATCCCGATTTGCCGGAATCGATGACGTGCTTATCTAATTCATCTGCGCAGAAGATACCTGATGGTGAGCTTGCGAACCTAAGTTAGGCCAAAGGGCCGTAACGCGGTTAAATGACCAGCGTAAGTATAATATATATTTTTTTCAGGCAAAAAAAAGCCCCAACATATGTTGAGGCTTTTTTAGTATAAGATCCTGGCGATGTCCTACTCTCACATGGGAACTCCCACACTACCATCGGCGATGCTACATTTCACTTCTGAGTTCGAGATGGGTTCAGGTGGTT
>NZ_VTFS01000008.1 GCF_009671245.1 Marinicella rhabdoformis
GGTTTCAATAATGATTCAATGGTGCCCTCTGGTAGTTTAGCAAAAGCTTCATCAGTGGGAGCAAATACTGTAAAAGGACCATCACCCTTTAATGTATCAACTAAGTCTGCTGCTTTTACTGCCGCGACCAAAGTATTAAATGAACCGGCTGCTACTGCAGTATCAACGATGTCTTTTTGTTTGGCTTTGCCGTAACCACCTGCCATTGCATTGGCGCCTAATAAAGTAATGAAAAGCACTGTAGATAATTTATAAATTTTGTAAATAGTGTTCATGATTTGTCTCGTTTTAAAAGTTAATATTAATTTGAAGTCATACGTCCTTGTTCTCGGATCGTGCTGCATATATTAATCAGTGGGATGTCGTTCCAATGTGAGCAAGTGAAGAAAATGTGTTCACACAATTTTCACAGTGCAGAATTAAGCTAAATACTTTGAATACAGAGAACAATAATGATTTTACAAATATTAATGGTGGCAAGTATGGTCAGTGCAAAGAATACAGATGCATATTCAAATAGTTATGAGTTTAAGAACTTAAATGAACAGTATTATGGTGTGGTCAATGACAGTGTGATGGGAGGTCGGTCCGTCAGTCAGTTACGGGTTGGACAAGATGCGGCTGTGTTTAATGGTGTAGTTTCTTTAAAAAATAATGGCGGTTTTGCTTCGGTTCGAATGATCTGGCCATTCAGTGACAAAGTATCTGGGCAGTTCATCAAACTTAAAGTTTTGGGTGATGGAAAGGTCTATCAGTTAAGACTCAGAACTGATCGAGGTTTTGATGGGGCAGCTTATGCTCAATCATTCAAAACAGTTGCAGGAAAAACACAAACATTTACCTTCTCTGTAAGTGAATTTGTTCCAACTTATCGCGGCAGGGTATTGAGAAATATGCCTGAATTGAACCTTCGAAACGTCACGCAATTTGGTATCATGATGACGGATAAACAGGTGGGTGACTTTGAACTGTCATTGCATAAAATTAAAATAGTTGCTGAAATCTAACCCAGCATTGTGTGGCAAATAAAAATAAGTCCCTGTGTTAAGGCCCTATAGCTGTATATTCTAAAGAAATCCCTTGCCATATTTGGGTTGGCGCATAAGATAAACACTTTTGCGATTTTAACCGGATTGTCATGAGTGATTTTGTTGCTGATTTGATCAAAAAAGTGAAGCCTTCTGCCACCATTGCTGTGAGTATGAAAGCGGCTGAATTAAAACGAGCAGGTAAGGATGTGATAGGTTTGGGGGCAGGGGAACCTGATTTTGACACACCTGAGCATATTAAAGCTGCAGCCATAAAAGCAATTGAAGCAGGTCAAACAAAATACACAGCCGTGGATGGTACGCCTGAATTAAAACAAGCCATCATCGGCAAGCTATCTCGTGAAAACAAAGTCGAATACAAAGCCAATGAAATTTTGGTTTCTTGCGGTGCCAAGCACAGCATTTTTAATTTGCTCAGTGCGGTATTGAATGTCGGTGATGAAGTGATCATTCCTACACCTTATTGGGTTTCTTACCCAGACATGACTTTATTGGCTGGTGGTGAGTCAGTGATTGTTGAAACCACAGCAGCAGCTGATTTCAAATTAACAGCAGAACAGTTGTCTGCTGCCATTACCCCAAAAACAAAATTGGTGATGTTAAATTCACCGAGTAACCCAACAGGACGTGCTTACTCCAAAGCAGAACTACAAGCCTTGGGTGATGTACTGGTAGCCAACCCACATGTCATGGTTGCAACGGATGACATCTACGAACACATTTACTGGGGTGACGAACCGTTGGTAAATTTGGTGGCCTTGTGTCCAGAATTAAGGTCGCGTTGTGTCATCATCAACGGTGTCTCTAAAGCGTATGCCATGACGGGTTGGAGAATTGGCTATGCGGCAGGACCTGCTGATATCATCACAGCAATGCGCAAAGTACAGTCACAAAGCACATCTAACCCTTGTTCTATATCGCAAGCAGCAGCAACAGCGGCTTATGATGGGCCACAAGACTGTTTGGACGTGATGAAAGCGGCTTTCAAAGAACGTCACGATTATTTAATTGAAGCATTGAATGGTTTACCTGGCATCTCATGTCAGCCAGGAAATGGTGCTTTTTATGCCTTTCCAGATGTGAGCGAGGCGGTGACAAAGATTGAAGGCGTCAATGATGATGTCGAACTGGCAACCTGGTTATTAGAAGAGGCTGGTGTGGCTGTGGTGCCGGGTACGCCTTTTGGTGCCCCGGGTTATGTGCGTTTGTCATTCGCAACTTCAATCGACGTATTAAAACAAGCCATAAATAAAATGGAATTGGCTTTAACACAGGCCATCAGGTAAAGGTATGCAATATAAAATAGTTGTTCATTATGCTGAGTTGGCATTAAAAGGCAAAAACAGAAACGAATTTGTTAAGCGTTTGCGCAAGAACATGCGCAAGAAACTGGCCTCTATTGGTCATGACTGGGAAGTGAAATCAATTCATGACCGCATATTTGTTGAAGTCGGTGAAGTGGAAGAAGCAGTCTCTCAACATGCATTAACAGAACTGGCGCGCGTGCCGGGCATTGCTTGGATGAGTTTGGTGCACTGGTTTGATGAACAAAAGTACCGTTTTTTACGCACTTCAACACCCGAATTACAGCCGATTCACGATTTAATCACCAAACTGGCCAATCAGCATCATGTTGAAGGCCATTCTTTTGCTGTTCGCGTGAAACGGAGTGATAAAAATTTCTGCATGTCTTCACAAGATTTTGAGCGTGCTTTGGCTACTACCATTTTCAAGACCAGTCCGTGGAAAACAGTTAACTTAAAACATGCAGATCAATTCTTTTTTGTCGATGTCAGTTCAAGAGGCACTGCAGTTCATTTGAATAAAGTAAGGGGAACAGGTGGCTTGCCGGTTTCTTCTACTGGTAGGGTGTTGACCTTGTTGTCGGGTGGTTTTGACTCTCCTGTTGCTGCATGGTTGATGGCTAACCGAGGTTGTAATGTAGACTTTATTCACTTTTCTGCATCTCATCACAACATCAATGATGTTGAGGAATATAAAATCGCACGCATCGTTAAACAGTTAAGTGAAGTGACCGGTCGATCTCGTGTATTTATTGTGCCTTATACGCATTTTGATATGGCTTTATTGGAGCAAGACTTAGACTATGATTTGATTTTGTTTCGACGTTTTATGGCCAGGGTTTCTGAGCGAATCATGGACAAAATTGAAGCCGGTGCTTTGGTTACTGGCGATAATTTAGGACAGGTGGCCTCACAAACATTGGAAAATATCAACTCGATGAACCGTGCGATTGATGCACCTATCTTGCGTCCATTGTTAACTTATAA
Source organism: Marinicella rhabdoformis (assembly GCF_009671245.1). Lineage (NCBI taxonomy): Bacteria > Pseudomonadati > Pseudomonadota > Gammaproteobacteria > Lysobacterales > Marinicellaceae > Marinicella > Marinicella rhabdoformis. The sequence goes on from NZ_VTFS01000008.1 coordinate 3,341, forward strand.
CAAAGAAGAGATTATTGCCAAATCGACCGAGCTTGATTTGTTTGATTTGTGTCGAGAACCTTACAAAGACTGCTGTGCATTGATCAGTAAAAGCCCAAGAACCAAGTCAAAACATGTGATATTGGACAAAATGGAGCGTGAACATTTGTCAAACTATGAAGAATTAATTCAAGATACTTTGGATGAAACGACCACTTTGGTATATAACTTTGGTCAACTGGTCTTCAAGAAAGATGCTGGAGACGAAGACAGTTACATTTAATCCCTTAAATTAATGAAAGAGACAGTCCAAATAAGAACCATAGAGCCACAAGATAATGACGCTGTTAAGACATTGGTATTAGATGTCCTGGCAGAGCATGGTCTGGTGGGTGAAGGCTACGCAGGTGTAGATCCTGAAATGGATGACATGTATGGCAATTATCAACCTGAAAACTGTAATTTCTTTGTTGTAGAGCTGGATGGTCAAGTGTGTGGTGCTGGAGGGTATGCACCTTTGGCGGGAGATGCAGACCAAGCAGAACTGAGAAAAATGTATTTCAAATCCGAACTTCGTGGTTTGGGTCTCGGACATGAATTGATTGAAAAATGCATAACAGAGGCGAAAAGTAGTGGCTATAAAGGTATGTATTTAGAAACCACGCCTGCCATGAAAGTAGCACAAGCTTTATACCAAAAACATGGTTTTGAATTCATTACTGAACGCATGGGTGATACAGGGCATGGAGGTTGTGGTGTGTTCATGTATCGGAGCTTTGTTTGAAGCAGGCTTTACTCAGCTGTTTATATTTATTCTTGTTGGCTTGTTCGGGTCATCAACCCGCCAGTCACTTAAAAACCTTTTCAATCCATACTCAAATTTCACATTTACCATATCCTGTCAGTAACCACGCTGTGGCACAAACGGCATACCAAGGTGAAGTTCAATTCTTTTTTTTCAACGGTTTAACCAATGACAAAACACATGCCGATGTGACCAACAAAGCATGGGTATGGCGTGAAAAACAATGGCAAGCATTGACCGTGCCTAACAGCCAGCCAGCCGTTCTGGCATCAGTGGCTGCCTCTGTAAACAATCAAGTCTATTTATTTGGTGGCTATACCGTTGCCGCTGATGGCAGTGAAAAGTCTTCACCTTTGGTTTGGCGAATAGATGGCGATACCCTTGAGTGGCGGGCCATGCCTGAAATGCCAACGCCTGTTGATGACAGTGTGGCTTTGGTCTTTCAGAATCGCTATATCTATTTAGTCAGTGGTTGGCATGACGTCGACAATGTCGATTTGGTGCAGGTTTTTGATACCCTAGAAAATACGTGGCAGCAAGCCACACCATTTCCTATACCGGCTGTTTTTGGACATGCCGCTGCCATTGTAGGTAACCAAATGTTAGTTTGCGACGGCGTTAAAGTCATTTGGGAAAGTGAATCAAAGAAAAGGTTTGAGGCTTCACCCGTTTGTGCATTAGGAGCCATTGATGAGAATGACATCACTCAAATCAACTGGCAAGACATAAATCACTATTCAGGCGTTGCACATTACCGCATGGCAGCCGCCAGCGACAATCACTTCGCGGTTTTTGTTGGCGGCAGTGACAACCCCTATAATTACAACGGAATTGGTTATGATGGCGTGCCATCGCAAGCTTCATCTGGTATCAGGGTTTTTGATTTTAATACGAAAACCTGGCAAAGCAATGACAATCAACTATCACCCAATATGGATCATCGTGGTTTATTAAAAGCCCATGATGAATTCATTATTTTAGGAGGCATGAAAACAGACCAAGAGCTGTCGCCTCACATCATCAAATTTAATATAAAAAGCCTTAATTGAAAAGGGCAAAAAAAGACGGGAACTATGAAAATATTAAACAGAACCAAACAGGCCATTTTGGCCACAACCTTGATCAGTTCATTAGCCATGGCTGAACACAGAAATAACGATGAGCCTGTGCTTCATGGTGATGGACCTTGGCCGATGTTGCTATCCTACGATGACAAAGCCGATGTTTTAGCCATTAAAGAGCAGCATGATTTTTGGAAAATTGATGAAAAAAACAAAACGGTGTTGATGCTTGTAAAAAACTTTAATGAACATGAAGCATTGACAAAAGCAGGCTTTAATTTAACTGTTCATCAAAAATTAGAAAAACATTTTGCGCAGATTGAAGGCAGAAGTTGGGATGAAAACATCAAAGCCATTACCAATTTTGCTTGTTATCGGACTGTTGAAGAAACTTATGCTGACATGACAGACATGGAAAGCAATCACCCCAATATTGTTGAACTGGTTAATATTGGTCCTACATGGCATAAAACCCAAGCAAACAGTGATTTTGCTGGACATGACTTGCAAATAGTTAAAATCACCAACAAAATAAATGGCATTAACAATAAGCCTATTCTTTATGCAATGGGGTCGATTCATGCGCGTGAATATCCGCCGGCTGAGCTCGTGACACGATTTGCGGATTTTCTATTGGCTCAATATGGAACGGATGCAGACGTCACATGGTTAGTTGATCATCACGAGATTCATTTATTGTTACAGGGTAATCCCGACGGCAGAATCATTGCTGAGAATGAGCTCCAATACCATCAGAGAAAAAATTACAATGAAAACCATTGCTATCAAGGTTCTCATCAAGGTGTGGACATGAATCGGAATTTCAATTTTTTATGGAATCAAGGTACAGGTTCGAGTGGCCAACAATGTGGTGAAAGTTTTCGAGGTTTAACTGCTTTAAGTGAACCTGAAACTTTAGCCATTGATAATTACATCAAGCAACTGTTTTCTGATGACAGGCCTAATGACATAACAACACCAGCTCCTGATAACAAAATGGGAGTCTATTTAGATATCCACAATGTAGCAGGGTTAACTTTATTCCCATGGGGCTATTCTGATTTTGCCAATCCAGCACCCAATCATGATCAACTCATGACATTGGCTCGTCGCATGTCATATTTTACAGGTTACCGACCTGAACAGTCTAATGACTCATTGGGAGGTGCTGACGGGGCATCAGATGACAATGCTTACGGTACTTTAGGTGTGGCGGCTTATACCATTGAATTGGATGATCATGGAGATGGTTTTTTCTACACAGGTTGCGATACTTTTAATGAAACCATTTGGCCTGATAATCTGCCCGCATTAATTTATGCGGCCAAAGCATCTCGCCAACCATATATAGATTCGTCTGGCCCAACGATTGAGAACTTGCCAACTATACCTGTAGAAGGAGCTTCTGGTCAAAACTTAACTGTTCAGGGTTTGGCCACTGATTTGAATTTTTATCAAAATAACGGCACAGAAAGCACACAAAACATCACTGCGGTACAAGCTTATATTGGCACACCTCCTTGGGAAAATGGTGCGACTGCTGTGGCTATGGCTGCGCAAGACGGGTCATTTAACAGCAAGAGTGAGAACTTTACCGGACAAATTCCATTAACAGGTGTGCCCTCTGGTAAACAATTGGTATGGATAACGGCCACAGATGCTTCAGGTACTACGGGTGTGCCGTCAGCCTTTTTTGTTGATGTGGTGAATTCAGGCGATTTAGGTACTCTGAGTGGGACCGTAACAGAACTTGGGTCGAATGATCCTATTGAGTTGGCACAGGTCGCTTATGATGGTATACAAACTTCGACCAATGCCAATGGTTTTTATGAAATTCAAGCCACTTTCAGAACCGCAGATTTGATGGTTTCAAAAGCAGGCTACGAAGCCATGACCTTTAATGGTGTCTCTGTTGTGGCACAGCAAACAACGACTCAAAATGTGCAATTAATGCCGAAATGTGGTGACATTTCGAATGACCTGAATGCCTATAGCAGTTTCAATGATGCTGCTGCTGAGGGTTGGACAGCTGCTGCTGCTCAAGGAACAAATGATTGGCGGATTGAGGGTAATGACGGCGTCAGTAACAGTCCTGCTTTTGTTGCTACTGATGTGGGAGTAACCACTGATAAGTATTTGATTTCTCCAGAGGTCGCATTGGATCAAAATGCCACTTTGAGCTTTATGCACAAACATGATTTTGAAAGTAATAATGTAGACTATGATGGTGGTGTATTAGAGATAAGTATAGATTATGGAGAGAATTGGTCAGATTTGGGCAACCATATGACTCAAAATGGTTACAACGGTACACTGAGTTCAGGTGGCAGCAACCCATTGGCTGGTCGAGCAGCTTTTGTTGATAATCTGGGCAGTTTTCAAGAAGTGGTGGTTGATTTGTCTGGTTTTAATGGTCAAACAGTGCAGTTCCGCTGGCGCTTAGGTGAAGATGTGAATACAGGTGCAGGTGATTGGGTGATTGATGACATTGAATTGCAGGGATATCAATCTTGTGTTGTCGATACTGACTTGATTTTTGAAGATGGATTTGAAGCACCTTAAACTTCTGTTTTTATTGTTGTCTATTTCAGCCTCAAGTTTTGTGCTTGGGGCTGATGTGCTTGGTATGCCAGAAATCGAAGATTTCAAAGTCTATCCAATTGAACCCAGGAGTGGTTTTGAACCTTCTGGCTTAACCATAAAAGACGGCCAATTGTTCACGGTATCAGATAAAAGTAACAAAATTTACCGCATAGAAATTAAAGGAGATGTGGCCATGATGACGCCGTACCTTTCATTTGATGCCATAAAGCTTGGTGCCTTAGTCTTTGATTTAGAAGGATTGACAGTTGTAGATGATGATTTTTTCGTTGTCAGTGAAGCGCATCATCGGTTAGTTAGGGTGCAACCTGACGGTCAAATTTCTTGGGTGCCAGATGGTCCAAGCTTTTTTCCTGAGGCTCATAAGACGGGTTTGTTTCAAGTGTTTAATGCCTCTTTAGAGGCTGTGACTTATATGGGAGCTGGACGTTTTCTGATGGCAGCTGAACGACAACCCAGAGGATTGATAGAAGTACAATTAGATCAAAAGCTGTCACAAGTGGTTTGGCAAAAGAACCATGTTTTAAATACAACAGATCACGCGTTAAGCAAGGACAGGATTCCTGATTTAACTGGATTGTTTCACTTTAAAGGTGAGGTTTATGCCCTCCACCGCAATGCAGAATTAATTCATCAATGGGTAAAAGATGAAAGTGGGAATTATACAGAATCCAAACAATGGTCTTATGAGCACATTGTCAATGCCCCAGACAATCAGTACCAAAACACACAATTTGGTCATGCTGAAGGGCTGGCTGTAGATGATGAATATTTTTACATTGTGCTTGATAACAACAGAGGCCCAAAAGCCAAGCTAAAAAATGATGCTCGGCCATTGTTGATTGTTATCAAGAGAAATGATTAATTAACCTCAATGTCGATGTCAGCATCAAGTGGTGCTGTTGCTTTGATCTGAAACCTTTGTGAAACCACTGTATTGTCGGTGAGTATAAAAGGCTTTGGGATTTGCGTAGTGGGACGTTCAGGAATATCAAATTGAGGGTTCGACAATAAGTCAAACTGGTGACTGATGACTTGCCAATCAAACACATCACCATCTGCTAAAGTGACGTGCATGTTTAATTCTTTTTGACCATCCATATGGTATTCAATTAACCGACTGCCTTGGCGTATTTTGACTGGTGTGCCATTGATGGTGTAGCGTCCATTGATGCTCATTTGTTTTATGGTGATGTCAGTGTTGCTGTAGATTTGAACCAAGCTGCTGTGTTCATGGCCTTGATAAATGATGTTTTGTTTGCTGGGATTGTTATTTAATTTATCATTAATCACCGATATTTTTGCATGTTTAAGTGATACCGGATCGTTCGCAGCTTGAAGCTTCCTTGCCGCCTGTTTATGCGTGTCGATAAACCAGTCTGTGGTTTCTTTGTCTGAGGTTTGAGTAAAGTGGTCTTGATTCCAAGCATTGTCATTTCGATCAAAACTATAAAACCAGCCTTGTTCTTCATCAACATCATACAAGTATGACAAACTTGTGGGTAATGGTTTGTCTTCAGAAATGGAGTCATTGCTGTTGATCCAAAGGAATAAAGTAATAGGTAAAAACAATAAAAACCAGCTGTACTTTTTGTTGTGGTTAGCGAATATCGGGGCAAACATGCTTAAACAAGAGGTTAGCAGCAGTGCAGCAATCCACGTGCTTTTCAAACCAAGAGCAACAGGTAACAGGGTCAACAACAGGGCCAATATTAACAATCCCACAGTGGCAAACAATACAGCAAAACTGACGCCTGTTTTTTCATTTACTTGGATCACTAGCATCATTGTAAATGAACATATGACTGGCAGTAACAAGTAACTGGCGCCAGGCAGCTTGAGGCTTAATAAGCTGAATGCAATCAACCAAACAACAGCGGCAGGTAATCCACTTTCTGATTTTAAAACTTTATGCCTGTTACCATAAATAATAAAAGGTGCAACCAGAGCAGCTAAAAGTATGGCAAGTACATAACCATACCCCAAATAGGGGTAGCCTTGTAAAATGTCACTGTGCTCAGGGTTGAGCCACTGATACAGTATGTATATCATGCCGTACGATAAACCAGCACTTAATAAACAGCTGAGCAGCCAAGAGGTACTGGCAGTTTTGATTTCTGATCCTATAAGGAGTCCTGATTTTTTGCCAAGAATGACAACCAAGAATAACATGAACCAAGCCAAAATAATCAGCCCCCAGCCCATAGCAGCAGGCCAATTAACTAACCCTAAAACGGGTAAGGTGAAGTAAACATTGTCATTGTTACTGTAAGTTTCGCTTAGGTTGGTATTGGCGACAACAGGAAGCAAGGCTGAGAGCTGTAAGCCTTGGTGCATCAACGAATTATAAGACAAGTGTCTGACATCATCATTGATGGTGTGGTAATTAAAATGGTTGTCAATAAAGGCAAAATTCAACCCATTGATGCCTTTTTCTTCTTTAAAAACGGTCAGGTCCGTGTCATTTGGGAGCATTTTATAGACTTCATAAATCAACGAGGAAGTGACCGGGAATTCAACATCGGCTTCATCATATGCATTAATTAAAGCCGTAGTACCAGATGCGCTTTCTGGCCACATGATAGCTGGGCCTGAACTGCCTCGGGCTTCAAAGTTTAAAATCAAACCAATAGAATCGATTAAATGGTGTTGTTGAGCAAAGGCATGGGCACCCAATAATCCTAACTCTTCACCGTCTGAAAACATCACAATGATGTCATTTTCTCGTTCTGGATTGTTTTTTAAAAAGTGCCTCATTGATTCTAAAATAACTGCCACACCACTGCCGGCATCAGCAGCCCCTTTTGAATAGACTTTGGCAGAATCATAATGAGACAATAACATCAGTTTTTTACGTTCTTTGTCAGCTGAGTTTTTGCCAGGAAATAGCGCAATGATGTTATTCACTGGTGCAGCTTTTCTGATTTTTGCATTATATGCTTGGGTTTTTTGCAGCGTCACTTGCCCGCCCAATTGACTCAACTGTTCAGATAAATAACGCCGGTTAGCTACGTTGCTTTGGCTACCCGTTGGGTGAGGTTTGTCTGATATTTTATTTAAATGATTTAATGCGTTTTCAAGCCAAAATCCTTGATACATGAGGTCCTTGGGTGTTTGGGATGGATAACTGGATTGGTAAGTGCCGAAAATTAAGACGGCAAACAACAATATAAAAACAATATTTCTGATCATAATTAATCATTTATCAAAGTAACTAAAACTTTAACATAAGCAGGCTCTGATTGACATATCGTCAGGTCTGTTATCAAGTTGTATTTGGTTATGATAGAATATTTATTCATCCATTTTTTCGTGAATTATGGACGGGCAGTTATTGATTGGTGTGGTACAACCGCATGCCTTTGCGGTGATGATTTTAACAGTGGTGGCACTGTTCATGTTTGCGCGCGAGCAAATTCCATTGCAAACTTCCAGTTTATTTGTGTTGGTTGCGCTGATTGCTGTCTTTCACCTTTTCCCATTCATACAAGAAGATGGGAGCCTATTAGAAGCAAAAATATTTTTCCAAGGCTTTGCCAATGAAGCTTTAATCGCTGTTTGTGCCCTTATGGTGGCAGGACAGGCAATGGTACGCACAGGTGCGATGGAACCTATTGGTCGGTTTCTGGCCAGAATTTGGAAGGTTTATCCATCAATTTCATTGTTGTTAACATTGGTAATTGGAGCCACATTGAGCGCCTTTGTCAACAACACACCCATTGTGGTTTTATTGTTACCGGTATTGATTAATGTTTCTGCGCGAACTGGAACGTCTTCTACAGGTACGCTCTTGCCTATGGGACTGGCCACCATTTTAGGCGGTATGGCCACAACCATTGGCACTTCAACAAATTTACTGGTCATCAGTGTGGCTGAGGAAATGGGGATGCCAACTTTTGGCATGTTTGACTTTGCATTGCCCGTTGTGATGGTTGGCATTGTCGCGGTTATATATTTGTGGTTGATTGCGCCTCACATGATTCCACCCAGGGAAGCTGTGTTGAAAAATATTTCAGTCAGGGCTTACGCTGCTGAGTTACTTGTAAAAGAAGGTGGTTTTGCAGCGGGTAAGCATTTAGCAGAATTAAGGCAACAAGTTCATGGTCAACTGAAAGTGCAGCGCATCATCAGGGGAGAGGCCTCCATTACTGCTTTACCCGATGTTGAGCTGAAGGCAGGCGATAAACTGTTCGTCTCTGATACGCCTTTTGCTTTGAGGGAGTTTGAAACGGCCTTGGATTTGGATTTGGTATCTAGTGAAGAGTCGAATATTCAAGGCCCTTCAGAATTGATGGTTGAATTGGTAATTACACCACAATCTGCTCTGGAGCGTATGCGCTTGGGGGATGTTCGTTTGAGCAGTAAGTATGGATTGAAATTATTAGCGGTTAATTCTCATGGAGAGGAGCGTTTGGCTCAAAGTAAAGGGTTGAGTGACCTGGTACTGGTGGCCGGTGATGTGTTGTTGGTTGAAGGCAGTATTCAGTCGATTAATTTGTTGAAAAGCAGTCGTGATGTTTTGGTCTTGGATGGTCGTGAAGAACTGCCTTATACAAAAAAAGCACCTTTGGCTTTGATGATAATGGTAGGGATTGTAGGGGTAGCAGCCATGGATTTGATACCTATATATTTGAGTTCGGTTATAGGTTGTTTTTTGTTATTGATCACCAACTGTTTGAAATGGAGGGATGTAACACAAGCACTCAGTATGCAGGTGGTGTTAATCATTGTGGCGTCATTGGCGCTTGGTACTGCATTGATGGCAACTGGAGCGGCTGACTTTTTAGCGGATCGGTTTGTTTTGATTACTCATGGCGCCTCTCCCGCTGTGATTTTGGGGAGTTTAATGTTTGTTATGGGAGTTTTTACGAACGTCATTTCAAACAATGCAGCTGCAGTCATAGGAACGCCCATCGCCATCAGCTTGGCCCAGAGGCTGGGTATGCCAGTAGAGCCGTTTATATTGGCTGTTTTGTTTGGTTCAAATTTAAGTTTTGCTACACCCATAGCCTATAAAACCAATTTATTGGTGATGAATGCCGGTGGCTATCAATTCAAAGATTTTATGAAAGTGGGAATTCCGTTGTTTGTGATTATTTGGATCATGTTAACCATTATTTTGTCGTGGGTTTATCAATTGTGGTGAGAATATTCGGACAAGCAATTTTTATAAAATTTTGTTAGACTAACCGCTACGTCAACCTACAAAATTATATGGAAGGACAATTGTTGGCCAACGCGGCCCAACCACATACCATCGGTGTGATGCTATTAACTTTGGTAGCACTGTTTCTATTTGCCCGTGACAGCATACCTTTACAAACTTCAAGTTTGTTTGTTTTGTGTGCCTTGATTCTGGGGTTTCATATCTTTCCATACACCCAAAGTGATGGCACGGTTTTTCCTATTAAAACATTCTTTCTTGGCTTTGGAAATGAAGCATTGATTGCTGTTTGCGCCTTGATGGTGGCAGGACAAGCTTTGGTTAGAACGGGTGCGATGGAGCCGATTGGTAGATTTTTGGCGAAGATTTGGAAAGTCAGCCCTTCAGGTTCATTACTCTTGACTTTAATAACGGGTGCCGTATTGAGTGCCTTTGTTAATAACACGCCTATTGTGGTGCTTTTATTACCTGTTTTAATCAGTGTGTCCTTGCGAACAGGTCAGCCAACCTCAGGATTGTTGCTGCCTATGGGATTGGCAACTTTATTGGGAGGTATGGCAACCACGATTGGTACATCTACCAACTTATTGGTGGTTAAAGTGGCTGAGGACTTAGGCGTGCCTGAGATAGGTATGTTTGACTTTTTCTTGCCTGTGGCGATCACAGCGTCAGTGGCTATTTTATATTTGTGGTTGATAGTGCCCAAAATTTTACCTGACAGGCAACCACCATTGGGTGATACTTCGCCGCGGGTATTCTCTGCAGAAATAAGAATCAATAAAGGCGGTTTTGCAGACCAAAAAACATTGGCAGATGTACGTGCAAAATTTGATGGAAAAATCAACATTCAAAGGATTGTTAGAGGAGAGGGTTTGTCAATTGCGACCTTGCCTGATGTGATTTTAAAGGCAGGTGACCGTTTGGTTGTGTCGGATACGGCTGATGAATTACGTGAATATGAGATTGAGTTAGGTGGTGCTTTATATTCAGGTGAAAAAGAAGTCGATGAATTACATCCTTTATCTGCAGGTGATCAGTCTATAGCTGAACTGGTTGTCACTTCTGGTTCTTTGTTGGATCGTGTGCGGGTGGGTGATGCCCGCTTGAACAGTAAATACAATTTAACCCTTTTGGCTGTCCATTCTCACGGTAAAGAAACCACAGCCAATACCAAAGGGATCGATGATTTGATTTTTAGACCCGGTGATGTGTTGCTGGTTCAGGGTACGGTAAAGGCCATTCAAGAAGTAAAGAAGGCTGGTTCTTTGTTGGTTTTGGACGGGGGTGAAGAATTACCCCATACCAAAAAAGCACCACTGGCTTTGGCTGTGATGGCAGGGGTTGTGGGTTTAGCTGCCTTTCGTATCATGCCGATTTCAATCAGTGCAGTTTTGGGTTGTTTTGTTTTGATCGCCACAGGCTGTTTGCGTTGGCGTGATGCCACACATGCCTTGAGTGCACAGGTGATTTTTATTATTGTCGCATCTTTGGCATTGGGTTCGGCTTTGATGGCTACTGGAGGGGCCGATTTCTTGGCCAATGTGTTCGTGGTTTCTACCCAAGGGTTGTCGCCAGGTGTGGTATTAGGTATTTTAATATTTTCAATGGGCATCATGACCAATGTGGTTTCAAATAATGCGGCTGCAGTGATTGGTACCCCGATTGCTGTCAGTATCGCGCAACGATTGGGTATGCCAGTAGAGCCCTTTGTTTTGGGTGTGTTGTTTGGTGCCAACCTCAGTTATGCGACTCCTATGGCATATCAAACAAATTTATTGGTGATGAATGCCGGTGGGTATAAGTTCATAGATTTTGTAAAAGTAGGTGTGCCGTTGATGATCATTACCTGGGCCATGTTAACGGGTATGTTAACCTGGGTGTATCATTTATACTGATATCAATGTGCAAATTTAGGATTAAGAATGGGTGAACAAAACATTTCTAGAGGGGGCAGTGACGAGTCTAAAAGAGCCTTTACACGAGCCGTCCTGAATGACCTGAGGGCATTAGAGCTGATGATGTCTGAAGGGTTGATAGAGCGTGGTGCCAGACGCATTGGCGCTGAACAAGAAATGTTTATTACAGACAATAATTATGGCCCCAATTGCACGGCATTAAAGTTGTTAGAAGACATTAAGGATGAGCGGTTCACCAATGAAATCGCTCTGTTTAATATAGAAGCCAATCTGACGCCAAGACGATTCGAAGGCAAATGCTTGCGTCAAATGGAAGAAGAAATAAAGGAAGTCATTTCAATCGCAAAAAAACATGCTGCTGATCATGATTCAAAAATCATACTGGCAGGAATTTTGCCAACCTTGCGTCAAATGGATCTGACCATGGATAATGTCACACCTGTTGATCGCTATTTTGAATTGAATGATAGACTGAAAGAGATTCGCGGTTCAGATTTTCGTATGGACATCAGGGGTATAGATGAACTTTCAGTGACGCATGATAACTTTATGCTTGAAGCCATGAATACCAGCTTTCAAGTACACTTTCAGGTCAGTGGTGAAGAGTTTGTTGATATGTATAATTTGTCACAGGCCGTGACAGCACCGATAATGGCTGTGGCAGTTAATTCTGGATTGATTCACCACAACAGACTATGGCATGAATCAAGAATAGCCGTATTTCAGACCTCAATTGATACCAGATCAACAACCCACCAAAAGCGTGGAACCTATCCACGTGTTCACTTTGGTGATTCATGGATCGACAGCATTGTTGATGTATTTCGTGATGACATTTCCCGGTTTTCAGTGATGCTGACTTCTGAGTTTGAAAATGACCCTGTTGAAATGGTGCGCCAAGGTGTGATTCCTAAGCTGAAGGCATTGATGTTACACAATGGTACTGTTTATCGTTGGAATAGACCCTGCTATGGTGTGAAAGACAATATTCCGCATTTGCGCATAGAAAACAGGGTGCTTCCATCGGGTCCGTCTGTAATAGATGAAGTGGCCAATGCTGCATTCTATTTTGGTTTAATGAGTGGGTTGAGTAGAAAGTCTTATGATGTTCGAGATCACATGCGTTTTTCTTCGGCCAGAAGTAATTTTCTTCAAGCCTGTCGAACCGGCTTGGAAAGTCATTTTGAATGGTTTGATGGTATTGCGCGACCAGCGTCAGAACTAATACTTACTGAATTGTTACCAGAAGCTGCAAATGGGTTAAAGGCATCAGGTATTGATGACGATGACATAGAGCGGTATTTGGGTACCATAGAGCAGCGAGTAGGGGCGAAGCAAACGGGTGCCAGTTGGGCGATTAAGTCTATTACTGAAATGGACAGCAATGTGCATGTAGATGAACAAGTGAGGTCTGTGGTGGCTGAGATGCATAAACAGCAAGAAAACGATACACCCATTGCTCAATGGCCTTTGGCGAAGACAGCAAAACACATAGATTGGCGTGCGTCTTTTGCAAAACTGGGACAGTTTATGACGACCAAATTATTGACGGTTCGCCCAGATGATTCTATGGATTTGGCAGCCAGTATAATGGATTGGAAGCACGTCAGACATGTACCAGTAGAAAATGATAAAGGCGAATTGGTGGGACTGGTATCACATCGTTCTATACTTAAAAAAGTGGTGGAAGGTAAACATAAAGATTCAACCGCTGTGCATGAAATCATGAATTCTAACCCCATCTTTGCCAAGCCTAAAACGGACACAGTTGAAGCCATTCGAATCATGCGAGAGAAAAAAGTGAGTTGCTTACCAATCGTAGATGAGGGAAAGTTGGTGGGTGTAGTGACAGAATATGATTTAGTAAAAATTGCCAGTCATTTGCTTGAAGATGTTTTGACTGATTTTACTACAGATAAATAAGAAATGATTGTTATTGTCATTAAGCTAACATAACTACTGTAAGCGCATCTTGATGATATTATTTTTTTAAAAGCATTAAAAAAAGCGCCCCCGTATGTGACGCTTTTAATAAATTTAAGACATAAGATGTTACTGTATAGAATCCTTCCATTCTTCTATTTCCTTTTCGGCTTGATCCTTGGCGTAACCATATTTTTCTTGTAGTTTTCCTGACAATTCGGTTTTTTTGCCTGAAATTTGATCAAGTTCATCCTCAGTCAACTTACCCCATTTCTGTTGTACTTGACCTTTTACTTGGTCCCATTTACCTTCAATAATATCCCAATTCATAATGTCTCCTGTTAGGTTATATAAAGTAAAAAACAAAATTGTTTTCTACGCTCTAAAATATAAGTTTCTGTTATTAAAGAAATAGTTGTAGAAATATGTCCTTAATAAAGCAAAATATATTTAACTTGTGGTCTATTATAAGAGTGTCGGGTAAAAGTGACGTGAAATAAATGTTAAGTATATTTAACATTTGATAACCCGGTCTTGATACGAGAAAGTATTTACATCAGAGTTGATAGCTGCTGTTTAACTGATTGGAAGGGGTGTTTTTCCAATGCGCCAAAATTGGGTAAGCGACGTACTTTGAGTCTCGTGAAGATGGGTGTGTGGATACCGCAGAGGAATTTTGTGGCATTGTGGAGAGAGTTGTGTTGTCCCATGGTTTTCTTTAAATCATGTATTAAAGATTCGCAATCTAAAGTTGCTAAGTTGCTTAGCTGTGTGTCGCTTTGAAAACTTGCAGGACCCCTGGTGCATACAGAGCAATGACCACATTGTTCAGGAGTGTTTTTATCACCAAAATATTCTGCCATTTGTTTGCTGATGCAGTGGTCTGATTCGAACAGGGAAATCATGTTGTGAATTCGTTTGATTTCTGTTGATTCTTTGTTCAAAAACAACTGGTGCATTTTTTGGCTTAGTGAAGGGAGGTTGATGTCATCATCAGTTACATCAAATCTCTCTACTGCCAGTTTGGCTTGTAATTCTAAGTGGCCTTGCTCATCTAACCATTCTAATGCGGTTAAGATTCGACTGCGTTCAACTTTTTTTCCATTGGATGTGTAATTGTCCAGCATGGCTTGGATGTCAACATAGGTCCAGGTCTTTTTAACCACACAGTTATCGAACAAGGATTGGATGAATTGCTTTCTTTCTCCTTGGAATAGGTTGATGATGCTTTTGGTGTTTGAGATGCTTTTAAATGCATATTCTTCGAAATAAGTGAATTTGGGTTGGATGATGCCTTCGAGTTCTAAATAGACCAATAAGGTTTTCAGGGGCAGGGGGCGGATATTTAACTCATTGGACAAACTGGTTAATTTGGTTTCCCAATAGTTGCCTCGACAGCCGGCAATTTGCTCAATCAGTTGTTGAATCGCTTCAAGTTCTGGTGTGTCTCCATAAACAAAGTTTTCTTGCACCTGAAGGCTGTCATTGTTAGCCAATATTTCACACAAGGCTGGTGCGCCATCACGGCCTGACCGTCCAATTTCTTGGGCATAGTTCTCTATTGATTTCGGTAAGTCATAATGTATCACGCACCTGATATTGCTTTTGTCAATCCCCATGCCGAAAGCAATGGTGGCGACGATGCAATTCACTTCACCGTTCATGAATTGGTTTTGAATCATTTCGCGTTCTTCGGCTTTCATGCCGGCATGGTAATGCTGCGCATTGATTTGGTTTTGGTTTAAATATTCAGCCACGGTTTCAGCAGTTTTTTGTAAAGTGACATAAATAATGGTTGGTGCTGTTGGATTGCTTTGAATGCGTTGTTGTAGGCATTCAAGCCTTTGATGACCCGATGTTGGGCTCATTTTCAGGTGTAAATTGCTTCTGTAAAATCCTGTGATAACAACATTTTGTGGTGCAATATTAAACTTTTCTTGCATGTCTTTAATCACCTGAGGTGTGGCAGTGGCCGTCAGCAATAAACACTGCGGTATGTTGAAGGCTTTTTGGTATTGCGGTAGTTTCAAATAATCGGGCCTGAAGTTATGTCCCCACTCAGAGATGCAGTGGGCTTCATCGACCACCATCAAGCTGATGTGCATTTGTTGTAGTTGTGCGCGAAAACGTTCGTTTTTGAACCGTTCCACTGAAATCATCAGAATCTTTAATTCGCCACTTTTGGCTTGTTGTAAAACTTGGTTGTATTCGGCGCGCTCTAATGAAGAGTCCAAACGTGCGGCTTTGATGTCATGTGACAATAAGAAATCGAGTTGGTCTTTCATTAATGACAACAAAGGAGATATCACTAAAGTCAAATGAGGTAAATGCAGGGCGGGCAATTGATAGCACAATGACTTGCCTGAGCCAGTAGGGAAAATGGCACTGGCAGAACAGCCGTTGAGTATTTTTTCTATGACCTCTTGCTGGCCTGCTTTGAAAGTGTCAAAGCCGAATTGTTGTTTAAGTAAATCTGTCAGTGGTTGCTGCATTTCCATTGTTGCTTCCTGTTTGTGTGTTGTGACTATTGTGCCAATTAACTGAACATAATTCAGCCCATATTTTCTGAAGCTTGTCTATTTTGTCGACAATTTATTTGATTCTGAGCAAGGAAAAATAAAGATGGCTTTGTTAAAATAATAGGTTAATTGATATAAAAAGGAGAATGCATGCATCAAGGTTCATGCCTTTGTGGTGCCGTAGAATTTACCATCAAAGGAGATTTAGGGGCAGGCTCGGCATGTCATTGTCACCAGTGCAGGCAATGGACCGGGCATTTCTTAGCCGATACAGAAGTGCAGTTTAAAGACCTGACAATCAAAGGTGAAAAGCACCTCAAGTGGTTTGACTCGTCAAATAAGGTGAGGCGTGGTTTTTGTGGTCAATGTGGCTCAAATTTATTTTTCGATCCTGTAGACAAAGACAAACACAGCTGGATTGGCGTTTCATTAGGGGCCATCACTACACCTACCAACGTCAAAATAGCGATGCATATTTTTGTATCTGAAAAAGGTGACTATTACGAAATCAATGATGGTGCGCCTCAGCATCAGAATTGAGTTTGATAGGCATTTCCAAAAGTAAGCGCATTAGGTGCGACAAGTTCAGTGGGCTTTTGGATACTGCATTCACTGTTATGAGTAGTTTGTCGTCATTGCGGCGAAGGCCGTAATCCAGAATTTAACTGTGATACATATTATTTAACAGATGCTTTTAATTGATGAATGCTATATTTGTGCTTTCTTTCAATATAGTTTTAGAACGCTTTGCGTTGTTTTTTCTTCATAAACTGGATACCGGCCTTCGCCGGTATGACGGGTTTTGATGGAAGTATTACGGGCTTGGTTTATATGTAGGCTGTGCTAATTGATGCGAAGCCCAGGAATTTGATATCCTGGGCTTCGTATGGTTAATTGGCAGTAAAACTTGGTTTAGTTGTTACTGATATTTTATAATCAACCACACTTAGAAGAGCCACAACTCTTACAAGTGAGGCAGCCTTCTTGGTAGATGAGTTCTGTAGATTGACAATTTTCACAAGTGCCTTTGGCGACTTTGGTGCCGTCAGCGATGTAGCGTTTTAATGCCCGTGTGACACCATTCTTCCATGTGTTAATAGACTCAGAATCCAACTGTAATGTATTGACCAATTCAACCACTTTTTCAATCGGCATACCATGTCTCAAAGTACTTGAAATCAATTTGGCATAGTTCCAAAACTCAGGATTGAATTTGTGAGACAAGCCTTCAACAGTGGTTTTATAACCACGTTTGTTGGTGAACTGGAAATCATAGCGCGAACTGCCATCTGGCATATGGCCTTTAATGATCAGGCCTTTTTCAATCGTTCGTGGCAAAAAGATGCCGTCTTCGTCGTCTGCCAAACCGGTAAAGATTTCATAAGGTTGGCCATCAATGGTACCAACAAAGGCAATCCACTTCTCTTTGTTGTTATGAAAACGGACCACTTCTGCTTCTAATATTTCTGGTCGTTTGGTTGGGAAAGGGACCAATTCCTCCGCTTTTTCTTCATTGGAAATCAAAACGCCAGAGCGTGAGCCGTCACGATAAACAGTAACGCCTTTACAGCCAACCTTCCAAGCTTCTAAATACAGCTTGTGAACCAGTTTTTCATCTACATCTTCTGGTAAATTGATGGTCACACTGATGCTGTGATCGACCCATTTTTGTACGGCGCCTTGCATCCTCACTTTACTTAACCAGTCGACGTCATTTGACGTGGCTTTATAATAAGGTGATTGTTTAACCAGCTTTTTAATCTCAGTATCGCTGTAGTTAACTGACGTGTCATGGCCATTGGCTTCCATCCATTGTTTAAAGCGGTGGTGGAAAACTGTGTACTCTTCCCATGAGTCACCGACTTCATCAACAAAGTCAATGCGCACGTTCTTGTCGTTCGGGTTCACTTTGCGGCGGCGTTTATAAACAGGCATGAACACCGGCTCAATGCCCGAGGAAGTTTGGGTCATCAGGCTGGTGGTCCCAGTAGGGGCAATCGTCAGCAATGCGATGTTGCGCCTGCCGTACTTGACCATGTCTTGATACAATGACTCATCAGCGGCTTTTAATCTTTGGATGAACGGGTTGTCTTTTTCGCGTTCGCTGTTGTACATGGCGAATGGGCCACGCTCTTTGGCCATGAATACCGAAGCACGGTAAGTTTCGATGGCAATCATTTTGTGAATTTCTTCAGAAAAGGCATTGCCTTCTTTGCTGCCGTAACGGATGTTCAAGGCGGCCAACATGTCACCTTCTGCCGTAATGCCTATGCCTGTACGGCGACCTTCTTCGGCTTTGGTTTTGATGTTCAGCCACAATTTTTTCTCTATGCGTTTGACCTCTTCGCTTTCAGGGTCTGCATCAATTTTTGCAATGATGGCATCAATTTTTTCTAACTCTAAGTCAATGATGTCATCCATCAACCGTTGTGCTTTACCCACATGGTCAATGAATAGCTCTTGGTTGAATTTCGCATGTTCAGTGAAAGGTTGATCAACGTATGAGAACAGGTTGATGGCCAATAGGCGGCACGAGTCATACGGGCACAAAGGAATTTCACCACAGGGGTTGGTTGAAACGGTTTCATAACCCAGGTCAGCATAACAGTCAGGCACAGATTCACGTGTGATGGTGTCCCAAAACAAGATGCCAGGTTCAGCTGATTGCCAAGCGTTGTGGACGATTTTATCCCACAATTTTGTGGCATCAATTTTGTTAGTGAATTGCGGCTGTTCACTGAAAACCGGGTATTTTTGTGTGTATTGTTTTTTGTCTTTTACTGCTTGCATGAATTCATCATCAATGCGGACAGAAACATTGGCACCGGTCACTTTGCCTTGTTCTAACTTGGCATCAATGAAATCCTCGGCATCAGGGTGGTTGATTGAAACAGAAAGCATCAAAGCACCGCGGCGGCCATCTTGAGCCACTTCGCGGGTAGAGTTTGAATAGCGTTCCATAAAAGGAACAATGCCTGTTGAAGTCAATGCGGAATTTTTAACCGCTGAACCGCGTGGCCTGATGTGTGATAAATCATGGCCCACGCCACCACGGCGTTTCATTAATTGTACCTGTTCTTGGTCAATTTTCATGATGCCACCGTAAGAATCAGAGCCGCCGTCATTACCAATCACAAAACAATTTGATAATGAGGCGATTTGGTGTGGGTTGCCAATACCCGTCATTGGTCCACCTTGAGGTACCAAGTATTTGAAGTTCTCAATCAATCCAACGATTTCTGACTCGCTCATCGGGTTGGGGTATTTTTGTTCAACACGTGCAATTTCAGATGCCAGTCTTTTGTGCATGTCATCTGGTGTCTGTTCGTATACAATGCCGTCCGAATCTTTCAAAGCGTATTTGTTGACCCATACCCGTGCGGCTAAGTCGTCACCCTTAAAGTAAGTTAACGCGGCTTCATAGGCTTCATCTTGAGTGAATGATGTGATGTTTTGTGATAAATTTGATGCTTGCATTTTTTATTCTTCAAAAATATATGTATTGAAAAGAGAAGATTTGTGTTGATTAAGCAATATTTGTTTGCACCTAAAATATAATTAATTATCCGGATAATTTAAAAAAATTTCCCGATACGAATGATTCTTATTTATATAGAATGGTTAAATAAAATCAATAATATCTTTGTATATCAATAACATAAGTGCTTTTTTGAGCTTTTGTGCTTTAATCTCATGCGGGTAAATATAGCATGATTATGTGATTACAAATAGCAATATTGTGGAAATTTGACACAAAATATTTAGTGAACAAATGTTCATAAATTCAATAAATAAAACGCGGTGTTGTAAATGCTTGTTTTAATGGAGGATTTTTTTAAAAAATCATGTCATTTGTTTTTACACAGTTGAAAACAGAGCTCAAACATTTCGTGAAAATCTTTTTTGAAAAATGTGTCATTGAAATTACAAAATAACCATTCAGATTTTTATTGGCCGAATAGTTAATTCTACCTACAGTCTGTTCATTTGATATTTGCTGTAAATTTAGTTCAAAATTAAACCAGATTTTGACTCATGTTCGAGTAACCATGCTTTGCGTTCGAGACCGCTGGCATAACCGGTCAGCGTTCCATTGCTACCAATGATGCGGTGGCAGGGTACTATAATCGTGTGTGGGTTTTTGCCATTGGCCGCGCCGACTGCGCGAATGGCTTTGGGGTTGTTGATGGCTTGGGCTATATTAAGGTATGAAGCCACGGTGCCAAATTTAACATCAAGCAAAGCGGTCCAAACTTGTTTCTGAAAGTCCGTACCATGTTGTTCCAGCGGCAAATCGAATTCAGTCCGTTCAGATGCGAAGTATTCTTTTAATTGTTGTTTGCAACTTTCAGTCAAAGCATTGCTTTTGATTTCATTACTTTCTTTATCTCTGAAGTGGGCACTGACGATGCCTGTGTCAGAAGCGTTGACTTCCATCAGCCCCAAGGGCGTGGTTAAATAATCTGTGAACATCACAATTGACTCCAAAGTTGAAAGGTGAGGTAGCTGCGCCAAGGTTTGGCTTGGTCGGGTGATAATTGATTTTTTTCGTTGGCCATGGCTTTTTGCACACCCAGATCGCCACCCAAGAAAATGTCCGGATCGCTGAGGCCGCGCATTTTGGCATAATCGACCGTCCAAGGGCCTATGCCTTTAAGTGCCAGCCAGTCATTTGGGTCGTCATTATTTTCTTCAGACATGACAAAGTGAGCCAAGTTTTTCAATGTTTGTTTCCTTGAGCCGGGCATTTTGAAAAAGTCCAGTGAGCTGTTAGCGATGGCTTTTGCTGTTGGAAATAATTTGTGTCCATTTTGCGATTCACCCAATTGATCAACCAGGGTGGTGACTAAATTCATTGCTGCTGTGACTGAAATTTGTTGACCTAAAATGGCACGAATGCCTGCTTCGAACAAGCTCCAAGTGCCGGGCAGCCTGAGTCCAGAATGTATCGTCAGCTGTGAGGCAAAATGTGTTGAAAGGTGGTTTTCTACAGCCAGGATGTCCACATCCAAATCCAACACGCGGCGGATGTTGTTGACTACATTTTTTAATTGCGACAAATCATCAATTTCGATATCAACATTAAAACGGTTTTTGTCAGCGATGTGGTGTGCTGTGAACTGGCCTTGTGCTTGATTGAATTCAAAGGTTCTGCCATAGCTGTTGGCATCAATCCATTCCAAACCCGCAATCACGCGATGTGATAAAAACTGTTGCATGCTTTGCCAATCATAGGGTGGACGATAGGCCAGTTTTAACTGCAAATTGTCAGTTTCGGCTTTTTGGTTTTTTCGGATTTGTGTCGGGTTGAGGTGCAATTGTTTTAACAGGCAATCATTAAAACGCCGCACGCTGTTGAAACCACTTGCCAAAGCGACCTCGGTGACAGGTAATTGGGTTTGGTGTAATAGCTGCTTGGCAAACAGGCATTGTTGATACAAAGCATATTTTTTCGGTGACACGCCCACATGTTGATTGAACACTTGGCGTAAATAGCGGTCGCTGATACCCAAATCATCTGCCAATTTAGCCAAAGATCCCGATTCCAAAGCACCTTGGTGAATCAAGCGCATGGCCCGTTCTACAGTCGCACCGACACCATTCCAAGCAGGCGAATGCGGTGCACTGTCAGGCCGACAACGCAAACAAGGCCTGAAACCCGCTTTAGCTGCCGCGATGGCTGTGGGGTAGTAATCGACATTGCTTTCTTTCGGAGGTGTGGCAGGGCAAATACATCGACAAAATATGCCCGTTGTTTTGACACCAGTGAAAAACTGGCCATCAAAACGCGCATCACGTGACAATCGGGCTAGTTGGCATGTTTTGGTGTCGAGCATACAGGTGATTCAGAATTAAAAACACCATTCTACCGCCTGTCAAAAGATAAGCCAGCCACTTTCGGAAGTTAATGTGAAATGTTTTTTAAATGGTATTGAGAATGCGCTGTTCTTTTAACTATTAGTCGTTTGAAGAATTAATAAACTGCTACAATACTTTTTTATCAAATTTAATCATTAATCATGACCAAAAAGACAGCATTAGATGAATCTCAAATCTCACAGCTCACTTATGTTGAATTACTTGAACACCTCAGGCTATCTCGAGTCAGGTCAGATGAGTACTTGGGTTTGGTTAAATTACTCCAAAAAGAACTGGCATTGAGGGAGCCCACTGTCAACTATCAATGCCCTCATTGTGGCCATGACAAATATGATGAAAGGCAAATGCGAAGTTCTGGAGGACGTTTAAGTTCAATATTTGAAGTTCAAACTAACAAATACCGGGTGATAGTGTGCCAACGTTGTCAGTTTTCTCAAATGTTTTACGGCAGTGTTTCGAACAGTCAACAAGTACTAGATTTTTTGATTGGTAGTTAAAGGGTATTTATTTTGGCCAGTCACTTCAAACAACTCGTAGAAAAACAGCTCATAACTGATGCACCGTCTTTTCTGAAAAACACCACCCAATATGAAGTGATCATGGGGTCGATGGCTTATGGTGTGAGTAATGACAGTTCAGATATGGATGTTTATGGTTTTGCGATTCCGCCCAAGCACGAAGTTTTTCCGCATGTCAGGGGTGAAGTGCCAGGGTTTGATCCTTATGACTTGGGCTTTCAGCAGTATCAAAAACACCACATCAATGACCCACAAGCCATGGGTGGATCGGGTAGGGTATATGATGTGACAATTTATTCAATCACTCGGTATTTCAGGTTATTGGCCGATAACAATCCGAACATCATTGACTCACTGTTTGTGCCTAGACATTGTGTATTACATGCGACGCCTGTTGCTGAAATGATTCGTGAGCAGCGCACTTTGTTCCTTCACAAAGGCTGTTGGAGCAAGTTCAAAGGCTATGCTTATGGACAGATTCATAAAATCAGAACCAAAAACCCGATTGGTAAACGCAAAGAAGTGGTAGAGAAATATGGTTATGACATCAAGTTTGCTTACCATGTCGTGAGGTTGTTAGGCGAAGTAGAGCAGTTGATGATCACTCAAGATTTGGATTTGACACGAGATGCTGAACGATTAAAGGCGATAAGGCGCGGTGATTGGTCAATTGAGCAATTAGAATCATTCTTCAGGTCAAAGGAACGTGAGTTAGAAGCTGTTTACCTTCAAAGGTGTAAATTGCCTGACAAGCCAAATGAAAAGGCGATACGTGAATTGTTGATGAATTGTTTAGAGCAGCATTATGGCACAATTAGCGACGTGGTTAATCAACAGGATAAAGCCACTTTGGCTATTAATAAAATACAAAAAATAATCGAGGATTTTGGCTCAAATGGAAAATGAAATAAAAATAAAAGACAGTGTGTTGGCAGAATTGAAGGCGATTGAAGCGGCACATGATGTGATTGTGATTCATGCGATTGAGAGTGGCAGCAGGAGTTGGGGTTTTCCCTCACCAGACAGTGATTATGACGTGCGGTTTATTTATGTTCACAAAAAGGACTGGTACTTACAAGTTCATCCAGAGCGTGACGTGATCGAGGTGCCCATCAGCGATGAGCTCGATATTGCTGGCTGGGATTTGAAAAAAGCGATGCAATTGGCGGCCAAAGGGAATGTGGTGGTTCATGAGTGGCTAAACACACCTATAGTTTATCAATCTCATGAAAATCTGTATGAAAAAATGATGAAAGTGATGGATTTAAGTTTTAAACCACAGGCGGCTTATTACCATTACAGATCTATGGCCAAGAGTGCATGGAAAGACATCAAAGGCCAAAATGAAGTGAAGTTAAAACGCTTCTTCTATTTTATGCGATCCTTGCTCAGTGCGAGATGGATATTACAAAAAAATACCATGCCATCAGTTGAGTTTGGTTATTTGATAGCCCACACCGGTTTTTCAGCAGACATGGCAGACAAGGTTAAAGATTTGGTCACCATCAAATCTGGATTGAATGAATCTGAGTGTACCGTCATTGATGCCGATTTATTGGCCTATGTTGAGACTTTGTTTGTTGCCTTGGAAGATAACTTTCCCCAAGGGGCCAAGCAAGTTGAAATCGATTGGAATCATGAGTTTAGACTATTTTTAAAATGCGGTTGATAACAAAAATTGAAAGCCTCAAGGCTCATTCAGCTGATACAATTACATATTTCAAATCATCATAGATATTATGTATTGTCAGATAAAATCTTGGATTGTCGCCCTCAGTTTGATTGTATCTACCAGTGCTTTTTCGCAGCCAGATGAAGAAATTGATACATCATCGCCTCATGACCTATTTTGGAATGGGTTTAGTGAAGGTTGTATTGGCAGGAACATAATTTCTGATGTGTTTTGGTTTGAATTTAATACTGAAATGTCATTAAACAGTTTTACACTTGGTTATATGCCTGACACTAATAATGGGCCTGCATTTCTGGCAAGGTTAGATACAGGAACCAGTAATAAGGGCTTTTTTAGTAGTAATGACAATCCACCCTCGGTATTTTTAGCTTATTCAATGGGTGTTTTCAGCTGTATTGTTAAAACTGACTTTAAAAAATGTCCAAAAGCACAAAAGGCTTATGATTTAATCTCAAATACTAAGATTTCATTGAAAGAAAATTTTAAAAATAAATTTGGTATTAAGGCCAGTCATTATACTAGATATAATTTGCAAGTCATGGATGGTGCTGCTCATTTTAATCAATGGGAGTTAACCTCTGGCAAGAGTGATATGGAGAAATCAATAATAGAAGCGCACAAATTACTATTTGAATGCGCGGAACCCGCTGCTAAGCAGTTATTTGAAAAGTTAGGTAAGGAATACAAGAAAGAGGTAATTTATAAAAGTCATTGAGGTTTAAGTGAAGTGGTTTAGGTTTCAAATTTGAGGTCGTAGCGACACGTTTAGGCTCACGGCCTACGGCGTTCCAATATTGCTTCTTGTGCTTCGCCAAACCGCATCATTTCCATTTCCTGGCCTCAGGATGACGGCTTGAGAGTTTTGTCATCTATGTTAAGTCCAAAATTATCGTTATACCGATTGGAGCCAGAGGCGAACAGACCCTGTCAAGGATGGCGGCGTTAGAGTCGAGTCGGGAACAGAGACCGAGGTATCTGGTTTCAATACTTATGTTTTTGGCATTAGAAAGCCAACTTTAAAAAACAATCTCCTTAATCCGTTCGATTTCATCGCGCAGGTCGGCGGCTTTTTCGAATTCCAGGTCGGCGGCGTGTTGTTTCATTTGTTTTTCTAGTTTGGTCAGTAACTTGCTGAGGTCTTTGGCTTTTTCTAGGTTGTATTTTGAGCTGCCTTCGGCGATTTTGACGATTTGTGTTTGGTCATCGCGTTCGTGGCTTTGTTGTAAGTCGTGAATTTTGGCTATGGTTGACGCGGGTGTGATGCCGTGTTTTTCGTTGTGTTTGATTTGCAGTTCGCGGCGACGCTCGGTTTCTTCGATGGCGGTTTTCATCGCGGGTGTGATTTTGTCACCATAAAGAATCGCCTTGCCGTTGAGGTTTCGACTGGCGCGGCCGATGGTTTGTATCAATGAGCTTTCTGAGCGCAGGAAGCCTGGTTTGTCGGCATCGAGTATCGCCACCAATGAAACTTCTGGCATGTCCAAGCCTTCTCGTAATAAGTTGATACCAACCAAAACGTCGAACACGCCTTTGCGCAAATCGCGGATGATTTCGACTCGTTCTACGGTTTCAATTTCTGAGTGTAAGTAACGTACACGTATGCCTTTGTCGGCCAAGTAATCGGTCAAGTCTTCGCTCATGCGTTTGGTCAGTGTGGTGACCAATACACGTTCTTGTTTGACCAGGCGTTTGTTAATTTCTGACATCAAGTCATCGACTTGCGTTGCCACTGGCCTGACTTCTAAAATCGGGTCGAGTAGGCCGGTTGGGCGCACAATTTGTTCGGCTACTTGGGCTTGGTTGGCTGCTTCGTATTTACTCGGAGTGGCGGAAACAAACACCATGCGTGGTGTGCGTTGTTCCCATTCTTCAAACTTTAATGGTCGGTTGTCCAATGCGCAGGGCAGGCGGAAGCCGAAGCGCACCAGATTTTCTTTGCGCGAGCGGTCGCCTTTGTACATGGCGCCAATCTGTGGCACCGTGACGTGCGATTCATCAATGATTAGCAACGCATCACTGGGCAAATAATCAAACAAACACGGTGGTGGTGAACCCACGGGCAAGCCAGTCAAATGGCGGGAATAATTCTCAATCCCTTGGCAATAACCCAGTTCGCGCATCATCTCTAAATCATAAGTGGTGCGTTGCTCCAATCTTTGTGCTTCGACCAAGCGGTTGTCATCGTAAAGCACTTTCAAGCGGTCTTTCAGTTCTTCCTTGATGTGTCCTATGGCATTCAATATGCGTTCGCGCGGTGTGGCGTAATGTGATGTTGGGAAAATGTTGATGTTCTGTTCACGGCTGATGATTTTGCCGGTCAAGGGGTCAAAAAAACTCAACTGTTCAATTTCATCATCGAATAGTTCGACGCGCACCGCGGCTTTGTTTGAATCAGCAGGGAATACATCAATCACTTCGCCTCGGACACGAAAGCTACCGCGCTCTAAAATGATGTCATTGCGGTCATATTGCAGCTCGGCCAAGCGGCGCAACAAGGTTCTTTGATCAATTTGATCACCGACATTGAGGTTGATCAGCATTTGTAAGTACGATTGTGGATCGCCCAAGCCATAAATCGCCGAAACGGTGGCGACAATGATGACGTCATCACGTTCCATCAGGGCTTTGGTGGCTGACAATCGCATTTGTTCGATGTATTCGTTGATCGAGGCGTCTTTTTCTATGAACAAATCGCTGGCAGGAATATAGGCTTCAGGTTGGTAGTAGTCGTAATAGGAAACAAAATACTCGACGGCGTTGTTTGGAAAAAATTCTTTGAATTCGGCATACAATTGCGCCGCCAAGGTTTTGTTGTGCGCCATGATCATGGTGGTTTTTTGCACCTTGTTGATCACGTGCGCCATGGTGAATGTTTTACCTGAACCGGTCACACCGAGCAGTGTTTGTGCTTTCAGTCCATCCTCAAAACCCTGGCTCAACTTTTTTATGGCTTGTGGTTGATCACCCGCTGGCTCAAAAGGGCTGTCGATGACGAAGGGTTTTTCTTTTTTTGTTATCTGAAGGTTAATCGTTTCCATGGTTGGGTATGATATATTATCTGCTTATTTGACGCATCCTTGAATAGGCCAAAATGTTGACTGAAATGGACCCACTGAAATGAAATTCTTAGACACAACCATTATTACGTTTTCTGAAACCCAAGTTTTGACATTGGGGCAGTTGCTTTTGGGCATTGTGTTATTGATATTGGCTTGGTTTGGTAGTGTCTTATTGTCCCGTTTATTGGCCAACCGAATTTTGACCAAAACACGACTCAAACAAGACAATGTGGCCATCATCCAGAAGATCTTGTTTTTTGCGTTTTTGATTTTCATCACCATGATGGTGCTGACCTATTTGAACATTCCATTGGCGGCTTTTGCCTTTGTTTCAGGTGCAGTGGCCATTGGTGTGGGTTTTGGTGCCAGAAACATCATTGAAAACTTCCTCAGTGGCTGGATTCTGATGTCAGAAAGGCCCATCCGCATTGGGGATGTGGTTGATATGGATGGAAACTTGGGCAGTATCATCGGCATTGGTCACCGTTCAACCATGATCAGGCGCAATGACGGTGCCAATATTGTGGTGCCCAACAGTCAAATTTTAGAGTCTAAGTTAATCAATTGGACATTGGTTGATCCCAACATCAGGACCAGTGTCAGGGTGGGCGTTGCTTACGGTACTGACCTCACTTTAGTTAAACAGTTGTTGGTAGAAGCGACCCAATCAATCAATGAAATCATAGAAGACCCAAAGCCATTGATTGTTTTTGAAGATTTTGGCGACAGTGCTTTGGTCTTCGACGTGTTTTATTGGGTTTCTATGTTGTGCGGTAAAGAAATGCGTCAAATACGCAGTGATTTGCGTTTCGCAATCAACCAAGCATTCAATGACCATGGCGTGGTGATTTCATTCCCGCAAAGGGATGTGCATTTACACATGGTCAATGATTCGGCCAGTTTAGATAATAATAACAAGGACATGGAGTTAAAATGACAGAAAAAACATCAACAATGACGTCGGTACAATTAACAGGTGATGGTGCAGCAATAGCTTGCGAGCATGATTTGACTTTAGCTCATTCATGGCACCACATCAATTACACCCAGCCGAAAGCCAAAAAGTGGCTGAAAACTCAGCCAGACATTTCACCCATGGCTTTTGAGCATTTGATTGCCACCGATACCCGTCCTAAAGCGATTGTTGATGGCGATGAAGTGATTTTAAGTTTACGTGGTATGAACTTTAATAAAGGCGCATCGCCTGAGGAAATGATTTCTATTCGGGTGTGGATAAAAGACGATTGCATGGTGACCAGTTGTAACCGAAGCAGTCGTTCTATTTCATATTTGAAGGAAGCTTTAAAAGACGGAAAAGGCGCAAAAAACACCAATGAATTGCTGCTTAACCTGATTGATCAATTGGCTGACTTTGCCGATCAATTTATTGATGATTTAGAAGATTTATTGGATTTTGAGGAAGACAATATCAGCGTCAATGATTTTGAAAGGTTCCACCCAAAAATGAATAAGTTAAGAAGGCAGATTGCTTTTGTGAAACGGTATTTATCACCACAACGTGAAGCGCTGGACAGGTTGTACAGGAATAAATCCGTTGCATTTACTGAGTCGTTTTATGAACAACTGTATTTGCAAATTGATAAGTTTATTTTTATCTTGGAAAATTTAGATTTAGTAAAAGAGCGTGCACTGTCGTTACAAGAGCAATATTTGGCTTTTATAGGGCACCAACAAAACAGCCGCTTATATGTTTTGGCCATCATTTCAGCCATCTTTTTACCTTTGACTTTCCTTTCAGGTTTGTTGGGTATGAATGTGGGCGGGTTGCCTGGTGTTGAAGCGCCTTATGCATTCTGGGCTGTTTCTGGCGCCTGTTTGATTTTAACTGTGCTGTTGTTGGTGTGGTTCAAACGAAAAAAATGGTTTTAATTCAGAATGATTAAAAATTAAGGCACTGTTTAGAGATGTTGTTGTCAAAGGGATTCAAATTGAACAAAGGGATAAAGCAAAATTAACATGAAAAGCGCACTGACATTAGGGACGGTTTTGTTGTGGTCATTGCTTTTTCCTGCCTTGTGCTGGGGCTGGGAAATCACAGGCGTGCCAAAAGAGATTCAGTCGAACATGGATAACGTCTTGATTGCAGAGCCTGAAGACTGTGCTGTAAATATAGAGAAATCATCTTTGTTCAGTGATTCCTTACTTGAACGACTTCATCAAGCGATTAAACCTTATGGCTACTTTGGTGCTGAAATCAATGTGTTAAATGCTGAAAACGCGACCACATGTAAAGACCTATTGATAGCAGTTGAGCTGAATCAAGCGACCCACATCAATGAATTGTCGATCGAGCTTGTTGGCCCAGGTAAAGATGATGTTTTGTTGAAAGAAATAGTCAGTAACGCGCCTTTGAAGCAGGGCAAAAAGCTGAAGACGTTTAAGTATGAGCAATTTAAAGCACAGTTGTTAAGTCAGTCTCATGCATTGGGTTATTTGGATGGACACTTCAAAAGTAACCACATACAAATAGATTCAGATCACCACAAAGCAAACATCAAGTTGGTATTTGTGACGGGCCCTTTGTATCACTTTTCTTCATTGCAATTTGAGCAAACTGAATTCTTTATGGATGAAACTTTTCTCAATCGAATGCTACAAATCAAGACAGGTGATAGGGTGTTGAATGAATCCATTGCCAAGCAAGTGAGTTTGTTGAACGACAGCCTGTACTTCAGTCAAGTCACAGCAAAGAAGGTCAATAAATCTACAGAACAGGCCACCGTTGATTTAATGATAGCGGTGTCTCCAGCCAAGCGAATCAAATACAGTGTGGGCTTGGGTTTCGCCACAGATACGGGGGCCAGGACGACACTGGAGTATCAAAACGATCGTGTGGGTTCGAAAGCCTATCAGTTCAAATCTCAGGCCAAAATTGCAGAAACCAATCAAGATTTGAGTATGCGGTTTAAAATACCTAGCAGAGGAAGACCGCTCAAGAAATGGTATGCCATTGATGCCGGTTATTTGTTTGAGGATATTGAGGACAAAGAGCAATCAACGCAAAAGTTAAGTGTCAGTCAAAGCCGCATTTATACTGAACAATGGCAAAATACCAACTTCATTGATGTGACGTATGGCAAATTTGGCTTCAAAGGAGAGGAAAAGGAATCTGCATTGTTGGTGGTGCCTGGTGTTTCATGGACTTGGCGACAAGCTGATGATTGGGTCAATGCACGCAATGGCTTAAGTGTACAAATGACGTTGCAAGGCGCTTCTGACAGTGTTTTGTCTGATGTGTCTTTTGTTCAAGCTGATATCAAAAGCAAATGGATTCATCCTTTGGGAGACAACAACAGGATGATTTATCGTGGCCAAGTGGGCGCCACATCAATCGATGATTTATCACAACTGCCATTCAGCTACCGTTTCTACGCAGGCGGAGACAGAAGTATTCGTGGTTTTGATTATGAGAGTTTGTCGCCAATGGGCGTTGAAAATGACTTGATAGGTGGTAAACATGTGGTGGCATTGAGTGCTGAATTTGAACACAAATGGAATGCATCTTGGGGGTGGGCGGTTTTTACTGATGCCGGAAATGCTTTTACTGATGAACTGAACTGGGAACAAAGTGTTGGGTTTGGTGTTCGCTGGTTTTCACCCTTGGGGCCTGTTCGTTTGGATTTAGCGCATCCGTTAAATAACGAAGCGGCTTCAAACGTGAAAGTTCATTTCACCATAGGGCCAGATTTTTGATGAACATATTGCCAAGTAAATTGTTTTTCAAAAGAACTGCATGGTTTTTGTTGCTGTTGGTGGTGCTGTTTGTTGTTGCTTATCAAGGCATCCTGAGAACAGATACTGGCAGTCGCTGGGCATTGGGGTTTGTGACAGGGCAATGGTTGCCTGAATTGAGTTACCAAGATATGACCGGTAATTTGAGTCAGGGTATCACGCTGAAAAAAGTTCGCTATGAAGACAGCAGTGCATCGGTCACAGT
Source organism: Marinicella rhabdoformis (assembly GCF_009671245.1). Taxonomy (NCBI): domain Bacteria; kingdom Pseudomonadati; phylum Pseudomonadota; class Gammaproteobacteria; order Lysobacterales; family Marinicellaceae; genus Marinicella; species Marinicella rhabdoformis. The sequence continues at coordinate 34,417 of NZ_VTFS01000008.1, forward strand.
GGCTGAATTAAAAACGGGTGAATTGTCACTTTCTTATTGGCAGCCAGCCTTGGTGTTATCACAACTGAAAGTCAAAGACACTTCACTTCGCATCAAAGAAACAACAGCCGTTGAAAGCACCAAGCCAATGCAGTGGCAGGGTTTTGCATTACCGTTCGATGTGGATGTGAATGGTATCAATGTGTCAGGATTTACCCTAGACCAAGAAGCGCCTTTTCATGTGGCGTCATTATCCACCGCACTCAAAGTACGTGATGATGTTTGGACTATTAATAAATTAAATATAGCGGCTGAAGGATTAAAGTTTCTGGCGGATGCAAAGATTCAATCCAATGAACAGTTAAATATGACGCTCAGTGGTGACTTGTCGTGGCAGACAGAAAACATCGAATGGCAAGCAAATTTAGGTATCAATGGTGATAAAAATCAACTGCTAGGAAACTTAACTCAATACTACAAAGATGATGTATTAGATGGGCATTTGCAAAGTCAATTCAAGCTGGAAGACCTTTTTGGGGCTTTGAAATTCGAAGTCATTACGGTTTCGGAAAATTTAAAATTGACTGCGGCTGAAGATCAGTTGTTACTCAACTTGTCAGAGTTGATGGTCAAAGGCAACGTTGATGCCTACCAAATTTCAGGTCAAGCCGAAATTCAATCTGAGCAATTCAATCAAGTAAGTACCACATGGCAAGCCGAAGGTGATTTGAATGGTTTGAATATTGAAAGTTTAAACCTCGGAGGTGATGCCGGTGACATGTCATTAAAGGGTACAGTGGATTGGGCGGATGGCTTTGCTTTGGTCAGTAAGGTGCAATCGGTGGGTTTGAATCCTGCTTGGATAAACAAAGATTGGCCAGGGCAATTGGATGCGTATGCTTCGGTCAACCTGAAGTGGCATGATGCCAATGAATGGGACGTTAAAGTTCCTCAACTTGAAATCAATGGCCAATTAAAAAATGCACCTTTGTCATTGATAATGGCTGGACATTCTGGAGTCAGTGGCACCCAAACACAACAATCGGAAGGGTCTGTCCAAGGCAGTTGGGGTAACAATGCGTTCAATCTGATTGGCCGTCACGAAGGTGTAAATTCAAAATGGCAACTTAATTCAGATTTGAATTTGAAGCAAATGACGTTGATAGAACCGAAGTTAGCTGGTGAGCTTACAGGGACAGTGGTTTTAGACGGTGTAGGGCAAACAGCACACATCGAGGCACGATTAAAGGGAAAAAGTTTAACTTATGATCAACATCAAGTTGAAACCTTTGGGATTGATGTGGCCGCTGATTTAGGTGCAACATCAGATGGGAAGCTGTCAGTTAATACGAACATGCAAGATGTGTTGATAGCGGGTGAAACAATCAATAGCCTGACAGTCAATGTTGATGGTTTGGTCAAAGACCATCAAATGGCTGTAAAAATTGAAGCCAGTGATGTGCGTTCTGAGGCGTTAATCACAGGGAATTATGACCATACAAATAAGCAATACACCGGCACATTAAACCAGCATGAAGTTTCATTGAATGACTTTGATGTTCAGTGGGGTTTAGTTAATGTGGTTGCGTTTGAATTGAGCCCAGTGGGTTGGCATTTGGATCAATCTTGCTGGCAACAGCAAACCACAGTTGACGTGGCTGATACAAGTGAGTTGTGTGTTGATGTCAAATCTTCAAAAAACGGTCAAATAGCAGGTCAGTTGGCGCTGTCACAAGTGGATTTGAGCAAGTGGTCATTTTTGTTGCCACAAGGTTTTTCAGGATCAGGGCAGCTAGAAGGTGACATGTCTTTTGAGCTTATGGGAAGTGATGTCAATGTTGATGCGCAGTTAGAAATGACGGCAGGGTCTTTGCTTGTTGAATCTTTGAATGGAGCGACTTTAGATGGCAAAACTCAAAAGTTAAAGTTCAGCAAAGGGGTTTTATCTGCGCAACAAATCAACGACCAATCAAAGGTTCAGTTTGATTTGGCTTTAGACGACGGCTCATTTTTAAATTTAAATGCGCTGTTGAAAGTCAACCAAGCTGACAGTGCAACCACTCAATTGAAGCCGATGCAGCGGATATATTTAGAAGGTGATTTCGATGGTTATTTGGCAGACAACGACATGATATCTGGTTTTTTTGATGAGATTAAGCAAGTAGAAGGTCAGTTGAATGTGTCTGGTCAAGTCAAAGGTCCTTTGAACCAACCACAAGTTTTTGCGCAAATTTCACTTGAAGAGGGTGATATCGATTTAAAATCTGTTGATGTGCCTTTGAGTCAGGTTAAAGCAGAAATACAAAGCATATCTAAATCAAATTTTCATTACTTGGTTTCAGCTCAAGCAGGTAATGGACAATTAACTGTAGCAGGTGATTTATTGTTTATTGAAAACCAACCTTGGCAATTGACATCTGAGGTCAGAGGTAAGAACTTTCTTGTTGCAGAAGGAGAACAAATTAACCTCTCTATATCGCCCCAACTCAACATAAAATATGCTGACGCACTGACAGAAGTGTCGGGCGAACTTCGCATACCTCAAGCCAGTATCAACGTTCAAGAAATGCCAGTCACAGTGACCACATTGTCCAGTGATGTTGTCTATGTTGGTGATCAAAGTGGCCAACAAGACGGGGGTGGTTCAAATTTATTAATCGATATAAAGGCCATAATTGAAGAAAAAGTGAAGCTCGAAGTACTGGGCTTGACCGCAGATTTGTCGGGGGCGCTGCAATTAAAAAATGGTGAACAAAAACAAGACATCAAAGCATTCGGTCAATTAAATATCACAGATGGTGTTTACGAAATTTATGGTCAAAAATTGAACATAACACAAGGTTTGTTGATATTTGATGGGCCTATTGATAATCCGATTTTACAAGTCAGAGCAGAAAGAAAGGCACAAGATGAACAAATTGTGGGCATTAAACTCAGTGGTGATGTGAATAATTACAAGACCACACTTTTTGCCAATCCACCATTAAATGATGCTGAAACCTTGTCTTATATTGTTACAGGTAAGGGCCTCAATAATTTAGAAGGTTCGGGCGATTCAGATAAAATAGCTGAAGCCGTATTGATGATGGGTTTAAGGCAAAACAGCGAATTAATCAGCGGTTTAAAAAATGGACTGGGTATCGATGTGTTGAGTGTGACCAACCAATCAGAAACTGGTGCCACAGTGGAAGCAGGCAAAAACTTGGGTGATAAAGTGTTTGTGGGTTACAACCAAGGCATCTTTAAACACATAGGCTATTGGTTGTTGCGTTATCAAATCAATGACAAACTCAGTCTGGAGACCAAGCAAGGCGAAGAACAATCAGTCGATTTGGTTTATCGGCGCGAAAAGAAATAGATAAGTAATCTGTGATGCATTTGAAGCAGGCAAACTTGAGAAATATCACATTTTATTGAATTTTGTCTATTTTCAAACTTCGTTTGAACCCGCTTCGCTATGGATTACCCGGTCAAGCCGGGTAATGACGGTGTTTATTATTGGAAAAACTCCCAAAAGCACCACGGGTATAAGTAAGAAATAGATACGCAAGAAATAAACGCGAAAGGCATGGCTTATTAAAAAAAATGAGTCTTGTGTTTTTACTCAAGGCAGATACCGCTAAAATAGCGCCCAATTGATTCAATGACCAACATGAAAGACTTAAACAATCAGGCAAGACACATCGTAAATATAGCTGGCATTCCTGTCGGTGGTGAACATGTCGTGGTGCAATCCATGACGAATACCGATACCGCTGATGCCAAAGGTACGGCACAACAGATTTATCAATTGCATGAAGCCGGTTCACAAATGGTTCGTATCACGGTCAACAACGAAGAATCGGCTGCTGCTGTGCCAGAGATTATTGACCGGCTTCGTGCCGCACGTTGTGACGTACCGGTGATTGGAGATTTTCACTACAACGGTCATCGTTTGTTACAAGACTATCCAGAATGTGCTGAAAAATTGGCCAAATACCGCATCAATCCGGGTAATGTGGGCTTCGGTCGCAAGCGTGACAGCCAGTTTGAAGAAATCATACAAGTGGCCAAAGACCTGAATAAGCCGGTCAGAATAGGTGGTAACTGGGGCAGTTTAGATCAAAAACTGATGGCCAAAATGATGGACGAAAACGCCAAAAGTACCAATCCTTTGTCATCAGGTGCTTTGATAGAAAAAGCCTTGATTGATTCAGTGCTACAAAGTGCAACACAAGCGGAAAGCTTTGGCCTGCCAGCTGATCGCATCATCGTTTCATGTAAAGTCAGCAGCGTTCAATCATTGATTCGAATCTATCAAAACCTTTACCAACAATGCCGCTATGCGTTGCATTTGGGATTAACCGAAGCAGGCATGGGCAACAAAGGCATTGTGGCTTCAACCGCTGCTTTGAGTGTGCTGTTACAACAAGGCATAGGCGACACTATCCGTGTTTCCTTAACACCAGAACCGAACCAAGCCCGCACCGAAGAAGTGAAAATTGCCCAACAAATCTTGCAGAGTCTGGAACTGCAATCATTCAAACCTGAAGTCACCGCTTGTCCCGGTTGTGGTCGAACAACAAGTGTCTTCTTCCAAGAACTGGCCCAACAAGTCACCAACCACATGGACAACAAAATGCCCGGCTGGCGTGTCACACACCCCGGAGTGAAAGACATGAATGTTGCCGTCATGGGTTGTATAGTTAATGGCCCCGGTGAATCAAAACATGCCGACATCGGTATCTCATTGCCCGGTACAGGCGAAGCACCTTCGGCCCCCATCTTCATCAAAGGCCAAAAAGCCCAAACCCTGAAAGGGGAAAAAATCGCCGAACAGTTTTTACAGATTTTGGATGATTTTGTTGAAGAAGAATATGCTGTTAAATGATAAAGCTTCAAGGGATTGTTAAAGAATGGAATGATGACAAGGGTTTCGGGTTCATTAAATCGGAATCAGGTGATGGTGATTTGTTTTTTCATATATCATCGTTTAAGTCAAAGGGCAGGCCAGAAATCAATCAGCAGGTCAAATTCAATCATGGGAAAGACGGTCAAGGCAGAGCGAGGGCTGTTGATGTCAGGTTGGTCGATGAGGAAGTTCCATTGGGTTCTGCGATGAAAGCTTTTTTGATCAGCCTTGTGTTTTTGGTTGTAATTTATATTCTGGGTGTTTTCAACTATTTGCCGATGCTGTTATGTTGGGTTTATGTACTGGTGAGTTTCGTTACGTTTTTCTTTTATGGTTGGGATAAATTGGCGGCAAAAAAATCATGGCAAAGGACACCTGAATTCACTTTACATTGGCTCTCTTTGTTGTGTGGTTGGCCTGGTGCGATGTATGCGCAGCAGTTGTTCAGGCACAAATCCTACAAACCTTCTTTTCGCCGAGGATTTTATATAACGGTGTTTGTAAACTTGATTGGTTTGGTTTATTTGCTATCTCCTTATGGCCAATGGCTGGTTGATCAATTGAAGCACGTCAATGTTTTGGATCATTTTTAGTGAATATTGGATTAAAAGTTGGCATGTTTTTTATGGTGTTGAGTTACAGCGTTTGTGCGTTGGCAGAATCCAGTGAGTGTTACGGCACAACTTCTAATGGCAGGATCGAAAATGCTGTGCCATTGCCCGAGAAAGGTGGGAATTTCATTTCATATACTACTGATTTGGAATTAAGCGGTCGTACTTTTGTTCATGATGCGGTGAAGGAGATTGTGGTTCAATCTTATAAAACACTGGATGAGTCCCACCCTGAAAAAGTCTTTAAATATGCCGAAACTGGATCGAAAAATGGCGGTCTATTTTGGCCACATAAAACGCACCAAAATGGTTTGTCTGTTGACTTTATGGTGCCGGTACTTAATAAGAAAGGTCAGTCGGTTCATTTGAAAACCGATGCTGCAAATCGTTTCGGTTATGACATTGAATTCGATGAGGCGGGTGTTTGGGGCAATCTACAAATAGATTTCGAAGCTTTGGCGGCGCATTTGGTGGCTTTAGACCAACAAACGAAAAACCAAGGGTATGGTTTATGGCGTGTGATTTTTGACCCTGAATTACAGCCTTTGTTACTCAAAACCAAGCAGGGTGACTACATTCGTGAAAATATAAAATTATCTAGCAAACGATCGTGGGTCAGGCATGATGAACATTATCATGTGGATTTTGATATACCATGCAAGCCTTTAGCAAAATAAAAAAAGGGCTTCTGATTCAGAAGCCCTTTGTATTTTAGATCGTTATTTGTCGAATTAATTGTGTTCAATCAAAGACTCACAAAATTCAACTGTGCTTCCTGATAATCTGATTAAAGGAATGCTGCCAGTGAGACCACTGTCAGATAGTTCATAGTCAACCGTTGCTGTGCGACAGCCATCAAACTTAATGTTCAAAGAACCGGCTTCACTGTTTTCAACCATAACATCTTGATTAAAAATGCCGCCTTCGCTCAAGGCCAGTGTCAAAGAAGCTTCTGTGCCATCATAAGTGCCTTGGGCAGTTAACCATCGGTGGTTAGGTGAACCTACAACTGCCATTTCATTACCGTCTGCAAAGGTGGTGTCATAAGTAAACCAGGCAACAAATATGGTTTCTAACTCAGGAAAGACTTCTATAAAAAAGCCTTGGCCAGGTGTTTCATAGTTATACCAAGCGCCATTTAATCCTGGGTTTAAAGTAGTGAAGTCAGGCTCAGTAGGTAAGACGGTGCTTTCGCCGTTACCGTACGTGGCATAGAAACCCAAATCTTGGTTGGTGATGTCACCCGTTGCAAATACTGTGATGATGTCACCGTCATTTAAAAACACGGGTGCCAAGTCAATCAATCGCGTGCTGCCATCGGGTGTAGAAACATTCAAATCATACATACCAGTAGGCAACTCTAAATAACCAGAATTTTGTCCAAACTCAACAGAAGACAAGCCAGCAACTATGAAGCCATCATCTGTGCGAATAGAAACTGCGGTATCCGCTAAATCCATGGCAAAGGGCGCGCTGTGAACGATGCGTACTTTAGCAAAGCCGGCAGATGGCATGCTGTTGTCATCCATTAATGGTAAAAGGCTTAAAGGTTGGTTGCTTCCATCACCAATAGCGACCACGGTGTAATCTGTTTCAGAGGCTAAATCTACTGTTGCCATGATGGCGGGATCATCAGCGCCTGGAGGAGCGAAAACTTCTAACATGGTGCTGCCTGGTGCCATGCCATTATCAGTTAAAGTCAGGTAACCAGAAGACTGTAAAAATTCAACGCCATTCAACACTTCTGAACTATTGACATCAACTGAAACGGCTGTGTCAGCCTTATTCATAGCAAAAGGTGCCAAATGGGCCACATTGACTCGTGTTGGTGCCGTTGTTTCTAGAGCCAATGAGGCTGAAGTGCCGTCACCAAATACGGCATAGGCACCAACGGGTTGATTCACACCATCACCTGTAGCAAATACGTTCACCACTGCACCGGCTGGTAAATCAATCGGCGCGATGTCAATCAATCTTGTCGATCCATCTGCTGTTGATACATTGAGGTCATAATTGCCCGCTGGAATTTCAAAAAAGCCAGAATCTTGGCCAAACAAAACGCTGTTTAAGCCATTCACTACTGTGCCATCGTCTAACCTGATAGAAGCTGCTGTGGCATTGATGTCTGATGCAAACGGTGCCGCGTGAATCACACGAATCATGACATTGCCATCAGCTGGCATGGATTGACTGTCTTCTAAGGCCAGCAAAGACAAAGGTTGATTAACACCGTCGCCAATGGCCGTCACTGAATAGAAAGTGTCAGCAGCTAGGTCAACAGTTGCTGTGATTGCAGGGCTGTCAGCACCCAGTGGGGCAAAAACATCCAGTTTGGTTGCTCCCGGCGCCATACCAGCTGATGCCAGTTCCAGATAACCTGAAGACTGTAGGAAAGTCACACCATTAAGTACTTCTGTATCGTTGACATTGATTGATACAGCGGTCCCGTCTATGCTGTCTGCAAAAGGTGCTAAATGATTGACATTAACTTGTGTCGCCAATGCCAGAGAATTAAGGCTTAACAAGCCAGCCATTCCGATAAATTTGTTCATTACTCAATTCCTTGTTTCAAGAGCTGTTTATTTTATTTATGGCATGTGAGTGGCTTGTGAAGGAGTGTATAGAATACTTTCACAAGAATTTCACACTTAAATAATTTAAAAAGCTTGGTATGTTCTGGCTATAATCTGACAGTTGCTTTTTAGTCGTGCTGGAATGGCACCATATAATTGAGTCAAACTAAAATGTTTTTAATTAATTAGGGGATGTTGTGAGGGTAATTTTAGGGTTGGTCGTTGGTTATGTGGTTTTTTTCTATATGGATTTTGGTTATGTTAGACAAGAAAAGTGTAGTAACCTGGAAGAGTTTGCGACTAAGAAGGCAGATTTGATTTATGATTTGGCAATGCACCAAACCAAAGGCAATGAGGTGGACAAGGTTCGGTTGGAACGCATGTATAAAAGTGACAGAAGGATCAGTTATGCTATGTCACCGTATGCGCAAGCATCTGATTACCAAAGTGCCTGTGATGCCATAGATGAAATCAACAAACAAATAACGCAGTAGTTCCAATCTAACCATATCAATTTGATGGAATAATGACCATAGCCCTATAACAGAGTGGTCTGCTTTCTGTTAAAATTTTTGCCCTTTATAAAGTGGGCACAAAGATGAAACTGAACTTATCACCTATTGCAATGGCTGCAGCCATCGCATTATTGACGGCATGTGGGTCAGGCGTTAAACCTGATACAGCGTCAAATACAACTCCAGAAATCACATTAGACATACCCTATCAGTCTTTTGCTTTGGACAATGGCTTAGAAGTGATACTTCATGAAGACCATTCTGATCCGATTGTGGCGATTGCTACGATTGTCCATGTCGGTTCGGCACGTGAAAAAGCAGGGCGTACAGGTTTTGCTCATTTCTTTGAGCACATGTCTTTCAATAATTCTGAAAATGTACCCATGGGTGCCAACAGAAAAATGATTCCAGAATTAGGTGGTACAAGAAACGGTGGTACTTGGTCAGATGGCACCATGTATTATGAGGTGGTGCCGAAAGATGCTTTTGAAAAATTGATGTGGATCGATTCTGATCGTTTTGGTTACATGATCAATACGGTAAAAGAAGCGACTTTAGAGCGTGAAAAGCAGGTTGTAAAAAACGAGAAGCGTCAACGTGTGGACAACCGCGCATACGGACACACCTCACATGTGATTAAAAAGGCTTTGTACCCAACATCTCACCCTTATAACTGGACGGTGATTGGTGATTTAGAAGATTTGCAAAACGCGACATTAGATGATGTGCGTGAATTTTATGACACATACTACACACCTGCCAATGCCACTTTGGTGATTGCCGGTGATATCGATGTTGCTGAAACAAAAGCTTCGGTTGAGCGTTGGTTTGGAGAAATTAAAAAAGGTGAGGGTGTTGCTGACTTAGAACCTATGGGTGTTTCTTTGAGCAAATCCAAGTCCTTTTACCACGAAGACAATTTTGCCAAGTTACCTGAGTTGCGTTTAACTTTTCCTACTGTTGAGGAATACCACCCTGACAGTTATGCCTTGGATGCTTTGGGCGAAGTCCTGTCCAGTGGCAAACAAGCGCCGATGTTTACCACCATTGTTGAAGACAAAAAATTGTCATCGTCAATCGCTGCCTATAACCGTTCTGAAGAATTAACGGGTACATTCACTTTGCGAGTGCGTGCCAATGCCGGTGTCGATTTGGATGATGCCATGGCCGCTTTGGATGAATCGCTGGCAAAATTTGAAACAGAAGGCGTCAGAGAGACCACCTTAACGAAAATCAAAGTACGCCAGGAAACTGGGTTTTACAGTCAAGTATCCAGTATTTTGAACAAGGCATTTCAGTTAGGGATTTACAACGAATTTGCTGGCGACCCTGAGTATTACAAACAAGACATAGCCAACATCAAAGCAGTGACCAAGGAAGATGTGATGCGTGTTTATAACCAATACATCAAAAACCAGCCAGCCATCATCACCAGCTTCGTGCCTAAGGGCCAAGCTGAACTGGCACTAGAGAATGCAACAGTTGCCGATGTGGTTGAAGAGCAAATTGTTCAAGGCAAAGAAAAGCAATTCACCGAAGACTTAAATGCTGAATTTGCCAAAACACCAAGCAAACACGATCGATCAGAGCCGCCATTGAGTGAATTGCCAGTGATGAAATCTCCAGTGATTTGGCGAGATTCATTGTCTAATGGCATGCAATTGGCGGGCATCGAGCAGAATGAACTGCCCTTGGTGAACTTTACTTTGCGTATTCCGGGCGGTCAATTGTTGGACCAAGCGGGTAAAGGCGGTACGGCCAATTTAGTCGCTGCGATGTTGTCAGAAGGCACGGCGAATAAGACGCCAGCTGAGTTAGAAGATGCCATTGGCTTATTGGGTTCTGGCATCAATGTATCGACTTCAAAAACTGCCATCACAATTTCAGGTACGACATTGCGCAGAAACTTCGAAGCGACAGTGGATTTAGTCACAGAGATGTTAACCCAGCCGCGATTTGATGCCGCAGATTTTGAGCGTGTGAAGACTCGCACTTTAGAAAGCATCAAGGCCTCATACGGTAACCCCAATGCAGTGGCTCAAAAAGTGTTCATGAAAAAGTTGTATGGTGATGCGCATGTGGCAGGGCGCCCCACGGTAGGAACTTTGGATTCGGTTGAAAGTATCACTTTAGGTGATGTTAAAACTTGGTTTAAGAACAATGTGACTGCTCAAAACAGCCAGTTCAATTTTGCAGGTGATGTCAATGCAATGGCGGCCAAAATGGCGCTCAAGTCATTGAATGATTCATTAAGCAGTCACAAGGTGGTGCTGCCTGTCATGCCCAAAACCAGTAACCCTGAAAAACCGCACGTGTATTTTATCGACATTCCAGATGCCAAACAGTCTGCTTTGTTCGTGGGTAAAAATATTCCAGATGGTAAGCATAAAGACATCAATGCCATAGAGATTGTAAACAACCGTTTAGGTTCAGGTTCGAGCGCACGCTTGACTCAAATGCTCAGAATCACAAAAGGCTATACCTATGGGGCTTACTCTTATATCAGTGCCGGTGATTATGATGGTGCATTTATTGCCGCCACGCAGGTGCGCAGTAACGTGACTCTAGAGTCACTACAAATATTACAAGATTTGATTGGTAATTATGCGGAGACTTTTGCAGCGACGGATTTGGCAACAACACAAAACCTGTTGAAGAAGGGTAATACACGTCGCTTTGAAACTTTGAATCAATTATTGTCAACAGTTAATGATGTGACACGTTTTGATAAAAGCGCACAGTTTTTAGAGCAAGAACAACAGGAGCTGGCTGGTATGACTTTGGATCAAGCGCATACTTTAATTGACAAGTACATCAATGAACAGCAAATGATTTATGTGATTGCTGGTGATGCCAAGACTCAGTTGTCTCGAATTAAAGACTTGGGTTATGGTGAGCCTATCGTTTTAGATAAGGATGGACAACTTATTGAATAACACACTGATGTGTCGTGTTAAAAAAACCCTCCCAGTGAGGGTTTTTTATGTGATCAATGGAAGATTAAAAAACATCAAAATTAATTTATGTGATTTAATTTTTAGTAAAAAAATATTAATAGAATAGGGTGACAAAAATGTCAGTCTCAATCTGGTAGGGCATTTTGAAACCATATTTAAATGTAAATTAATATAAATTTAGTTGGAAGTAGTCTAAAAAAAGTTCATTTTTTTCTGCATGTGTAATAGATTGTATTAGCGTTTGTAGTTTGCTACCCTAGGTCAAATATTATGATTGGCTTTTATTGTCTAATTCTGGAGAAGAGATGAAGTTTCAAAAATCTGTGTTAACAACTGCCATTTCCATGGCAATCACATTTTCAGCAGGTGCAAAAGAAATACCTGATCAATTAATCATTAAGTACAAAGAAAGTGTTAATGCAGACACTGCCAGGTCTGCAAATCATTTAAATAATTTGAGTTATGTGGCAGGAACATCTTTATCTCATCGTCGTTTTATGTATGACGATTCGCAAGTGGTGATTTTAGAGAAAAACTTCAATGATTCTGAAGTTAAAGAATTTATCGAAAGAATCAGTCAAGATCCAACTGTATTATATGTTGAAGAAGACAAACTAATGCAACCCACTTTCACACCTAACGATCCACTTTATAATGGTAACCAGTGGCATTATTATGAGGCTATTGGAGGTATCAACGCCGAAGCGGCTTGGGATATTACCCGTGGTGCTGGTGTTAATATTGCGGTCCTTGATACCGGTATTACCAACCATTCAGATTTGAACGGAAATATTGTTGGTGGTTATGACATGATATCAAATACTTTCGTTGCCAATGACGGTGGTGGTAGAGATGCTGACCCATCAGATCCTGGTGACTGGGTCACAGCCAACGAATGTGGTAATAATCCGGCACAAGATTCTTCTTGGCATGGTACGCATGTGGCAGGAACCATCGGCGCGTTGACTGATAATGGTGTGGGTGTGGCAGGTGTTTCTCACCTATCAAATGTTATTCCTGTGCGTGTATTAGGTAAGTGTGGTGGTTTAACTTCAGATATTGCTGATGCCATCGTTTGGGCTTCCGGTGGTGCAGTGGGTGGTGTACCTGCCAATCCCAATCCAGCACAAGTAATTAATATGAGTTTAGGGGGGTCTGGTGCTTGTAGCAATGCATCACAAAATGCGATTAATGCCGCAGTAAACAATGGAACTGTAGTGGTTGTGGCATCAGGGAACGATAATGATAATGTGCAAGATTACAACCCAGGAAACTGTAATAATGTGATTTCAGTGGCGGCCAATGACAGAAATGGGGATCGAGCTTATTATTCTAACTTTGGTAATTTAATCGATATTACCGCGCCTGGGGGAGATGTCAATGTGGCGCAAGGTGGTGTTGGCTCAACACTCAATGATGGTGCGCAAGGCCCTGGAGCTGAAACGTATGTTTTTTATCAGGGAACTTCTATGGCAGCCCCACATGTTGCTGGTGTTGCTGGTTTGATGTACAGTGTTAACCCTAATTTAACTCCTGCACAAGTCGAATCGGCTATAAAAAATACAGCAAGGGCATTTCCTAATGGCTCTGACTGTAATGTCAATGACTGTGGTGAAGGTATTGTTGATGCAGAGGCTGCTGTCATAGCAGTTAATCAAGGTAACAATCCAGTGCTATCAACTGGAAATGACACGATTTCAGTTTGTGCCAGTCAAGGAAATACGGCTTTTGCCTTAACATTAACAGACTTTGGTAACAGCACTGACATGTCTGTTTCAGGTTGTCCAGCTGGAGCCAGTTGCAATTATTCTGTGAATCCCGTTAATAGCCCAACAAACAGCACCAATTTAAATATTTCAGGTTTGGCTGGTGTTACACCTAATTCATATGGATTAACTGCAACAGGAACCGATTCAGTGGATGGAAACATCACAGATGATTTGAATTTGACCTTGAGTGTATTGGCAGTCGCTGGATCTCCTGGTTTGACACAGCCAAGCAATGCGGCAACTGATGTTTCAACTCTACCTACGTTCAATTGGTCGGCAGGCAGCCAAGCCAGCAGTTATCAAATAGAAATTTCTACCGATGTAGGGTTCAGTAATATTGTGGAATCTACCACTGGTATCAATGGAACGTCGTACACAGCCAATAACAGCTTGAATAGCAACACAACTTATTTTTGGAGAGTCACTGCTGAAAATGCTTGTGGAACAGGTGATTCCACTGTATTTTCATTCACAACTGGAAATGAAGTGTGTCAGATATATACATCTTCTAATGTACCATTGCCTATTCCGGCAACAGGAACTTCTGGGCCAATGTCTGATGTGATACAAGTTAATGATACTGGTTTAATTACTGATGTTAATGTTGTTAATTTAATTGGAACACATTCTTGGATTGAAGATTTGACATTTGATATCCAGTCACCTGCTGCTACTCAAGTTGAACTTGTGTCACAAGTTTGTGGCTCAAACGATGATTTTGATGTTAACTTTGATGACAATGGCGGTGCTACATTGCCATGTCCTTATACTGACGGTGGTACATATCAACCTTCGGGATCTTTGAGTACATTGGTTGGTGAAGATTTGAATGGTAATTGGACCTTAAACATCAATGATGCAGCGGGTGGAGACAATGGTGATTTGACAAGTTGGGGATTAGAAATTTGTTACACTCCAGCAGTTACGAATACTCCACCAGTTGCGGTTGATGACATTGTAAGCACAGATGAGGATGTAATGGTGTCAGTTAATGTGTTGACTGGTGATTCAGATGCTGATGTAGGTGACACTCTATCAGTGACTTCTTGTGGTACTGCCACAAGTGGTTCAGTTTCACAAAACGTCAATGCTTGTGAATACACGCCGAACCTTAATTTCAATGGTTCTGACAGCTTTGTATATACAATAACTGACGGCACAGACACAGATACGGCGACTGTAAACATCACAGTTGATGCGGTTAATGATGCACCAACGGCTGACGCACAAACTGTGAATACAACCGAAGACAATGCAGTAGGCATCACTTTAACAGGTAGTGATCCAGACAGTGATCCATTGACCTATTCGGTAAGCGCACCAAGCAACGGCAGCTTAAGCGGTACAGCACCTAACTTAACTTACACGCCTGATGCTGATTTCAATGGCGGTGACAGTTTTACTTTCACAGTCAATGACGGTACAGTTGATTCAGCAGCCGCTACAGTGACCATTAATGTCAGCGCAGTTAATGATGCTCCAACGGCAAATGCACAGTCAGTTTCCACCGATGAAGACGTAGCCGTGGGCATCACCTTAACAGGTAGTGATCCAGACAGTGATCCATTGACCTATTCGGTAAGCGCACCAAGCAACGGCAGCTTAAGCGGTACAGCACCTAACTTAACTTACACGCCAGATGCCAACTTCAATGGTAATGACAGTTTCACGTTCACTGTCAATGATGGCACGGCAAATTCTGGTGCGGCGACTGTAAGCATCACAGTTGATTCGGTTAATGACGTGCCAACAGCGAATTCACAAAGTACTTCTACTACAGAAGACAATGCAGTAGGCATCACTTTAACAGGTAGTGATCCAGACAGTGATCCATTGACCTATTCGGTAAGCGCACCAAGCAACGGCAGCTTAAGCGGTACAGCACCTAACTTAACTTACACGCCTGATGCTGATTTCAATGGCGGTGACAGTTTTACTTTCACAGTCAATGACGGTACAGTTGATTCAGCAGCCGCTACAGTGACCATTAATGTCAGCGCAGTTAATGATGCTCCAACGGCAAATGCACAGCCAGTTTCCACCGATGAAGACGTAGCCGTGGGCATCACCTTAACGGGCAGTGATCCAGACAGTGATCCACTGACCTATTCGGTAAGCGCACCAAGCAACGGCAGCTTAAGTGGTACAGCACCTAACTTAACTTACACACCAGATGCCAACTTCAATGGCGGTGACAGCTTCACTTTCACAGTCAATGACGGTACTGTTGATTCAAGTGCGGCCACTGTGAGCATCACCGTTGATTCAGTTAATGACGCGCCAACAGCGAACTCACAAAGTACTTCTACTACGGAAGACAATGCAGTAGGTATCACTTTAACGGGCAGTGATCCAGACAGTGATCCATTGACCTATTCGGTAAGCGCACCAAGCAACGGCAGCTTAAGTGGTACAGCCCCTAACTTAACTTACACACCAGATGCTGATTTCAATGGCGGTGACAGTTTCACTTTCACTGTCAATGACGGTACAGTTGATTCTGTAGCCGCTACAGTGACCATTAATGTCAGCGCAGTTAATGATGCACCAACGGCAAATGCACAAACTGTGAACACAACCGAAGACAATGCAGTAGGCATCACTTTAACAGGCAGTGATCCAGACAGTGATCCATTGACCTATTCGGTTGGCAGTCCAGCGAACGGCAGTTTAAGCGGAACTGCGCCTAACTTAACTTACACGCCTGATGCTGATTTCAATGGCGGTGACAGTTTCACTTTTACTGTTAATGATGGCGCGACAAATTCAAGTGCGGCGACTGTAAGCATCACAGTTGATTCGGTAAATGACCAGCCCAGCATGACAACCAGTGAGCAAGTTTATGCTTCATCGTCTGCTTTTGGCAATCAACTCACAGCTCCAATCGCATGTTATTTTGATATGGGGCCTGATGATGAAGATGTTTCACAAAATGTTAGAGATATGTTGGTAACAGTTCCACCTAATAATATCATCAGCAATATTGATGTGGATGATGCAGGTCAATTGATCTACAGCATCATCGGTAACCCTGGTGTGGTTGAAGTGGAGGTTGCCATGCAAGATGATGGTGGTGATTCAGATGGTGGTATAGACACAACTGTTCAGCATACTTTTTATATCAATGTTCAAGATTATATTTTCCGAGATGACTTTGATAAGCAGGCTTGTGATTTGTAAGTTAGTTTTTTAATTTTAAGCAATGAAAGCCCGGCACATGTCGGGCTTTTTATTTGTCTGTGTATGTCTTAAGATGTGAATATTACTAAGAGGAAGGGTTTATGACACGTTTATGTTTGATTTTGATTTTATTGTCTTCACATGCTTGGGGCGATGAGTCTCAGGGTTGTAGAGGAGGGGCTGGTAATACAAAAGTGATTGTTACATCAAGTGCTGACAGTGGGCAAGGCACATTACGGGAAGCTGTGAACCAGGGTTTTTGTGGAGAAGCAGTAATCAGTTTTCAAAATGCCATGACCATTACGCTTGAATCAACTATCAATATCACTCAAGCAGTTGAAATAAATGGCGATGGGCTTGAAGTCATCATTGCAGGAAATGGGCATCAAATATTTAATGTGGTAAACAGTAATGACGCTTTGAACATAAGTCAATTGAAGTTGATTGGTGGCGCAGTGTCAGATGAAGGTGCTGCAATTAAAAACCTAGGCAGATTAACTGTTTCGCAATGCGAGTTTTTAGATAACCAAGGTGCGCTTGATTCAGTGATTCATAACCAACACATTGCGGAGATTACAGATTCTGTTTTTGCACACCATTCTGTAGATCTTGGTGTCATAGTTAATACATCCAATGGGCAAGTAACAGCTGAAAACGTCACTTTTTACAATAATGGACGCACTCAGTCAATAGCCTCCGCGATCCATAACGATGGTCTATTTCAAGGGTCGCATTTGACCATATCTCAGCACTTCGGTGGCGCAGCCATTTTAAACATGGGTGTATTAACTTTACAAAATAGTTTGGTTTCTGGGTTAGGGACAAATACTTTGGCATGCGACAATGACAAAGGCAATGTCACAATTGATCATTCATTGATTGAATCAGGCAACTGTGGTGGTGATGTGTTTGGTAATCCGGGCTTGTTGCCTTTGGCATATAACGGTGGTGTGACTCAGACTGTTGGCCTGTCATATGACAGTGCGGCGATTGATTCAGCTAATGATTCTACTTGTGCCAATGATGATCAAAGAGGCGTAGACAGACCGCAATATGGTCATTGCGATGTGGGTGCGTTTGAATTTGATAGTGCGCCTGTTTTATATGTAGATGCATCAGCGACTTCCAATATAGAAGGTGTTTGTGACGTAGGTGCATGTTGGCAAGAAGCTTATCAACACCTCAATGATGCACTGGCTGTCAGTGGTAATCATGACATTTGGGTGGCCCAAGGCGTTTATTATCCAGATTTAGGCAGTGGTGTGACAAATGATGATCCTGATGCCAGTTTTTTGCTCAATTCAGGTCATCAAGTTTTTGGCGGTTTTTCGGGAAATGAAACATTATTGGAGCAGAGGAATCCCGACATTTATTTAACTGTGCTCAGTGGAGATATCGATCAAAATGACGTCGACTCTGATGCCGATGGTGTGATTCAGTCGCCAAGTGATGTCATGGGTAATAACAGTTACAACATCATGGAACTGGAATCTGATGGTGGGAAGATAGATGGCGTGACATTCACTGCAGGTCATTCACGTTTGCCTGTAGGGAGTGTTCAAACTGATAATCGAGGCAATGGTCTGCCGCAAGAAAATGGTGGTGCCATATATGCAAACTATCAATCAGTAACACTTGATAATGTTAATTTTATTGGTAACCAATCTGAACGAATTGGTGGTGCAATCTTTGACTGTGATGGTTGCGAAATCAATAACAGTTTGTTTATAAATAACCATGCGATTGATGTTGGTGGTGCAATAACTTGCTTTGACTGTGTGATAACTGATTCAAGATTTGAAAATAATGTTTCAGACAGTCAAGGTGGTGGTATGAGGGGTTATGGTGAGTTGATTGATAATATTTTTTCTGAGAATTTGTCAGGTTCCAATGGCGGCGCATTGATGGCTACTGGTGGAGATGTTTACATTAATCGAAACGTATTTATAAACAATTCCAGTGATTCAAGTGGTGGTGCCATGAGGTCACATGCCAATACAGAGATAAGAAACAGTGCCTTTGTAGGAAATCAGGCTGTAGGTGATGGTGGTGCTGTATGGCTTACAGGAAACGGGAATTCAAGTGAATTGATTGGTAGCACATTTTCAGGGAATGGCTCAATATCAGGTGGAGCAATTACAATTTCTTCCCATGATTTAGATATAAAAAATACAGTGATTTGGAATAACCAAGACCAATCAATAGCAGGAAGTTCTTCTCATTCAATTTTAAATGATAATCAAGGCAGTGATTTGTATATCATCCACTCAGACATTGAAAACTCAGGTGCTCAGGTTCAATGGGATCCATTGCTGGGTACTGATGGTGGCAATAACAGGGACCTCGATCCAAAATTCATTCAGGCATACGACTGGCAAAATCAAATGGTAGCAGTGGACTTAAGCTTACCTGCTGATTCCCCATTAATTGATCGTGGTGGCAGTGGTTTATTGCAAGGGCCTAAAGATCAGTTTGATTTATTGGGTAAGGTAAGAGAAGTGGGTGACCAAGTTGATATGGGGGCATATGAATCTAATGATTTAATATTTAGAGACGGATTTGATTAAAATATTTAGAAAATAATTTTTTTAAGGCGCTTTATGCGTCTTTTTTTTTGCTCAAGGTTTAATTAACCGTTTACATACGCTCATGCTAATGATTATAATTCGCATTAAGATTAAAGGGTGTTAAATGACAAAGCAATCAAAAAAAAGAAGCAGTTGGAAAAAGCTATTACACACATGGCACTGGGTAAGCTCGGCTGTGTCTTTGATTTGTTTGTTACTTTTTTCATTGACAGGAATCACGCTCAATCACGCTGACTGGTTTGAATCGAAAACAACAGTTGAAACTGGCGATTTAAATTTGCCAAAGGCTGTTGTGCAAACGATAAAATCAAATTTCTCCGACGGTGAAGTTAAAGCTTTACCGCACACCCTCATACAATGGTTGGAAAATCAAAAGCCAAATGAATTCAACTACTCCAAAGGTTCTTTTGAGTGGGATGAATATGAAGTTTATTTTAAGCAACCCATGCCTGGCGGTGATAAATGGTTTGTTGTTGATATTGAAGGTGCTGTCCTCAGCTATTCTGTCAGTCACAGGGGAGCTATAGCCTGGCTCAATGATTTACACAAAGGTCGTCATACTGGCTTGGTTTGGAAATGGTTTATCAATGTGTTCGCTGTTGCCATTTTTATATTTTCGCTTACCGGTTTGTGGTTGTTACAAATTCATTCCAAAAGAAGACCCAGCACATGGTATATCACCGCATCAGGACTGTTAATTCCTGCGTTGTTGGTTTATTTTATTTAAAGAAGGATTATTACGTATGAAAAAATTATGTTTCTTATTAATGTTGTCGTTGGCATTCAATGCTTCTGCAAAATCAGCATTTGAGTTGGCGATAGAGATTCCAGTTTTTGACGTTTCAGAGTATCACGCACCCTATGTGGCTACTTGGATTGAAACCGAAAACAGAGAAACCGTTTTGGCCACCAGTTTGTGGTATGACGATCAAACCAAGTGGCTCAAAGACATAAGACAGTGGTGGCGTAAAACAGGACGCAGACAACAAGCGCCTTACGACGGTGTCACAGGAGCCACAAGACGACCAGGGATGCACACCTTGCGTTTTAAGAACGACGAAATCAATGACAAATTAACACCAGGTCGCTATGTCCTTTTAATTGAAGCCGCTAGAGAAGTAGGTGGTCGAGAAGTATTGAAGCTTCCCTTTGAATGGCCGTCACAACAAGCTTTCAGTGTCAGTGCCCAAGGTCAGTCTGAAATGGGCAAAGTTACCTTAACCATCAATCCGGAGAAATAATAATGAAAAAGATCATCTTAGCCAGTTTGTTAATTGGCGGCATTTCACAACAAGTTCAGGCGCATAAACGGTGGGTGTTACCATCAATTTTTAATGTATCTGAACCCCAGTGGGTGGCAGTGGATGCCACTGTGTCAAACAACATATTTTATCCAGACAGACCTTGGTCATTAGACAATATAAGGGTAAATACGCCTGAAGGTAAAGCAGGTGTTATTGAAAATAAATACACAGGCCACCGAAGAAGCACTTTTGATGTTCACTTAGGTCAGCCAGGTACTTATGAAATCATTTCGCAAGGTACGGGCTACTTTGCCAGTTACGATAAAGTGAATCCTAAGAAAGGTGAGCGTCCACAAGAAAGAAAACGTGGACAAAATTTAGCTGAGCTAAAAACTCAGTTGCCTGAAAATGCAAAAAATTTAACTATAAGTCAATCAGATTCCAAAATGGTGTCATATGTTACTGTGGGAGCCCCTAGTTTTGGCGTGTTCAAGTTAACGAACAAAGGCATAGAGATGCAGCCTGAAACTCACCCAAATGACTTGTACCAAGGAGAGCAGGCTTCATTTGTTTTTTTGGTCGATGGTCAGGCAATTGAAGGGCTTGAAGTGTTGATGGTCTGGGAAGGCACGCGCTATCGCAATTCTGAAAACGAAACCACTTTCAAAACAGATGTTCAAGGCAAGGTTAAGTTACCTTTGTCTCAATCAGGTCGCTTTTTATTGGAAATTTCACACAAAGAAGACGTCAATTTCGATAATGGTATTTCAGTTAAATATGCCAGTTATTTGGCTACTTTTGAAGTTTTGCCTCAATAATTTATTATTTTCATTTTCAGCCTTATAGGGCTTTGTTCTTTAGACCCGCAGCTTATTTTTGTTGCGGGTTTTTTTATTTTAAATAATTTTATATTCAGTGTTGTGAATAGGAATCATTCTCATTATAATTCGCAATAACTTAAACAAAGAGCAGGTAGATGGAAATAAATTTAAAAGTAGTTGCGCTCTCAAGCCTTGTTGTTGGCGGCGTGGCAATTGCAGAAGATGACGTTGCGGATATGGATGCCATGGTGGTGACCGCCGCTGGGTATGAACAAAAACTGGTGGATGCGCCTGCCAGTGTGACCGTTGTCAGCAGAGAAGAATTACAAGCGACACCATTTGGTAGCTTAGCAGATGCCCTGCGAAACATTGAAGGCATCGATGTGGGCAGCGGCCAAGACAAAAATGGCAACATCAGCATCACCATGCGTGGTTTGCCTTCACAGTACACTTTGATATTGATTGATGGGCGGAGACAAAGTGATGTGGGTAATATTGGCCCGAATAACTTTGGCAATGCCCAATTTATGTACATGCCACCGCTGGAAGCCATTGAACGGATTGAAGTGGTGCGTGGACCCATGTCTACTTTGTATGGTGCTGATGCCATGGGTGGCGTGATTAATATCATCACCCGCAAAAACTTAGATGAATTGTTGGGTAGTGTAACCTTAAGTTCGAATATTCAGTTGGATGATCAGTATGGCAATGACAACAAAGTGGATTTTTTCTTAACCGGGCCAACTGGCGTTGAAAACTTGAGTTTTTCAGTCCGTGGCGGTTATTTTGATCGCGAAAACAGTGCACCTACATACAGTGAAAATTTGCTGTTACCTGACGGATCTATTTGGACAGACGAAGGCAGTTTTGGTGACAGGAAAGTGGTGGCAGCTGAAAATGTCAACACAGGGTTTAGTTTGAACTATCAAGTCAATGAACAACACAGTCTGGCTTTTGAATATGACGTGGCTAAACAAAGGTATGACAACACCAGGGGCCAAACTGGTACTTTAGACAGTCCAGTGAGTTTGTGGCGTTTACGAGGTGGGGTGGTTAACCCGCGAGTCGGTTATGCCCGTTATCAGAAGTTCGACAGAGAACAAATGGTTTTAGCACATGTGGCTACTCTAGATAAAGGGACATGGACTACAAACTTAACCAGAAGCACCAGTGAGAATCACGGCAGGTCATTGCCATTGACCGTTGAAGAAAGGTTGCATGTACAGTCAATTTGGGATCAGGCTGTGATAGACCAAGGCATGGCTTTACCAGAACTTACAGATGAAATTTATCAACTGTTAGAACAAACATTTCTTCCACGTGAAAAGCGGCCTTTAAAAATTGATAACTTTATTTTAAACAGCAGCTATGAATCGAGTTTTAAAAACCATTATTACATTCTGGGCATGCAATACTTTAATGCAGATATGGAAGATGGTGCTTTTGGATTTTACGGTGATGGATACCAAGCCGGAACCACTCAAAAACACAGACAATGGGCTGTTTTTGCTGAAGACAGCATAGATTTATCTTCCAGCACAACAGCTACCATTGGTCTCAGGTATGATGACCACAATGTTTTTGGTGGACAAGTCAGTCCACGTGTCTATTTGAACTACAATCCAGGTAATAACTGGGTATTCAAAGGCGGGATCAGTACTGGTTATAAAACACCGCAGCCTGAACAATTGTTCTCTGGGATTGTTGGTTTTGGAGGACAAGGTACCATCCCATTTGTGGGTACACCAGATTTACAGCCAGAAACCAGCATTAATTATGAAATGGCTGCCTATTTTGATGGTGATGGCAGGTTCAAAGGCAATGCGACTTTGTTCTTTAATGACTTCAAAGACAAAATTATCACCCAAGATAATTTGCCCAATTGTGAACTGGTGAGCACAGTTGATGACTGTGTGGATGTGGGGCCAGGCTGGGCCGAGTTGGGCATGACCAGTTTCAGGCAAGCGGCCAATGTCGATAAATCACAAACCTTTGGAATAGAGTTGGCAGCACGATTTGACTTCACTGACAACTGGTACCTCAATGGTAATTATACCTATACAGACAGTGAAGTGCTCAGCGGTAGAGATGAAGGATTGCCATTGGTGAATACACCTGAGCATATGATTAATGCCACTTTAAATTGGACCATGTCAGATCGGAGTCGTTTGTCTTTGGTTTCTGAAATCAGGAGTAAACGTTTTCGGGGAACTGCTGACGTTCAAGGACCTCAAGGGCCGGTTACAGAAGAATTGTTTTATAAATCTTATGAATTGTGGCATTTGGCTTATGGTTATAATTACAGTGACGGTTTATCTTTCAATGCACGAATAAATAACCTGTTAGATGATGACTTATCCAGCAGAAGTTGTTTGTTAATTGATACGCAAGATGACTATGATTGTGTCAGTGATTACAACACCTCCCAAAAAGCACGCAGTGTATGGCTGTCCGTCAGTTATCAGTTTTAAATTGACTGTGTATAGAAAAAGCCAATCTGTTACAGGTTGGCTTTTTTTATGCCAATGAATTGCAGGTAGGTTGTGTGACTTGGGTTTGGTATTGTAATGGCCATGCAGTATAATGCTTGCTTTGAAATTTGACCTCGGGACACGCATGAAAGATTCACGCATGACAGATTCATGGGATGGGTTGGAAACCCTGATTTACACAAAGACAGCCACTACTGCCACCGTGTCGTTCAATCGACCTGATAAACTCAATGCATTCAATGATCAAATGCATGATGAGTTGTTTGTGGTTTTGAATGACATTGTCAACACCAAAGATTTACGCTGTGTCTTACTGACGGGCGAGGGCAGGGGCTTTTGTGCAGGACAAGATTTAGGCACAAGAGAGCCGGGTGAATCTTTTGATTTGGGTGACAAATTAGAAAATGGTTACAATAAAAATTTGCGCATTCTGAAAACCATCCAAGCACCGATAGTTTGTGCTGTTAATGGTGTGGCCGCAGGAGCCGGTGCTAACATTGCTTTGAATTGTGATGTTGTTGTGGCGAAACAATCGGCCAAGTTTATACAAGCTTTTTCTTCCATTGGTTTGATTCCAGATTGTAACGGCACATGGATTTTGCCTAAATTGGTCGGTTTGGCACGGGCCAAAGCCATCACCATGTTGGGCACTCCTGTGAAAGCGGATCAAGCAGAAGCATGGGGGATGATTTACCAAAGTATAGCCGATGAAAACTTTGATGCCGAAGTGGCCACATTGGTCGCTACTTTAGAACAACGTCCAACACGCGCTTTGTCGTTCATAAAAAACATTATGGATGAATCATACGGTAATGATTATGGTGTGCACTTGGATAGAGAGCGCGATGTGCAACGCGTTTGTGGCTTGAGCCATGACTTTGGTGAAGGTGTATCTGCTTTTATGGAAAAGCGCAAACCTGAATTCAAAGGCCACTAATGCAAGCTCAAGCTATAGACCAGATTAATAAAGTCGCTGTTATTGGTGCAGGCACCATGGGCATTGGCATTTGTGAAGTGGCTGCGGTGCATGAACAAGACGTTTTGTTGTTTGATGTCAACCAAACGGCGGCTGAAAAAGCAATCGAGAACATGTCGGCTCGCATGGACAAGCGGGTGGCCAGAGGTAAGATAACAGCAGAATTCAAAGCCGAAGTGATGGGTCGAATCAGTGTTGCCAGCGAATTGGCTGACTTGGCTGAATCTGACCTTGTTGTTGAAGCCATCATTGAAAATTTGAAAATAAAACAAGATTTATTTCAGCAGCTTGAAGCTGTTTGTTCAATTGAATGCTTGTTGGCTTCCAATACGTCATCCATTTCTATCACGGCCATAGCTGCGGGTATGAAAACGCCTGAACGTTTGTTTGGTCTGCACTTTTTTAATCCTGCACCTGTGATGAAATTGGTCGAAGTGATTTCTGGCTTATTGACAGATAAAACGCATTTACAAACGGGCAAAGCGCTGTGTGAGTTTTGGGGCAAAATTCCAGTCATCGCCAGTTCATCACCTGGTTTTATTGTCAATCGAGTGGCACGATCATTTTATGGCGAGCCACTGAAAATGTTCCAAGAGCAATTGGCCAGTGTTGAAGTCATGGATGCTGTGATGACACAAGCGGCTGGTTTTCGTATGGGTCCATTCACTTTAATGGATTTGATTGGTATCGACATCAATTACAGTGTCAGCCAAACGGTTTACCAAGCCATGTACAACGACCCCAGATTCAGGCCGTCATTGATCCAGTCAGAAATGGTCAATGCGGGGACTTTAGGCCGAAAGTCGGGTCGCGGTTTTTATGATTATGCCGAAGATGCCGAGTCTACAGCGGTCATGTTTGAACCCAAAGAACAAGCCCCTGATGTGTTGGTACTACCTGAAGAACTGGGTGTTTTGTCCACATTATTTGTGGATGTAGGTAAGTTGAACAGCGAGTTACTTTCAGGTGATGTCTTACAAGTAGATAGTTGTGAAATTCAAGTGACTGAAGGCATGCAAGCCTCACAAGTGGCAGAATATAATCAAGCCAGTTCTGATGCCAAGGACGGTAAAGGAATGTCAGTGGCATTGATCGATTTGTCGTTTGATTATGCCAAAGCCACGGTAATCAATTTAAGTTTCAGTGACAACTGTCCAGAAGTGACTAAAAGAAAAGTCATTGGCTTGTTTCAAGCCTTGGGCAAAGATGTGTTGGTCACAGATGACCAGCCGGGTATGATTGCCATGCGGACCATCGCGATGCTGATCAATGAAGCTGCTGATGCCGTTTTCAATGGTGTCTGTTCAGCCGAGGATGTTGATTTGGCGATGCGTTATGGGGTGAATTATCCTAAAGGTTTGTTGGCTTTTGCAGAAATCATGGGGTGGCAATTTATCGACAATGCTTTGACTTATTTACAAATGTGGTTCGGCGATGACCGATACCGTGTATCACCCTACATACAAAACAAAGCGCAGCAAGAAAGAAGAGAAGTATTATGAGAGAGGTATTTATTTGTGATGGTGTGAGAACGCCGATTGGTCGATACGGTGGTTCTTTGTCAACCATCAGACCGGATGACATGTTGGCCCATGTGATCAGCAGTTTGTTACACAGAAATGCAGGACTGCAGCATGATGACATTGATGACGTGATAGCCGGATGTGCTAATCAATCAGGTGAAGACAACAGAAATATTGCCAAAATGTCTGCTTTGTTAGCAGGATTGCCGACCAATGTCGCTGGCATGACCATTAACCGCTTGTGTGCATCAGGCTTAGATGCCGTGGCAACAGCGGCACGAACGATTGCGTTCGGTGATGCTGAATTGATCATTGCTGGAGGTGTAGAGTCTATGTCTCGTGCGCCTTTTGTTATGCCTAAGGCAACGTCAGGATTTTCGCGCAATGCAGAAATTTTTGATACCACCATGGGGTGGCGATTTATTAACAAAAAGCTACAAAAACGATACGGTACAGAGTCTATGCCTGAAACGGGTGAAAATGTGGCTGAGAAATTCAAAGTATCTCGTGAAGATCAAGATTTATTTGCTTACCGTTCTCAAGTGAAAACAGCCCAGGCACAAGCCGAAGGTGTTTTTGCTGAAGAAATTGTGCCGGTTAACATCCCGCAGCGTAAAAAAGATGATCTGGTTTTTGATCAAGATGAGCATCCAAGGGCTGGGACCCAGCTAGAAAAATTAGCACAATTACCGACACCGTTCAGAACAGACGGAACAGTCACTGCAGGCAATGCCTCAGGCATCAATGACGGCGCATGTGCCTTGATTGTCGCTTCAAAAGAAGCAGTAGAAAAACACGGCTTAACACCATTGGCCAAGTTTGTCGGTGCCAATGTGGCAGGCGTTGATCCTGATGTGATGGGGATTGGTCCTGTACCCGCGACACAACAATTATTAGAACGTTACAAAGTGTCGGTTGATGATTTGGATGTGATTGAATTGAATGAAGCTTTTGCTTCACAAGCGTTGGCTGTGACTCGCATGTTAGGCATAGCTGATGATGATCCGCGGGTTAACCCAAATGGTGGTGCCATTTCGTTAGGGCATCCGCTGGGCATGTCTGGTGCACGTTTGGTTTTGACTTCTATCAAACAATTACAGCGCCAGAATGGTAAAATGGCTTTGTGCACCATGTGTATCGGCGTGGGGCAGGGCATGGCACTATTACTGGAGAGGGTATAATGTATTCACAAGGTTTAACTGATGCCGAAGGCGTCGAAGAATCACAAGAGTTGTTGGACGAGTTTCAGCGTAAAATTGATGCGGAACAAAAAATAGAACCGCGTGACTGGATGCCAGCCGCGTATCGAAAAACATTGATTCGTCAAATGTCTCAACACGCACACTCTGAATTGGTGGGTCAATTACCTGAAGGCAATTGGATCACACGCGCACCGACATTGAACCGAAAAATGATTTTGCTGGCCAAAGTGCAGGATGAGGCCGGACATGGTTTGTATATCTATTCAGCCACAGAAACTTTGGGTGTTGATCGTGATCAATTGACCGAAGAGCTTTTGACTGGAAAAGCCAAGTATTCAAGTATTTTTAATTACCCAACGCCATGCTGGGCAGACATGGGTGCGATTGGTTGGTTGGTCGATGGTGCAGCCATCATGAATCAAGTGCCATTGTGTCGCGCTTCATACGGTCCGTATGCACGTTCCATGGTGCGCATCTGTAAGGAAGAAAGTTTCCACCAACGCCAAGGTTATGAAATCATGACGGTTTTGGCGCGTGGTACAAAAGAACAAAAAGCGATGGCCCAAAGGGCATTGAATCGTGTTTGGTGGCCTTCTTTGATGATGTTCGGCCCAAGCGACAAAGATTCAACCCATTCTGCACAATCGATGAAGTGGAAAATCAAACGATTTTCAAATGATGATTTGCGCCAAAAATTCATCGACGCCACGGTGCCACAAGCTGAGCATTTGGGTTTGACTATTCCCGATCCTGATTTGAAATGGAATGAGGAAAAGCAATGTTACGATCACGGTGAAATCAATTTCAAAGAATTATTTGATGTCATCAAAGGCAATGGCCCTTGTAACAGAGAGCGTATGGCCGCTCGCATCAAAGCCGAACAAGAAGGGGCTTGGGTTCGTGATGCCGCAGAAGTTTACCAAGCAAAAATTGAAGCACAAAATACTGACGAGGAAGCAGCCTGATGTCTACCAAATTATATGAAGTTTTTATTCGCGCCAAAGCCGGTCTAAACCACCGTCATGTGGGCTCTTTACATGCCTCTGATGAAAAAATGGCGTTGTTGAATGCCCGTGATGTTTACACGCGCCGCAAAGAAGGCGTCAGTATTTGGGTGGTTGAGGCTAAAAACATTGCATCCTCAAATCCAGAGCAAGAACATGAATGGTTTGATCCAGCGGAAGATAAAGTTTATCGTCATCCAACCTTTTATCCTTTGGACAAAGAAGTGGAAAACATGTGATGGACGGCAAAAACATAAACAATCATTTATACAGTTACTTGA
The DNA here is from genome assembly GCF_009671245.1 of Marinicella rhabdoformis. Classification (NCBI taxonomy): domain Bacteria; kingdom Pseudomonadati; phylum Pseudomonadota; class Gammaproteobacteria; order Lysobacterales; family Marinicellaceae; genus Marinicella; species Marinicella rhabdoformis. The sequence goes on from NZ_VTFS01000008.1 coordinate 63,023, forward strand.
TCCGTTTGGCGGACACCTCTTTGACCATGGGTCAACGTTTGGCTGAGTGGTGTGGTCATGGCCCTTATTTAGAGGAAGACGTGGCCTTGACCAATGTGTCACTGGATACCATTGGTCATGCCAATTTGTTTTATCAATTGGCAGCTGATGTGAAAGGCGATGGCAAAACAGTTGATGACCTCGCGTTTTTGCGTGATGTACATGAATACAGAAACCCGATTCTGACCGAATTACCAAGGGGTGACTTCGGCTACACAATGATGAAACAGTATTTTATCGATGTATTCAATTTGTTGTTGTACAAAGAATTGGCTCACAGCACTTACCAACCATTGGCGGATGTGGCTAAAAAAGCTTTAATCGAAGTGCAATACCATCATGAGCGCAGCCATGAATGGTTGTTGCGATTGAGTTTAAGCACCGAGGAGGCCAAAGCTAAGATGCAGTCGGCATTGGATCAACTGTGGTTCTATACGCCAGAATTGTTTGAAATAAATGAAGCAATAGATGAATTAATTCAGCAAAACGTTGCCGCCGACCTGGCCGAAGTGAAAAGTATCTGGCAAATGATGGTTGAATCACATTTGTCACAATGTGAGTTAAAACTGCCTGAATCTGGTTGGGTTGCCACCGGTGGTCTTGAAGGTGAGCATTCAGAACATTTGGGTTATATGTTGGCGGAAATGCAGTTTTTACAACGTGCATACCCTGGATGTGAATGGTAATGTCTGCCATAGATGACGCTGAAGCAGCTGATAATGGCCGCGTTTCTGTGAGAGAAATTGAAGCTTGGTTAGAGGCGGTTAAGGATCCTGAAATTCCAGTCATCAGTATCAAGGCACTTGGCATTTATCAAGATGTTGTATGGCAGGGTGATTCTTTGCATGTCAATATCATACCCACATATTCAGGTTGTCCGGCGATGCATGCGATCAAACAAGACATTGTGACCTTGTTAAAACAAAAAGGCATCGATGATGTACAAGTGCACGTCAATAATTCACCGATCTGGAGTACCGATATGATCAGTGAAGCAGGGCGTGAACAAATGCGCGCCTTTGGTATTGCGCCACCCAAAACAGCGACACAACAGGACATTGCTTGCCCTTTGTGTCAATCAAAAAACACCCTGCTCATCAGTCAGTTCGGCTCAACTTCATGTAAAGCGTTGTACCGATGTAAAGACTGTTTAGAGCCTTTCGATTATTTTAAATGTTATGCACCAATTTCATGATTTAACCATTACAGCGATTCAACAAGAACCCAATGCGGTTGTTTGGACCTTAGAAATACCAGAAAAGCTGTTTGATCAGTTTGAATATTTGCCGGGACAACACCTGACATTTAAATACATGCATGAGGGAGAGGAATTAAGGCGCAGTTATTCAATTTGCTCTTCATCGTTAAATCCTGCTGAAATGAAGGTGTTGATCAAGGGTGTGGATGGTGGTCGTTTTTCTCAAGCGGCACAATCTGTGTTCAATGTAGGTGATACGGTATCTGTGATGCCACCATCTGGACATTTTGCCATTTCACCTGAAGAAGAAAAGACTTATGTGGCTTTTGCTGCTGGTTCTGGAATCACGCCTGTGATGGGTATGGTTCATGCCGTGCTGGAACAAACGGAATCATCTCAATTTGTTTTGTTTTATGGCAATTCAACTTCTGGAGATATTTTGTTACAACAAGAAATATCCCACTTGAAAGACCATTACCAAGAACGTTTTAGCGTCCATTATTTCTTGTCGCGTCAAAAAGTAGATGTGCCGTTCAATCATGGTCGCCTTGACCAAGGTAAAGTGGCCTATATCAAAGATCACTTTTTGAACCAATTAACTGTTGATGGTTATTATGTTTGTGGCCCCGGTGAAATGATAGATTCAGTTTGCCGCTCACTGGAATTGCTGGGTGTGCCTCAAGAGCAAATCCACAACGAGCGATTCTTATCTGATGGGCAAGAAATATCAGCTTCTGAGAAAATCATCAAAGAAGATGCCGGTATCACCGTGACTGTTGATGGTGCCAATCACCAATTCGACATCAAAGCTGGTGAATCTGCTACCTTATTAGAGTCGGCAGAACAGGCTGGCGTGGACTTGCCTTATTCCTGTAAAGCGGGCGTTTGTGCCACCTGTCGATGTAAGTTGATTGAAGGTGAAGTTGAAATGATCAACAACTATTCTTTAGAAGAATGGGAAACCAAAGACGGCTATATATTGAGCTGTCAATCAGTAGCCCGTTCCAGTAAAATCCACATCTCTTTCGACGAGTGATCGTATAATAAACCAAGCGAGCCATAAAACGAGCCAATAAGTGAGAATGTAACATGTCTAAAATATCTAACTATTCAGAAATCGGAAAGCTGAACACGGTCATCATTCATGAGCCGGGCCCAGAAATGGAAAACATGACGCCAGAAACAGCGGAAGAGGTCTTATATGATGACATTTTGACATTGGATTTGGCGCTCAAAGAGCACAGGCAGTTGTCTGGTGTTTTGAATAAAGTGGCTGACAATGTGCTTGAGTTTTCAGGACTGTTAACTGATGTCCTGAAAGATGAGAGGGTTAAATTAGACGTACTCCAAGACGTTTGCGGCTTGTATGGGCACAATGAATTGGTAGATGACTTGATGTCATTACCCGCTGATGTTTTGTCACGTCAGTTTTTTGAAGGTACTTTGTTAGACAAAAATACTTTAGAGCGTTACCTGAGCCCTTCACGTCATGCCATTCCACCATTACCCAATGCGTTTTTTACACGTGACGCGGTGATGTGTGTGTATGACAAAGCGGTGATTGGGTCTATGGCGCATCGCGTTAGGTTAACTGAAGCGTTGTTGCTCAAAGCCATGTTCAACAACCATGAAAAACTGTCTGGACAAGGATTTCATTTTGATGGTACAAAGAGAAAATCTGAAGAAGTGACCATCGAAGGTGGTGATTTGTTGGTGATACGCGATGATTTATTGGTGATTGGTTTTTCTGAAAGAACTTCTGCCAGAGCGATTGACCGTATTGTGACTACGATGTCTCAAGACATGGAGAAACTCGACGTGGTCGTGGTTGATTTGCCTAAAATCCGTGCAACCATTCACTTGGACATGATATTCACCATGTTGGATACCGACACGGTGATGAATTTTGCCCCATTGATTACTGGTGCGGGTAAATGTAAAGCATTTCACATGCATTGCAGCAAAGGAAAAATCACAAAAATTGATGAATACTCAGGTTTGCCTAAAGCCTTGCGCCAATTTGGTTTGGATTTAAATTACGTCAGTTGCGGCGGCGACAATGCCTTCGCACAAGAAAGAGAGCAGTGGACCAGTGGTGCCAATTTCTTTACTTTTGCGCCCGGTCACATCATCGGCTATAAGCACAACCACAACACCATGGAAGCACTGAACCAAGCCGGCTTCGAAATCATCGATGCCAAAGACATCATCGCCGGCAATGTGATGCCACAAGCCGGCAAAAAAGCCGCCGTAGCCATGGACGGTTCTGAATTGTCACGCGGTGGCGGCGGTTGTCGTTGTATGACCATGCCGATTCACCGAGAAGCGGTTAATTGGTGATTTACAGAAATAAATAAAACGTATTTTATAGTGACTGAAGCTCCAGAAGAGTTGGCTTTTTTAGAAAAAGGCTTTTTCCCATTTAACATAGAGTTAAATGATGGTGGAATAATATCTTATAAGAAGCCTTATTCAAGTGGCCGACAGTTAAATATAATAATAGAAGTATCAGGAATGCAATCAAATGTGACTGTTGAAATTAAAGATGGTCAGTCTATTTTGGCTTCTATTTCAAACGATGAAGTTGATTCTATTGCTTTTCAAACCTGGGGTGATGAGCAGGTGATTAGAATTTATTTAAGTGATTCTAACCAGGATTTTCTTGTGTACCATAATCCTGAACCAAGGATCTTTTTTGGTGAGTTGCCTTGATTATCATTGTTGAAATAATTAAAAAATGAATGAAAAGATAAAAGTAGAGTTAGAGCTCACTATGGACGAACCAAACTCAATTGATTTTAATGATACATTCGAAGGGTTGAATGACAATGAATGGTATAAATTTGAAGTTAATGGTTATGGGGGGGGTAAAACTTCAAGCAAATAAAGAAGGTTTCGAGCATTTGGCACGATATTTTTTGAAACTTGCTCGTACAGGAAAAAATGACCAATTTCACTCTCATCATTCATTGGAGTACGGAAATGAAAGCTTTGGTGAGCCAGAGTTGACGGTAATATTGCAATCTGTAGAACCTAAAGACTGATGTTTAGAAAGCTTCCTAAAACATGGTTTTGTTACGAGTATTGATTTTTTTGATCATAAGCTTGCAAACGTTTTATCAATATACCAAAACAACAAATCACCTATCCAACAACCGCAATTTCTAAGCTGAGTTTAACAAGTAAAGCTGTTATAATGGCATGCTTTTTTAATTGACTGAATTGATGGCTGAAAATCAAACAGATAAATGGTTAGTCACAGGTGGTGCGGGCTTTATTGGTGGTAACTTCGTTTTGCGCCAAGTATTGAAAAACAAGCGTGCGGTTGTGAATTTAGACAAACTCAGTTATGCCGGCAATTTAGACACTTTGGCTGAGGTGATGGATCATCCAAACCATAAATTTGTCCAAGGCGACATTGGCGATGCTGATTTGGTTAAAAAACTACTCAATGATGAACAACCGGATGTGGTGGTTCATTTTGCCGCTGAATCGCATGTCGATCGTTCGATAGAAGGGCCGGGTGAATTCATTCAAACCAATATCGTCGGTACTTTTCAGTTATTACAGCAGGTCTTGGCCTACTATCAGTCTTTGACTGGTGAGAAGAAAGCGCAGTTTCGTTTTCTTCATGTTTCTACCGATGAAGTGTATGGTTCTTTGGGTGAGACGGGTTTGTTCACTGAAACCACCGCTTATCAGCCTAATTCTCCTTATTCTGCTTCAAAAGCAGCATCTGATCATTTGGTTCGTGCTTACCACCACACCTATGGATTGCCTGTACTAACCACCAATTGTTCGAATAACTACGGCCCGTTTCAATTTCCAGAAAAGTTAATTCCCTTGATGATAGATAAAGCTTTGAATGGCGAGGCTTTGCCCATTTATGGTGACGGTAAAAATGTCCGTGATTGGTTGTATGTTGAAGACCATTGTCGCGCCATTGAAACCGTGATTGCCAAAGGACGATTGGGTGAAGTGTATAATGTGGGTGGTAATGAAGAGCGCCAAAACATTGAAATCGTTGATATTTTGTGTGACTTGTTGGATCAGTTAAAGCCACTTGATATTGACAGGAAGTCACTGAAAACTTTTGTCAAAGACCGACCGGGTCATGACCAACGTTATGCCATTGATGCCTCAAAATTAGCCAATGAACTGGGCTGGACGCCACAAGAAACTTTTGAAACCGGTATCAATAAAACCATTCAGTGGTATCTTAACAACCAAGCTTGGTGTGATCGTGTTAAAGACGGCAGTTACCAGGGACAAAGACTGGGTCAGTCTTCATAAAAATGGAAACAATCATGAAACAAAGAAAAGGCATTATTTTGGCAGGTGGTTCAGGTACTCGCTTGTATCCTTTGACACATTCAGTGAGTAAACAGTTATTGCCTGTTTACGACAAACCGATGATTTATTACCCATTAAGTACTTTGATGGAAGCCGGTATTCGTGATGTGTTGATTATCAACACACCGCATGAACAGGCTTTGTTTCAACAGTTGTTAGGTGACGGTTCTCAATGGGGTATGAATTTACAGTATGCGGTTCAGCCTGACCCAGGTGGTTTGGCGCAAGCTTATTTGATCGGCGAATCATTTGTTGATGGCCATGATTCATGTTTGATTCTGGGAGACAATATTTTTCACGGCGCGGGCATGCGCCATTTAATGGCCAATGCCAGTGACCGCACTGAAGGTGCAACAGTCTTTGGCTACCGAGTCCATGATCCAGAGCGCTATGGTGTGGCGGCATTTGATGAAGCAGGTAATGTGATTGATTTAGAAGAAAAACCTGAAAATCCACGTTCCAATTATGCCGTTACGGGCTTGTATTTTTACGATGGCCAAGCTGTGGATATTGCCAAGTCATTGAAACCTTCGCATCGCGGTGAATTGGAAATCACCGATTTGAATAAAGTCTATTTAGAACAGCAGGCTTTGAAAGTGGAATTAATGGGCCGGGGTTATGCTTGGCTAGATACAGGAACGCACGATTCATTGGCTGAAGCGACTAATTTTATTTCGACGATTGAAAAGCGTCAGGGCATGAAAATCGCCTGTCCTGAGGAGATTGCTTATAACCACCGTTGGATTGATGCCGAACAGGTGTTGAAGTTGGCACAACCCATTCTTAAAAATGGTTATGGCCAGTATCTGGCTTCACTGGTACAGGGCAGTTAATGAAAGTCACAGAATCTAAACTTCAAGGTGTAAAAACCATAGAGCCTCAAGTATTTGGTGACGCTCGAGGTTACTTTATGGAGTCTTGGCAGCAAGACCGATATAAAGAAGCAGGAATTAAAGAAACTTTTATTCAGAGTAATGTGTCAAAGTCGTCTCGTGGTGTTTTGCGTGGGCTGCATTTTCAAAACCCAAACCCACAAGGCAAGTTGGTTTATGTACTGTCAGGTGAGGTGTATGATGTGGCAGTAGATATCCGCGTTGGTTCACCTACATTTGGACAACATGAGGGCATAGTTTTGAGTGAAAACAATCACAAGCAATTTTATGTGCCTGAAGGCTTTGCTCATGGTTTTTGTGTGCTGTCTGAAACAGCCACATTTGCTTACATGTGTACTAATTACTACGACCCAAGTGCTGAAGCTTCATTGTTATGGAATGATGATGACTTGGCTATTGACTGGCCAATTGATTCACCCAGTTTGTCAGATAAAGATAACAAGGCCCTGAAATTAAAAGATTTTAATAGAAGTAAATTGCCAATTTATAAATGAAGATATTACTCACAGGTGCGGATGGACAAGTAGGCTATGAATTGTGGCGAGCATTGCAATTCAACCGTGAAGTGATTCCTACGACTTCAGACGGTCGAGACGTGGATGGTATGACCACCATCAAGCTGGATTTAAGTGATTCTGCTGATTTAGAAAAGAAATTAGAAAACATCAATGCCGACGTAATTTGTAATGCGGCGGCTTACACACAAGTCGATCAAGCAGAAACTGATAAAGAATTGGCTTTTACCGTTAATTCAGTTGCCGCTGAAATTATGGCCAAATATGCCAAAGCAGAACGCGCATTAATGGTCCATTATTCAACAGATTATGTGTTTTCAGGAGAAGGAAAGATTCCCTGGAGAGAAGCTGATAACACCGGTCCGAAAGGTGTATATGGTGAAAGTAAATTAGCAGGTGAGCAAGCAATTATTGCTTCAGGTTGTGAGCACATGATGTTCAGAACAGCTTGGGTATTCGCAGAAAGAAAACAAAATTTTTTACAAACCATGTTGCGATTAGCCAAAACGAAAGACGAACTGTCTGTCGTTAATGACCAAACCGGATGTCCTACTTGGGCTAATACCATTGCTTTGGGAACCATGTTAGCTTTGAATCAACCCGAAACAGGCATATATCATTTAACCAGTAATGGCTCTACCACTTGGGCAGGGTTTGCCCGTAGGATTTTTTCACATGCGCAACGGTTAGGGCTTTTAGAAAATAAACCAGAAGTAAAGGGTATCACTACCGAAGAATACCCAACAGCGGCCACTCGGCCCAAAAATTCAGTATTGGATTGTCAAAAATTTGAAGGGACATTTAACGTGAAATTACCCCATTGGCAAACCGCTTTACAACTATGTATGCAAAGGATGAAACCATGAAAATTATTCCAGTGATTCTATCAGGTGGTGCAGGCACCCGCTTGTGGCCTGTTTCTAGAAAAGCTTACCCAAAACCATTTATGCAATTGGCCGATGGTAATACTTTGGCGGGCTTGACATTTGATCGCGCACTGGACATAGCCAGTGATGGCGCGGTTATGACGGTCACTTCTCGAGATTATTACTTTTTATGTAAAGATATTTATAAAAAGCACAAAGGTTGTGATTTAGATAAACAAACATTTTTACTCGAACCCATGGGGCGTAACACAGCACCAGCCATCGCTTTGGCTGCTTTGCAAGTCAAGAAACAATATGGTGGTGATGCGATTATGGTTGTTATGCCTTCAGATCATTTGATCAAAGACAAAGCAGCTTTTAAGCAAGCAGTACACCAAGCTGCAGAACTGGCTTCGCAAGGTTATTTGACGACTTTTGGCATTTTTCCAACCCAGCCAGAAACGGGATATGGTTACATCAAAGCAGGTGAGGGGATTGCAAACAGTAGCGCCGCAGTAGTAGAAAAATTTGTTGAAAAACCCAGTTTGACAGTAGCCAAAAGTTACCTGGCTTCGGGTGAGTACAGCTGGAATTCAGGGATGTTTTGTTTTACCGCTGATGCATTGATTGCGGCCATGGATAACACAGCCCAAGAAGTGATGGAAAAATCACAAGATTGTTTTAATAAAACGGACACTACAGGTCAACAAATTGAATTTGATGCACAATTGTTTGGCGGATTGCCTGATATTTCAATCGATTATGCAGTTATGGAGCATGCAGACAAGCGAGCTGTGGTCGATTCTCGATTTGATTGGAATGACATTGGTTCTTGGAATGCGATGTCTACATTGTCTGAAAGTGACGAACACGGCAACAGGGTAGAAGGCAAAGCAATTACCATTGATTCAAACAATTGTTACATACGTTCTGGTGATCGTTTGGTGGCGACAGTGGGTGTGGATGACTTGATGGTTGTGGACACACAGGATGCCGTTTTGATTGCACACAAAGACAAGTCACAAGGCGTGAAAGATGTGGTGCAGTTTTTAAAATCTAAAGGACACGAAGCAGCGGTATTTCATAAAACGGTACATCGACCTTGGGGTAGTTTTACCATTTTAGAAGATGAAGACGATTGTAAAGTTAAGCGCTTGGTGGTTAAACCAGGACAGGTATTGTCATTACAATTACATCACCGCAGAAGCGAACACTGGACAGTGGTTTCAGGTACGGCTAAAGTCAGGGTAGGGGATGACGAATTTTTATTGGAAGAAAATAAATCGGTTTATATTCCTGTTGAAACCTTGCATCGCTTAGAGAATCCAACCGATACTGACATTGCTTTGATTGAAGTGCAATGCGGTGATTACTTTGGTGAAGATGACATCGAACGTTTTGAAGATATTTACGGACGAATGGATGATAAACAAAACGCAAGATAATTCAGAGTCACTAGACACTAAACGCTTGGCATCTATGTTAACGGTGGCAAAGCGGGCGGCTAAGGCGGCAGAACAGGTGATTAAAAAATATTACTTGGCTGAAGAACAAGGCTTGGAAATCAAATCGGATGCCACACCAGTGACGCTTGCAGATAAGGAGTGTGAGCGGGTGATACGTTCAGTCATAGAGCAGTCATTTCCAGAGCATGGTATTTTTGGAGAAGAATTGGGCCGCAGTGACAATGAAGATTCAGACTTTTTGTGGTTGATAGACCCGATAGATGGTACCAAAAGTTTTGTTAGGGGTTATGGCTTCTTTTCAACTCAAATAGCATTGATGTATCAAGGTGAGTTGGTTTTAGGTGTGTCTAATGCACCTATATATGGAGAAATGGCCTGGGCATATCAAGGAGGCGGGGCTTTTTTGAACAACAAACCCATCAAAGTAAACAATAGTTTCGAAGCCCATTCAGCTTGTATATCATCTGGTAATATACACACCTTAGTTAAAGATAAATGGCAACAGTTTGGTCAACTTTTGTTAAAATTCGGCAAAACACGTGGTTATGGTGACTTTTGCCATTATCATTTATTGGCATCAGGGAAAATAGATTTGGTTGTGGAATCGGATGTCAATATTTTAGACATAGCGGCTTTGACAGTGATTGTCAGGGAGGCAGGGGGTGTCATGACAGATATTAATGGGCATGACATCAATTTGGACACAAGGAACATTCTGGCCGGTGGCCAAAAAGCATACGCATTAGGACTAGAAACTTTACATGAATGAATTATTAAGAAGTGTTGAGGGCATTGCTGTAACTGCAGGAAATGCCATCATGGAAATATATAAATCAGGTGATTTTGGTGTGGATCATAAATCTGATGACTCCCCTTTAACCAAAGCAGATTTGGCCGCACATGAAGTGATTGTGGCTGGGTTGAAAACACTTACGCCAGATGTACCGGTGCTGTCAGAGGAATCTGCTGAAATTCCATTTGATGAAAGAAAAGCTTGGAAAAAGTACTGGTTGGTCGACCCATTGGATGGGACCAAAGAGTTTATCAAGCAAAACGGTGAATTTACGGTTAATATTGCATTGATTGAAAATGGTAAGTCGGTCCTGTCAGTGGTGTATGTCCCAGTGCAAGAAATCAGTTACTCTGCAGCAGTGGGTGTGGGTGTGTTTAAACGTGTGGACGGTAAAAAGCATTCTATTTCTGTGATGAAAAATTCACGTTTTAAGCCCACGATCGTTGGCAGCCGTTCTCATGTCAGTGATGAAATGAAGGCTTATCTTGATCGTGTTGGTCAACATGAAATCGTCAGCATGGGCAGCTCTTTGAAATTTTGTTTGGTGGCAGAAGGAAAAGCTGATTTGTACCCAAGACTGGGTTTGACTTCAGAGTGGGACACCGCAGCTGCTCAATGCATTGTTGAGCAAGCAGGTGGTCATGTGGTTACTTTAGATGGTGAGCCTTTGCTTTATAACACCAAAGATTCTTTATTAAACCCACATTTTATGGTGTACGGAGACACCAGTAAAAAGTGGGCTGAAATTTAATCCATTTCATACAATAATTATTATTGGCGTGACTTCAAGTTTTTGATGTCGCGCCTTTGTTTTTTGGTGGGGCGAGAATCTGGTTTGGGTGTGGATTGATATTCCATACGGCTGATGGCGATTGAAGCCTCACGTTCTTTGATGCTTTCCTCAGTTTCTTGATATAAAGTCACAGCAATTTTAGCGCCAACACGCTTCTCTGCAAGCCCTAACACCTTAACCTCCCAGGTAAAATCGAGCTTTTTTATGGTCAGCATGTCATCAACAGCCACATTTCTTGAAGGCTTGCATTTTTGCCCGTTGATGCGAACCTTGCCTTGTTCAACATGTTTTTTAGCGATTGAACGCGTTTTGTAAAATCGAGCGGCCCACAACCACTTGTCTATTCTAATCATTTTTGCTTAGATTCATCACAAACGATTTTTAATAGTATATGATAATACTTTTTAAATAAAGTGGTTTAATAGTATGAAAAAAATTGTTTTTTTAATGTTAATTTTAAATTGTGGGTTGGTTTTTTCTGAGTCTCCAAATATTGAAAGAAAAGTTTGGAAAGAAGTAGAAAAAACATCAAAAGTTGTAATTAAAAATATGATTGGAGATGTTCGAGTAAGAAGCACAAAAATAGAAGATGAATTTGAAATTATCGCTGTAGAGCAGCACAACGAAAAAGAAGGAGTGTTGGTTGTAGAAACCGACACAAAAGATGGTGTGTTTTATATCAGTGTGGCCAGAAAAAACAAAGAAAAAAAAGAAGTGGCTCTAAGAATGGATGATCAAGCGAGGATTGACTTAACAGTATTTGTTCCTAAGGGCAATGACATTGATGTTGAAACATTTGATGGTCTCATAGAGGCTAAAGGATTAATAGACCCATTAACTGCTACAACACAAGAAGGAAATATTAAGATGTTGAAAAATAAAAACAGTTTAAATGTTTTCAGTTATTCAGGTGATGTTGAAGCTAACGTCTTTCCCAACTCAACTAAAAATGACCAGTCTTTTAAAACAGGGACTGGCCAGGTATCTGTTATTGTTGGAGATAAGCAGAATCTCGACTTCACGATCACAACATCTGGTCGAATAACCACTGATTTTGGATTAACTATCAATAAAGATTTTACAAAAGAACCAAATAAAGTGGCATATGGGAAAGTAAACGAAGGAGGCTCTAAAATTGAAATGGAAAGTATCAGAGGAAATGTTACATTTTTGAGTTATCAAGAAAAAGCGCAATAATAAATTGCAGTTCTAAGAATTTTATTTAGAATGAATAGTTAGATATTAACAAAAGTTAATATCTCTTTTACTTTTAATGAAGATATCCATAAAAAAATATAACTTTAATTACAAACTAAAAAGTAAAAACATCTTTAAAACTATTAAAAAGAGGAAAAATAATGAAAATATGTAAACCCTTGGTGTTAGCAACCAGTTTGATGGTTGCTGCAACACCAATGGCTGGTGCAGCAGAAACCAAAGAGGCCAAAACATGGTCAGAATCAGTCAACGTTAAAACGATAGGCGGCCCTGTTACACCAGTTAAAATTAATGTAGATTTGAGGGATTTGCCAGCACCTGAAAGGTGGTATAAAGGTAAGCCAATCAAGGAAGTACCTAGAAGGTATTACCCTGCTTATAAACCCGCAGAAGGTCAAGAGCGTTTTTACAGCCAAGATCCTTTGGTCGATATGCAGTCAAATGCAGCGACTCAGAACCATCGTGCTTTTGGAACACCAGTTATTAACCAGGATGGTTTGGATTTTTCTTCAGTCAATCCGCCGGATCCTGTATTAGATGTTGGTAAAACATACGCCATTCAATCAATCAATGGCAGTGGCGGTACTGAAGTTTCAGTATTGCTTAAGTCGGATGGTACAGAGGTGGCAAACTTTATCATGGACAGTTTGGCACCTAACGGTGACCCTTGTGCTGGAGGTGATGGTGATCCTATCATTTTGTACGATCAAGTAGCTGAAAGGTGGTTTTTACAAGAGTTTGACACAGGCACCAATGCCTTATGTTTTTATATTTCTCAAACTGATGACCCGGTATCTGGCGGTTGGAACTTTTACTCGTTCCAAGATGTGGCATTCCCAGACTACCCTCATTTCGGTATTTGGCCAGATGCTTATTATGGAACAGCCAACCAAAACTCATCGGTTTATGCTTTTGACCGTGTGAATATGCTTGCTGGTAACACGGCAAGGGCAGCTTTGGTTTATAACTTGTCTAGCTTAGACGGTTATGGTTTCCAATTGGCTACACCTGCTGACTGGGATGGTTTAGAACTGCCACCAGCTGGTGCACCAGGGATTATCATGAGACACATTGATGATGAGGCACACTCTAACCAAGAGTGTGACGCACAAGGTGATCCTGATACAGATTGTCTACAAATGTATGAGTTTACAGTAGATTTTGATACCCCAGCTAATGCCAGTTTGACTTTAGCTGATACCATCAATATCACTGACTTTAACTCATACTTATTGGATTACACGACTTTTGCTACAGTGCCACAACCTGGTAGTGGCAGCAGATTAGATGCCATACGTGAAGTGATTTTGAACAGATTACAGTACAGAAATTTTGGCACCCATGAAGTGTTGGTTGGATTAATTCCAACCAATATTGACCCTGCAACAAGTGGAAGCACTGTTCAAGCTGGGTTGCGTTGGTTTGAATTAAGAAGAACCGGTGGCTTAAATGGTAGTTGGACTGTATTCCAAGAAGGTACATATGCGGACTCATCAGCAGTCACTGAAAATCGTTTAGTAGGGTCTATTTCTATGGATTTGTCAGGTAATATGGCGATGGCATACACCAAAACTGATACAGATTCAAATAATCCATTGTCAGCATCTATCGCCTATACAGGTCGATTGAGTTCAGATCCATTGAATGTTATGACTCAAAATGAAGTCATTCTTAATCCTGGCTCTGGTGCTAATACATCTGGACGCTGGGGAGATTATGCGGCCATGGGTGTTGACCCTATTGATGAATGTACATTCTGGTTTACTGGAGAGTATCAAGTGGGCACTCAGTGGGCAACAAGAATTGGTGCCTTTGCTTTTGAGCAATGTGGTTGTGAGTTGACTTTAGATGTTTTAGTTGCTGATGCAAATGCTGTGTCCGACAATACCATTCAGGTTTCTTGGAATGACTCATCTGAAGCGACAATTTCTGAATATCGTGTTTTCAGATCGACCACACCAGGTGGGTCTTATGAATTAATTGCAACTGTTAATGATACCAGTCCAGGTAATGGAAGTGGTGCGGCTTATACATATGATGACACTACAGTTTCAGGTGGAACAACTTATTATTATATCGTCAGATCATCTGATGGTGGATCTTGTAGTTCTGATCCTTCAAATGAAGTGAGCGCTACAGCTACGGGTGTTTGTACTTTAGAACCACAGTTTTCAGGTGTTTCATCAGCGACAAATGCTTCAGAGATGATGTGTCAAATAGATGTGGCTTGGAATGCTGCAACCTCTCAATGCCAAAATGGTTCAATAGAATATGATGTATTTAGAAGTGACACATCAGGCTTTACACCTGGTCCTGGTAATTTAATCGCCACAGGTCTTACTGGCACTTCATTGAGCGATAACAGTATGGATTTGATGGACCGTACCAATGCATACTATATTGTAAGGGCATTGGATGTCAGTAATGGCATGTCTGAAAATAATACCACTGAAGCTATGGGAAGCCCGACTGGTCCTGTTCAAGCTGGAAATAACATTGATGACAATGTTGACTCTTATGCGGATATAGCAGCAGCAATCGCTGCTGGATGGTCTACAGCAGCTATCGCAGGATCAGATGACTGGAGTGTGGTTTCAGGTGATGACAACACAACTGGATCAGCTTCATCATTTGTTTCTACTGATATAGGATCGGTTTCAGATAAGTACTTAGCTACTGAAGAGTTTGTTCCAGCAAACGATACATCATTAAGTTTTTATCATAAGTATGAGTTTGAATCTGGCTTTGATGGTGCGGTTCTAGAAATTACGGTTGATGGAGGTGCGAACTGGAGTGACTTGTCTTCACAGTTTACTCAAGGATCATATGATCAAGCATTGAGTACCTCTTGGGGGCATCCATTTGGAGGAAGACAAGCTTGGACTGGCGACCAAACAACATTTACCCAAGTGACAGTAGATTTGTCATCATTCGCGGGTAACTCTGTTAAAGTTAGGTGGAGATTAGGAACCGATGTATCTATTGGTGCTGGTGATTGGTTGATAGATGATATCAGTGTTAACAACATTGGTGTCGCAGGTGTTTGTGGCATTGATGATGATCTGATATTCATGAATGGTTTTGAGCAAGTGGCTCCATAAACCCATATTGATTAAGTTTGACCTAGGCCAGTAAGTGAAAGCTTACTGGCCTTTTTATTAATTCTTAAACAAGCCCAGGTTTTGTTATAGTCTATAAACTTTTTTCAATCGACAATGAAATCAAATGTTTTTGGTTCAATACATTCAGGAAAACAGCAAATAAACCTCAATGATTTGTGCGTCATAGTGTGTAAAGTTATAAGTCCTTTTTAGGTGGAATGATCAAATTCCCTACCAACAATCCGATAGAAATTGCCACTGCAATCAAAACAGCTTCAAATGCGGCCTGGACGCCAGTAATTGTGTCATTGGTGTAAAGTGCTGACAATGAATTAAAGCCCATTGAGCCAGGCACCAATAGAATAATGCCAGGTATGTGCATCAAAGAGGCGGGATTGTTACTGAGTCTTGCATAAATATTACCCATCATAGACACCATCATCACAGCAACTAAAGACTTGAATGGTTGCTCAACCCATAAGCCAACCAATTGTGAACCTGAATAAGCCATGGTAATGGATAAGAAAATCCAAAAAGTGTCTTTAACACGAGAGTTGAATAGCACACCAAAAGCCAGCGCAGTGATGACCAGTGCCAAATAGCTGAACCATTCTGGAACGCCATCAAATTTATTGGCCGCTACATCACCATAAAAATGTTGTGCCAATAAAAATCCCAATGCCAAACCAAAGGATAGCAAGAACAAAGTCGTTACAGCACCTGCCATGCGGCTGCTGCCAGAAACCAAATGACCAGTAGAAAGCTCCCTTATCGCCACAGTAATACCTAATCCGGGCACCAAGATAATGAGACCGGCTAACGATACAAGGAAATGGTCAATAGAATGCAAATAGACACTGGCTGTAACAGATAAAAAACCTACTGTCATGGCACACAAAGGTGCGGTTAATTGAGAAAGGTGTTCATGCTTGGCACCAAATAAACTGATAACACCAGTAAACAATCCCATAACAAAAGCAACGGAAACATCCTGCCAGCTGCCCGCGAATAATGTGGTAAAGCCACCTGATACAATGGCAAATGAAAGTATGGTTAACCATGTAGGGTATTCAGAAGGGTGGTCATTGATGTAATGGATTTTTTTCAAGGCCTCATCAATATCCAACTCATCATTTTCAAGCGCATTAAAGACTTCGTTGATGCGTTGTAATGTGCTCAAATTAATATCACCCGGCCTACACTTGACCATGTATGACCTTTGGTTGTCGCCTTCGCCAATGCTGGCTAATACAGCTGTTGGCATAGCAAAAAAACAACCATCAAGCTGAAACTTATCCAACATCACCTGCATATATGATTCTAAACGGTGTGAAGGTGCGCCGGCTTCTGAAATGGCTTTGCTGATTTTAATCAGTATGCTGGCTTGCTTTCTACGGGTTTCGCGGCTTTTTGCCATAGCTGTAATTAAACAATCTAAAAAACAGCAATGATAACCCGATTACGGTATATATCAAAGGTTCATTGAGGTCAGATTTAACCAACCAAATGAAATGTAAACAGGCCAAAAGTATCACCAAGTAAATGACTCGATGCAAACGTTTCCAGCTTTTTCCGAGCCGCCTGACCATGCGCTTGTTTGAAGTGATGGCCATGGGAAGCATAAGTAACCATGCTGCCATTCCCACGGTGATATAAGGCCTTTTGATGATGTCTTCAAAGAATTGAGACCAATTGAATTGAATATCCAGCCAAAGGTAAGTGGTTAAATGTAATGTGGCATAGAAAAATGTAAACAAGCCAAGCATGCGTCTCAACCGAATAAAAACGGCTAGTTTAGTCATTACTTTCAATGGTGTCATCAGTAAAGTAAGCAACAACAATCGCAAGGCCCAAATGCCAGTGCGGTGTAATATTTCCTCGATTGGATCTGCCGTTAGGTTGTTTTGGAAGCCGTCCCAAACAATAATGGCGAGCGGCAATAAACACAGCACAAATAAAACTGCTTTTAACCAAAACAGTTTTCTCATTAAAAAGTCTTTCATTAAAAGTTTTTCCTTAAATCCATGCCTTGGTACATTGATGCGACATATTCGGCATAACCGTTATATATTTGAGTGTCTATGCGATTTCTGAAAAAAGAAAATTCGCCTGTGATGCGGCGTTCTGTCGCTTGAGACCATCGAGGGTGGTCAACTTCAGGATTGACATTGGCATAGAAACCATATTCATTAGGTGCAATGGCCTGCCATGAATTGACCGGCTGTTTGTCAACAAAGGCAATTTTCTTGATGGATTTAATGCCTTTGAATCCGTACTTCCAAGGCGTGACTAACCTGATAGGTGCACCATTTTGATTGGGCATGTTTTTGCCAAAAAGCCCAACTGCCATCAGGGTCAATTCATTCATGGCTTCATCCATGCGAAGGCCTTCTCGGTAAGGCCAAGGTATGGCTCGACCGTTTTGGCCTGGCATTTGTTTGGGGTCATATAGCGTTTCAAAATACACATACTTGGCATTCGAAGTGGGTTCTAAATATTTGATTAAATCAGCCAGCTTAAATCCCAACCATGGAATGACCATAGACCAAGCCTCAACACAGCGCATGCGATAGATGCGTTCTTCAATGGTAAAGTTTTTAATTAACTTCTCTAAGTCAAATGTGCCTGTTTTGTTGCAATGTCCAGACACTTCAATAGACCAATCATCGGTGTTGAAGTTTTTGGCATTTTCAGCGGGGTCATCTTTACCCAAGCCGAATTCATAGAAGTTGTTGTAGGTGGTGACGTCTTTTTCTAAAGTGGTTTTTTCAATGCTGAATTTGTCATTGCGTTTGTGCGCTGGCAAAGTTAAGGCCATGGCAGATGGGGCTAATAAACTGCCAGCACCAATCAGTCCCGCTTTGAGTAATTGTCTTCTTTGTCTGTATACTGATTCATCAGTAACTTGAAAATCTTTATGTGTGTTTTTAAATTTCATAGGAAAGTATAAGCAAGCAATAGATTAATATAATACAATCCTAGACCCTTATTGGTCTGTATTTATCACAAAAAAATGACGGTTTATAATTTCTCGGCAGGTCCTGCCACATTACCCCTTGAAGTCAAACGCACCATTGAACAAGAATTGTATAATTGGAATGGTACAGGATGCTCCGTGATGGAAATGTCGCATCGGAGCAAAGAATTTACTGATATGGCGGATGAAAATGAAGCCTTGGCCCGCGAATTACTCAATATCTCTGATGATTATGCAGTGATGTTAATCCCCGGTGGTGCCAGGTTGCAGTACTCAATGATTCCCATGAATCTTTCTAGCCCAAAAGGGCAGGCCATATACGCCATCAATGGACACTGGGGCAAACAAGCGATAAAAGAAGGTGGCCGCTTTTGCCAAGCCACAAGCACTGCGCCTATCTCAGATGATGTTTATGCCAGTATTCCAGAATTTGACGCTTCAAAGCTGAATGCCGATGCAGATTATTTTCACTTTACCAGCAATGAAACTTTAGAAGGTGTTCAATGGCACAGCATGCCAGAAACCAATGGCGTGCCGATTGTTTGTGACATGACCTCAGATTTGTTGACACGTGAGGTTGATGTCAATGATTACGACATGATTTATGCCAGCGCACAGAAAAACATGGGTATAGCAGGTATCACATTTGTCATCATGAAACGCAGTATGATAGGGCATTCTGAAAATTTATTGCCCACCATGATGAATTACAAAACCTATGCAGACACCCGTTCATTCTATAACACACCACCGACATTCCCGTGGTATGTCATGTTACAGGTGTTGCGTTGGACTCAAGCGCAAGGTGGCGTTAAGACGATTCAAGCCATGAATCAAAGCAAGTCTAATAAATTGTATCAATACATCGACAGCAGCGACTTTTATATGAACAAGGTGGCCAAAAACTGTCGTTCTGAAGTGAATGTACCGTTTTGGTTGAAAGATGACGCTTTAAATGCCCAATTTTTGCAACAAAGCAGTGAATCAGGCTTAAAAGCTTTAAAAGGTCACATGGCAGTAGGCGGTATGCGTGCCAGCATATACAATGCCATGCCTGAAAATGGCATCGATGCACTGATTGCCTTTATGAAACAATTTGAAAAGCAAAACAGTTAAAGGAAAAGCTGAAATTAAAGAGAGATGACAATGGATGATAAGAAAAAAAGCAAATTAAGCCTAAGAAAAGGCGGTGATAAGCCAACAGAAGGCATTTGGGCAAAAAAACAAGCAGACTCAAAATCCAAAGGCCAGTCAACTGAAACTAAACAACAAAAAACATCAGAAGAACCTAAAAAAGAAGTACTGGTTCAAATTGGTGAAACACATACCTTAACGGTAAAGGCCTTGATGTCATTTGGTGCAAAAATGGACGGTAGGAATTTGGGTGATGTTTATTTACCCAAAAAACACATGCCTGAATCATTACTTGAAGGCAGTGAACTGTCGGTGTTTTTATATCAAGACTCAGATGACCAAATCATTGCAACCACTCAGTTGCCTTTGGTTGAGTTGGGTCAATGTGCTTATTTGAAAGTGGTTGACGTAACAAAAATTGGCGCTTTTGTCGATTGGGGCATGCCCAAAGATTTGTTGATACCTTTTGCAGAGCAACGCAATGAACTGCGCAATGGTCAACATATTGTGGTGTATGTTTACCAAAACAAAGCATCAGGCAAACTGGCCGCTTCCACCAAGTTAAGCAAATACTTAGAAGAAGTGAATACAAGCTTCAAAGAACGTGATGAAGTTCATGTGCTGGTTTGTGATCACAGTGACCTGGGTTATAAAGTGGTGATTAATAACACCCACTTGGGTTTGATTCACCGTTCAGATGTGTTTCAACAATTTCGTGTGGGCCATCAAGCCAAAGCCTACATCAAAGAAATACGCCCTGATGGCAAAATAAACGTCACAACTCACATACCCAATAAAGCCCAATTGGGTGACTTGGCAGACCAAATATTGGCAGATTTACAAGCCAATGGGGGCATTTCTACATTAACCGACAAAAGTGATCCCGACCTGATAAAAGCCAAATGGAAAGTCAGCAAAGGCAGTTACAAAAAAGCCATCGGTAAATTATACAAAGCACGTAAAATCACTATCACACCACGTTCTATCACATTGAATAATGAGTAAATGATACGCATATGACCGAACCTGATTTAAGACCGATGGTGGCGCCTTGTCGAACTGTTCCTGTATTTTCAGCATTTACATGGTTGAAAAAGGGTTGGTCTGATTTTAAACAGGTGCCAAAAATCAGTTTAACCTATGGTTTGGTGATGATGGTTATCAGTTTGTTGATTACCGGTTTGGCCTATCAAGCGCATTCGATAGTATTAGCGATTGCGCTGACTTCGGGGTTCTTTTTCTTGGGTCCTATTTTGGCGATTGGATTATATACTTTGAGCCGACAAATCAGTAACAACAGGCCGCCTCGGTTTATGAGGGGGATTCAAGAAAGTAAGAAGAACATCGGCAATACCATGGTTTTATCCCTGTTCTTTTTGATTGTATTTTTGGTCTGGGCAAGGGCTGCCAGTATGTTGCATATTTTCTTTCCATCTATCACTTCGATGCAAATAGAAGACTGGTATATGTTCATTGGTGTAGGCACTTTAGTGGGCGGTATTTTTGCTGCGATTATTTTTTGTGCAGGTGCGTTTTCTATCCCCATGCTGTTAGACCGCAATGTGGATACTGTGACCACAGTCATCACATCCATTAATGCGGTATTGAAAAATAAGCTGGCGATGCTGGTTTGGGCTATGAGCATCATTGTGTTAATCGTCATTGGCATTTTGACCTTTTATATTGGTTTTATTGTGGCTTTGCCTGTTGTAGGCCACGCCACATGGCATGCTTATAAAGACACCATTGATGCCGATGCTTGGGATTTAGGCCCTGGATTGGCTTCATCAGCTGACGAGTCTGCTGCATCAAAGCAGTAATTTAATTTATAATGTTTGGCATGCAAAAATTGAATGTCAAAACACAAGGCCAATGACTGTCAAAAAAACAGCCTTGATGCTGCCCGGCGGTGGCGCACGTGGGGCTTACCAAGTGGGCGTGATACAAGCCATCTTAGAATTCATGCCCAAAGCATTTCATTTCCCCATCATTAATGGCACATCAGCAGGTGCCATCAACGCGGTGGTCATGGCTTCCCATGCGAAGAATCAAAAATACGGCGCTGCTCGATTGCGACATTTTTGGACTTCCATACATTGCCATGATATATACCGAACTGATGGCATCTATATTGCTAAAACGATGGCACGCGTGTTGGGCTCTGTGTTGTTTGGCCGATTTGGGTTTAAAGCGCCCAATTCACTGTTGGATAACACACCTTTGGCAAAGCTTTTACAACGAGAGTTACAGCTTTTTCAAATAGATGAAGCGATCAGTGAAGGTGATTTACAAGGTTTGTCAGTCACAGCATCTTCCTACGATACGGCAATTGCCAAATGTTTTTATCAAGCGGCAAAGACAGTAAATCCTTGGCAAAGAAGTCGCCGAATAGGCGTGCCGGAAGCCATTACCGTTGAGCACATCATGGCATCAACAGCATTGCCATTTCTTTTCCCGGCACAACTGATCGGTAATGAATATTATGGTGACGGTGGTTTGCGCATGACCGCGCCTTTATCACCAGCGATACATTTGGGTGCGGAACAAATTTTGGTCATTGGTACTCGTGATGAAAGTCCCATTGAAGTACCCAA
The DNA here is from genome assembly GCF_009671245.1 of Marinicella rhabdoformis. NCBI lineage: Bacteria > Pseudomonadati > Pseudomonadota > Gammaproteobacteria > Lysobacterales > Marinicellaceae > Marinicella > Marinicella rhabdoformis. The sequence continues at coordinate 84,963 of NZ_VTFS01000008.1, forward strand.
ACAGCCAGGGTCATATCCCAGTATGGGCGAGCTGGGAGGTTATATGTTAGACACCATTTTTATGGATACCTTAATGGCTGATTTGTCGCGATTAAACCGCATCAATCGCACTCTGGAAATAATGGCAGATGAAGAAAGGCAAAAAACACAGTTAAAACCAATTAACACGTTGGTCATCAAACCCAGCGTAGATGTCAGGGACATCACTAAGGCACATGCCGATGCCATTCCACGGCCGGTTAAAACTTTGCTGAAAATGATTGGTGGTTGGGGTAAAGATTGGCGCATGCCGAGTTACTTGTTATTTGAACCCAGTTACACCACAGCTTTAATCAAACTGGGTTACCAAGATGCGATGAATCAAGCAGCAGAAATTGAGTCTTTTTTAAATCAATAAAAAACCCCACTTATGCCAGTGAACAAGTGGGGTTTTTATAAAAACTAATGGGCTTAAACTTCGTCTGATCCTTCTGCTAAATCATCAAACAAATAGGTGCTGAGGTACCTTTCGCCTGTATCAGGAATCATGGACAAAATGACCGAACCTTCAGGTGCTGTTTTTGCTGTTTCTAAAGCCGCTGAGAAAGTGGCTCCTGCAGAAATGCCACAAAAAATGCCTTCTTTACGAGCCAAGTTTAAACTGGCTTCCTTGGCTTGGTGTTCATCGATTGGAATCAGGTGGTCATAAATTTCTTTGTTCATGACATCGCCAACAAAATCAGGTGTCCAGCCTTGAATTTTATGTGGGTTCCACTCCTTACCTGCTAACAAACTGGCTTCTACAGGTTCTGTCGCGACGATTTGGATGCCAGGTCTGGCTAATTTCAAAACTTCCCCAACCCCAGTAATGGTGCCTCCTGTGCCGTAACCACTGACAAAATAATCAAGTCGTTTGTCAGCAAAGTCGCGTAAAATTTCAGGTCCAGTTGTTGATCGGTGATAAGCAGGGTTTGCTTCATTTTCAAATTGTCGGGCCAAAAACCAGCCACGATCTTTTGCTAATTCTTCAGCTTTAGCCACCATACCTGTGCCTCTTGCAGCCGCTGGCGTTAACACCACTTTGGCGCCCAAGGCACGCATTAATTTGCGGCGTTCTATAGAAAACGTCTCACTCATAACGGCGACAAATGGATAGCCTTTGGATGCACTCACCATGGCCAAAGCAATGCCTGTATTGCCAGATGTTGCTTCAACCACGGTTTGCCCAGGTTGAAGTAAGCCGCGTGCTTCTGCATCTTGTATGATGGCATGTGCCAAACGGTCTTTGACAGACGAGAGCGGGTTAAAAGACTCCACCTTAACGTACATTTCTACATGGTCTGGCGCCAAGTTGTTGATGCGTACGACAGGTGTGTTGCCGATGGTTTCTAAAATGTTGTTATAAATCATGCTGTTTAATTTCCATATGTTTGGTGTCTTGTTTGGCTGTTTTGCTTTCGGTGCAAAACCGCTACATAAGACGGTATTATAGTTATGCGCTTAACTTCAGTTTAGTTATTGCTTCGTTTTTATTGTACCAATTAAATTGTTCTGCGTATTGTGCCACTTCACCTATCACTATTAATGCGGGTGACTGTACATCATGTTCTTGTATTAATTCGCTTAAATGTGACAGTTGACCTGTGACAACACGTTGATTTTCTGCTGTGCCATTTTCAATTATGGCGATGGGTTCTTCTGGATTTTTACCGTGTGTGATTAATCTTTCTTGTAGCACAGGTGATTTGATCAAGCCCATATAAACCACCAGCGTTTGTTTGTCTTTGGCATAAAACTGCCAGTCAATGGTGTCCTGCGATGACTGACAATGACCCGTTAAAAAGGTCACACTTTGTGCATGATCACGGTGAGTCAATGGAATGCCGCTGTATGCTGCACAGCCAATAGCGGCCGTAATTCCAGGCACAATTTCAAAATCAATACCGTGTTCATTTAAGGTTTGTATTTCTTCTCCACCTCGGCCAAAAACAAATGGATCACCGCCTTTTAGACGACACACCCTCAAGCCTTTATTGGCCCATTCTACTAACAGCTGATTGATGTTAGCTTGTTTTGTTTTGTGGTTTCCTGCTGACTTACCCACGTCAATCATCTGTGCATCTTTGCGTATCAGGTCTATGATAGGCTGTGGAATCAATTGGTCATGCAACACCACATCAGCTTTTTGCATCACCTGCAATGCTTTGATGGTCAGCAATTCTGGGTTACCAGGGCCTGCACCCACCAAATAGACTTTCCCTTTTGTGGTTTGGTTGTGGCGAATGAGTTGATTAACAGCTTGGGTGCTGTTTTCTTCAAACTGCGTTTCATCTAAAATCAATTGATTGTCATGGTCGAAATACTGCTCCCAGAATGCGCGTCTTGCTTGAGACTGTTTTATTTTTTTCTTAATCAGTGGGCGCAATGATTTGGCTTGTTTAACAATTTTCTGTAATCCAAATGGTAACAATTTTTCAATTTTCTGTTTCAACAACCGTGCCAGTACAGGTGATGAGCCTTCGGTACTGATGGCTATCAGCAAAGGAGACCGATCCACAATGGCTGGTGTCAAATAATTACACAAATCTGGTTCATCCACTGTGTTTAATAATATGTTGTGCTGTTCGGCAAACTCATAGGCTTGCTTAGAAACAATCGGATTTCCTGTCGCCGATACCATCAATTGTGGCTTTTTTCCTAAATTGCTTATATCAATATCTTCTAAGTCCATCTGATGTGTTGACAGCTTTCCTGCAGCTTCCCAGGTGCTGATGGCGTCATTAAAGTCTTTTGCAAAGCAATGTATACGTGCTTTAACCTTGATTAAGGCACTGATTTTCCTAGTGGCCACTTCACCTGCACCAAAAACCCATACGGTTTTATTTTTTAGTTTGATGTTGATTGGTAAATAGTTCATGTGTATGCTTCGGTAATAAGAAGTGCCCATTAACCCATAAAAATTTGACCTGACAAAATAATCAAAACTGATTAGCTTATAACAATTAGTTATTAGAAGTATAGACGTCTATATTGCTATTTGCAAAGCGAGCCGTTACGATGCGACTTTAGTTTTGAAAATTTAGATATCAGAAATAAAGGTTTTTTATGAAATTACAACAATTAAGGTTTTTCGTGGCGATTTGCCAGTCTGGGTTAAATGTAACCTCAGCAGCCAAGTCGCTATACACCTCTCAGCCAGGTGTCAGTAGACAGGTTCGCCTTTTAGAAGACGAGCTTGGTTTGAGTTTGTTTGTGAGACAAGGAAAGGCCTTGGTTTCTTTAACGCAAGCGGGTAAAGAAATTTTACAAAGGGCGCGCTTGATTTTAAAAGAAGTTGAAAACATCAAGGCATTCAGTCATGAGTTGAATCACGTGGATCAAGGACAGCTCAACATTGCCACCACTCACACGCAAGCACGCTATGTCTTGCCTGCCGTGATTCAAAAGTTTCATCAACTATATCCTTCAGTGAAGGTGAACTTGTTACAAGGGACTTCTCAACAAAATTTAAGTTCCTTGAGGAATGGGGAAGTGGACTTTGTCATCACTTCAGGCTCAACACAAGCGACCAGTGACTTGGTGAAACTGGATTTATTCAAGTGGCAGCGTAAAATTGTGGTGCCCAAAGAGCACCCATTGGCGACAAAATCTGAAATTTCTTTAAAAGAACTGTCAAAACATCCGTTGATTGTTTATTTGTTTAATGACCAAGAAAGTTCTTCATTGGTTCAAGCATTTAATCAAGCAGGATTGGATTATAAAATTGTATTCACCGCCAGAGATTCTGATGTCATCAAAGCCTATGTGAGACAGGGTTTGGGTGTCGGTTTGATTGCTGGTATGGCGTTGGATGAAAAATTAGATGCTGACTTGCATGGTATAGAAACAGAAAGCATATTGCCTTTGTGTTCTACTTGGTTGGCATTCAACCCCAGTTTGTTTTTACGTGGTTTCATGCATGAATTCATTCAATTGTTTGCGCCACATGTTAAGCGTGAACAAATTCAATCTGCCATTGACAATAAGTTGATGCTGATTGACCCACAAAAACCATCACAACCGATTGATTCTGCTTGGCATGTCTGAGCCCGTCATTCACATATTAGCAGATGAAAACATGCCGGCATTGTCGGCATGTTTTGGTTCTGTGGCACAAATCAAAACAACAGCGGGTAGGGATATCAGTCATAAAGACCTGCAAAATGTGGACGCTTTGTTGGTTCGCTCAGTCACTCAAGTCAATGCCGATTTGTTGTGCGCGTCTGATGTTCAGTTTGTCGGTTCAGCCACGATTGGCACGGATCATATTGACCAGGCGTTCCTCGACTCACGAAACATTGAGTTTGTTCATGCGCCTGGGTCAAATGCACAATCGGTAGTTGAATATGTCATCACAGCAGTGGCATTGTGGTGTCAAAAACATAACAAATCACCTAAAAACCTCAAGTTCGGTATCATCGGCAAGGGGCAAATTGGCTCACGGTTGTTTGATTTTTTAAATGATTTGGGTGTGACGGTTGTGTGTTGTGACCCGCCTTTGGAACACGCTGGAATACAAAGTCCTTGGCATGGTATGGAAGCCATACAGCAATGTGATGTGATCTCCTGTCATGTGCCTTTGACTGCTGAAGGGGCGTATGCGACCAAGCATTTAATTGATGAGGATTTCATGTCGGGCATGAAATCTGGCGCTTTATTAATTAACAGCTCAAGAGGGCCCGTGGTTGATAATGCATCGCTGTTGAATCATTTGAAAGCGCATCATTTTGAAGCGGTATTGGATGTATGGGAAACGGAGCCTGTGATTGAATTGCCCTTGATGGATGCGGTTTTTCTCGCCACTCCTCACATTGCAGGCTATGCCTATGAAGCCAAAATTCGAGGCACATTCATGTTATATCAAGCATTCTGCCAGCATTTTAAGCTCAAAGAAAGTGTCGTTTTTGATGACCTGCTGCCGGCTGGAAAAATTTCTACACACTTTAAAAGTGTTGAGGATTGGTTGTCTCAAGCACCTGTATTATATGATTTAAAAGCAGATGACAGTCGTATGAGACAAGAGGTTAAGAAAAATGCATATGTATTTGATAATTTGAGGAAAAATTACCCGAAAAGGCGTGAGTTTTTACGATTGTAAAACCCTTGTTCACTTTTGATGTACAAACAAGGGTTTTTTTATGTTGTTGCTTTATTTGAGCTTTATTTGGCCTGTAAGCGAATCGCGCCGTCTAATCGAATCACAGAGCCATTAAGGTATGTGTTTTCAATGATGTGTTGTGCCGTGCGGGCAAATTCATTGGGTGCACCCAAGCGAGAAGGAAAAGGTACCGCTGCACCCAAAGCCGCCTTCACATCATCAGGCATACCAGCAACCATTGGTGTCATGAACACGCCAGGTGCAATCGTCATCACACGCACGCCGATGCGGGTGAATTCACGCGACATGGGCAATGTCATGCCCACTATGCCTGCTTTTGAAGCAGAGTAGGCCGCTTGACCTATTTGCCCTTCATAAGCAGCAATAGAAGCGGTGTTGATGATGACGCCAGTTTGACCGTCTTCGTCTTTTTCATTGTGTTGCATCACATTGGCAGCGGCTTTTGATACATTGAAGCTACCGATCAAATTGACTTGAATGGCACTGTTGAAATGGCTCAAATCCATAGGCTTTTCACGACCGAGCACGCGACCAGCAGCTAAAATGCCAGCGCAATTTATGGCAACATTCAATCCACCAGCAAAATCTTTTGCGGCATCACATGCCTGTTCGATTTCAGATTCGGATGTCACATTGGCTTGAATGAATTGTGCATGGTCTGCACCCAATTGTTCAACGGCTGCAGCACCTGCTTCTTGGTTGATGTCAATCAAAGTGACTTTACCACCGTTTTCAACAATGTGTTGTGCACAGGCGAAGCCCAGTCCAGATGCGCCACCGGTGATGATGGCTTTGGTGTTGTTTAAATTCATGATGTTTCTCTCAATAATTGTTCTGATTGATGTTCTCTTTTAAGCGGTCGCATCAGGTAGCATAAGCAGTCCAGTTTAATGGCACGTTCACTTTGTGTGATCATGGCGGGCATGACCGCATGCTTGAGGACCACTTGTTGATCGGTGTTTATTTCAAAATATTGTTCAGTGATGTCGTGACCCAGTTGATCAGTGACGATAAATGGCATGACAGGGGCTTGCTGTTCATGTATTTGCTGTTCAGTGCTTTGGTACAATTGACCAAAGCTAACACCTGGTTTTAACATGTGAAAGTTATGTGCATCCAAATCATTTGGAATCACAAATTGGGCATTGTTCTTGTGTTGGCCTACGGCAAAAGGATGGCCTGGCTTGACTTTAACTGTAGCGAATATATTCATCACATCCTGATGCTCAGCGATGCCCGGTACTTCATGCAAGTTAGGTAAATGAATCAGGTTTTCTAAGAAAGTAACAGTTTGTTCAATGCCATCTGCTGTGCCTGACTGCCCGCATTCAATGGTGACAGCAGGGCAAAAGTCAGCAAATGCGCCTGATTGGATGCCATCAGGACTGGTGAAATGAATCATGGTGTCTGAGAATAAAGAAGCCAAATTAACAAAATCGCCATTCAATGAGTTGATGCCTGAGTAATGTGGATTCCTGCCTGAATTGTTATGAATGTCTACACTGGCGAATGGGTTCATGGCTTTTGCCATTGCTGTAACCTCGGCCATGATTTTTGCTGTTTGATCTTGTCGGTTATGCCGACCAGGCCAACAACGATTGAAATCGACTTGCCCATCTAATTGCCTTAAATTTTGTGCGGCTGCCTCTATGTTACCGAAGTAAATACATAAACTGCGTGGTAACTTGTCCAAATGATTGTTTAAAAACACCTTCAATGCATCCCAGCCAGTGGTTTCATCGCCGTGTTGTAAAATTGAAATAAACAAAGGACGCTGGATTTTTCCTTGGAGTTTTACGATGGTGTGGGTATCTACACATTGATGCAGTTGATTGGCATCCAAATTGAGGATGTTTTCAGGTAATTGATTGAGGATTTTTATCATTTGTGGGAACTTTGTCATGCAATCGTAATCTCAGGCAGCGCATAAGGTACAACTTATGGGCAGAAATTGAAAGTGTCTGTGGACATTTTTTGTTGATTTTTTATTCTGCATTGTCCACAATTTACGACCGAATTTTGCTTCCAGAAACTTTGAATTAATGATTAATTTAAAGTTTATTAGCTGTGAGGTGTTAAGTTGTATAAATTTTTGAGGAAACTGAAATGATTGAATGTTTGAATTTATCAAAACAATTTGGCCATTTTACAGCGGTTGATGATTTGTCATTCACTGCTGAAAAAGGTCAGGTTTTGGGATTTTTAGGCCCCAATGGTGCAGGCAAATCCACCACAATGAAAATGATTACAGGATTTTTAGAACCCACGTCTGGTGGGATTAAAGTGTGCGGAGAAGATGTCCTTCAAAATCCACAAATTTGTAAACAAAAAATAGGCTATTTGCCAGAAGGCGCCCCCAGCTATGGAGAAATGGAAGTGGGTGACTTTTTGTATTTTATTGCCAGTATGCGAGGCATCGCAAAAGCACAACAAAAAGCAGCGGTTGAATCCGTGATTGAGCGTGTTAATTTAACCAATGTCTATTACCAGCGAATTGAAACTTTATCTAAAGGTTTTAAGCGTCGTGTTGGATTGGCACAGGCCATCATCCACAACCCAGAAGTGTTGATTCTTGATGAGCCTACTGACGGACTCGATCCAAACCAAAAGCATTTGGTGCGAGAACTCATTATCAACATGTCTAAAGAAAAAACCATCATCTTATCCACTCACATTTTAGAAGAAGTGCATGCAGTATGTGATCGAGCCATCATCATTGCCGATGGTCGTTTGGTCGCTGATAACACACCGAATGAAATGGAGAAGATGTCCCGCTACAACCATGCAGTCAGTTTTGTGTCAAACTTAGACACCAATCTTTTAAACAAAATCAAAGCCTTAGACTGTGTTCGTGATGTTTCTTATGATGCCAGATTAAAAGAGACGACAGTCTTTCCAAGTCAGGGTTTATTTATTTTTGATGAAATCAGTGATTTCTTAAAGGCACAATCTGTCAAAGTGGACAGCTTAAAAATGGAGTCAGGTCGTTTGGATGAAGTGTTCAGAAACATCACCCAAGACAGCAAAGAAAAGGAGGTGGCCAAATGAATCACATCAATGCCATAGTCAAACGTGAATTAAGCAGCTATTTCGCCACGCCGATTGCTTATGTATTCATCGTTATCTTTCTAATCATGAGTGGTGTATTTGCTTTTTACTTGGGCAATTTATACGAGCGTGGGCAGGCTGACTTGATGCCCTTCTTTAACTTTCACCCTTGGTTGTACCTGTTTTTGGTACCTGCTGTGGCGATGAGGCTGTGGTCAGAAGAGCGCAACAGTGGCAACATCGAATTGTTGATGACCTTGCCAGTTAAAAAAATGGACTGGGTGTTAGGTAAGTTTTTAGCCGCTTGGTTGTTTGTCGCTGTGGCTTTGGTACTGACCTTTCCACTGGTGATATCTGTAAATTATCTGGGTGATCCTGACAATGGTTTGATTGTTGCCAGTTACTTAGGCAGCTTGTTATTGGCCGGTGGCTTTTTGGCGATTGGGTCTTGTATTTCAGCGGCAACAAAAAACCAAGTGATTGCGTTTATTTTAACTGTGGTTATTTGCTTTTTATTCCTACTGGCGGGTTTCCCTATGGTGTTGAATTTTTTCAAGGCCTTTGCCCCTCAGTTTATCGTCGATGCAATCGCTTCGACGAGTTTTTTGACACACTTTGATTCCATTACCAAAGGTGTTTTGGACTTGGGTGATGTGTGTTATTTCGGCATCATGATTGCAGTGTGGTTGTATGCCACATCTATTGTTATCGACATCAAAAAAGGAAACTGATATGAGTCTTCAAAATCACAAATCAAAAAACAAAACAAAACTGCTGATACTGGCAGTGATTTTCATTCTCAGTTCTGTCATTATTAACCAAAGTGGCTTGTTTTCTCGTTTGCGAGTTGACTTGACTGAAAATGACTTGTTCACCTTAAACCAAGGTACAAAAAACATCTTGAAAACCATTGATGAGCAGGTGCATTTGAGGTTGTTTTTCTCTGATCAAGCAACAGAAAACATCCCAATGATTCGCACTTATTACCAACGTGTGGCTGACTTTTTGGAAGAGTTGGAACGCTACGGAAACGGTAAATTAAAGGTGTCAATCATTGACCCTGTGTCTTTTTCTGAGGAAGAAGACCAAGCTTCTCAGTATGGATTACAAGCTTTGCCTGTAGGTGAGGGCGGTGAAAATGTATTCTTTGGCATCGCAGCGACCAATGCATTGGATCAGGTTGAAGTGCTGCCTTTCTTACAGCCCAGTCGTGAAGCTTTTTTAGAATATGATTTGGCACAATTGATTCACAATTTAAACCATGCAGAGAAAAAGCGCATTGGTGTGATGAGTGACTTGCCCATGTTGGGCGATGGTGCGCCAGTCAACCCAATGCAACAACAAGCACCAGCCCAAGGCCAAATCGTGTTTGAACAACTGAAAGAAACCTATGATGTTCAAAAGGTGGCCACTGATGCGACTCGCTTTGATGACATAGATTTGCTGATGGTGGTACATCCTAAAAACCTTTCGGATGCCACTTTGTTTGCGATTGATCAGTTTGTTATGAATGGCGGTCGTTTGATGGTGTTTGTGGATCCAATGGCACAATCAGAAAATGTGCCCGCAGACCCTCAAAACCCATTGGCGCAACTACAAGCTGACCGCTCATCAAATTTGGCCAAGCTGTTGTCTCAATGGGGCATAGGTTTCGATCCAACAAAAATTGTCGTCGATGCCAAGCAGTCTGTACAGATTCAATCGCCACAAGGCCAACCCATCAGGCATTTGGCGATCAATTCATGGGACAAAGAAAGCTATAATCACGAAGACATCGTGATGAGTGAATTGTCTGTTTTGAACACCGCCTTGGCAGGGAGTCTGACAGGAGATGAAGAGCGATTATTGCCTTTACTGAGCAGCTCCAAGGAATCTATGTTAACGGACGCACAACCGATGGTGATGTTGTATAACCCCACCAGTCTTTTGAATGATTTCGAAGCCGATGAGTCAACGCACATCATCGCCGGTCGTTTACAAGGGGAGATTGAGACTGCTTTCCCAGAAGGTTTTGATGGACAAACTGCGGTTTTGACACAGGCGCAACCTCAAGTGGTTGTTGTGGCTGATGTGGACTTGTTGTTTGATCGACTTTGGGTGCGGGCACAGAACTTCTTTGGTCGCCAAGTGTTCAGTAATTTTGCTGACAACGGTGCCTTTATCACCAATGTCATGGATAACATGACAGGTTCTGTTGACTTGATTCAGATTCGTGCGCGCGGTACTTCGACCAGACCTTTTGATAAAGTACAAACGATTCAGCGCGAAAGCGAACAGCAATACCGTGAAACAGAAAATCAATTGCTGCAACGTTTGCGTGAAACGGAACAAAAGTTAAACGAATTACAACGCAGTAAAGGCCAAGAAAATCAGTTGATTCTAAGTGCCGAACAACAAAAAGAAATCAAACGCTTTAAGCAAGAAAAACTAACGGTACGTAAAAACTTGCGAGAAGTGAAACGCAACTTAAATAAAGACATTGAAGCTTTGGGCAGCCGCCTCAAATTCGTCAACATTGCACTGATACCGATACTGTTGACTGTGGTTGTGGTGTTTATGGGCTGGAGGCGTTCAAAACGCAAGGAGAGACGCTATGTTAAATAACATGAAAACGATGTTGGGCTTGGTCTTGGTATTGGCTGGGTTGGTTTACTACTTGGTTAATAAAGACAGCAGCAATGGTGCCACAGGTGAGGGTGCTTGGTTGTTACCTCAGTTACAAGGTGATGTGACAGGTGAACTGACGGCATTAAAAATCAGCAAAGGTGAAGAACACTTGGTGATGATTAAAAAAGGTCAGCAATGGTATGTAGAAGGTGGCTTTTATGCCGACACAGCACCCATGATGCAACTGTTGCAAGCCTTGCGTGCGGCAGAAAAAATAGAAGCCAAAACCAGTAACCCAGAAAATTTTAAACAGCTGGGGTTAGGTGATGATGATTTAAAAGTCACGCTGATGGCGGGAGAGAAGGTCTTGGCTGCGGTTCATTTGGGTAAGAAAGCCACAGCTCCAGGTGCCAGTTTTGCACGCTTAGGTGGTAAAGACCAAACCTGGTTGGTGACAGCCATTGATCAAGTGGCTTTTATGTCTGATGACTGGACTTTGAAAACATTGATTGATGAAAGTGCAGAGCAGGTGGTTCAAGTACGCATTGATAATGGTTCGGCAGCGGTGATAGAAATCAATCGCGACCCAATCAGTGGTACTTGGTCATTGGCGAGTCTACCAGAAGACAAGCAAGTCAAGGTGGATGCACCACTGTTGTCAATGGCCAGTGGTTTGGCCAGTTTCACGATTGAAACAGCAATGCCTGTTGATTTAGCTGATAAGGCATTAAAAATTTCAGCAGATTATCAATTGACCACAGGCGAGTCGATTGCAGTTAAAGTGTATCAACACGCGGCAGATTATTTCGTCACCATGAACTTAGATAAATACAAAAACTGGATGTTTAAAATACCCAGTTACAAGTTTGATGCTTTGAATAAGTCGATGTCAGATTTTATCGAGGATAAAGTGGAATCCACTGCAACAGTGGAAACACCAGATACTCAATCATGATGCCCAATAAGTCGAGCATATATGTCATCATCGCCGCCGTCTATGGACTGACGGCGGTGATTCTGGGTGCCTTAGGCAGTCACGCTTTGGGATTAGAAGCGGGCACCAAAAACATGGCCCTGTTCCAACATGCATTGTTTTACATGATGATGCACGCGCTGCTGTTGTTTTGGCTTTCAAGTCAACTGAATGAAAGCTTCTGGCTGCGTTCAGCGGCTTTGGCAGTCACCCTGGGTGTGTTGTTGTTTTGTGGTGGTTTGTTGCTGCTGATATTTTGGGGTAAAACATCCTTGTCTTGGCTGACACCGGTTGGCGGTTCTTTGATTATTTTGGCTTGGTTGAATATCGTCATCCATGGTTTTCAAAAGTGGCGCAAGTCATAAGCTTTTATTGAATTCTGGCTGACTATGTTGTATAGATTGACCACTGTACTGAGGCAGGTTTGTTGGTTACGAGCTACAGGCAGCTATTGCGTCCTGCTCAAGCTGCACACTTCCCTTAAGATGACTACTTTGGGGTATTCCTATAGGCTTCATGACAATTCTCCAATAAGAATATCATTTTTAGGCTTTTAACGAAACTAATCAGGACGGTGATTGTAGGGAATTGATTACAATGTGTAATTAGAGGTGCATGTCCCTTCTTTTTTGAAACTACCACAGTTACAGCGTAGAACATACTTCCTATGATGCTTTTGGTAAATGGAGAGGAGTCTATTATCCCGGATCAACTGGGTTTAATCATCATCCCTTTGGTGGTGTCACTAACAAGGGTTTCACGGGGCAAGACCCTATTGCAGAGCTGGGTTTGGTTGACTTCAAAGCGAGGTTATATGATCCGAACTTGGGTATGATGCTACAAGCTGATACCATGATTCCTGATGGCCCAGCAATTGATTCAACGAATCGATATGCCTATGTCTATAATAACCCATTGAGCTATACTGACCCCAGCGGTCATCTGCCCTGGGATGTATTTGCTGCGCATGCATCTAGTGCATATAAAACACTTTTTTTGGCCCAAGAGCAACGATTGGCTTTAAAAACATTTTCAACCAACAACAGTCAAGAAAATTCTTTTTTTGCAGGTTCGGGGAACTCAAATAAACCATCACCTGGGATTTCAAATGCGGCGTATGGGAATGGGGATGTGGGTAAGAACGTAAATAGTGACTCGAATAATTCATGCCCAGCAGTTAAAAAACACTTGTCAAAGATCAAGTTCAGAAGATAGCAAGTGGAGGAATGAACAGAAAAATGTTCAAGATAAAGCTAAAAGAGAGGTTAAAGCAACTAAAGCTATGGATAAAGGGGCGATAGAAACAAAATCAGACTTTTTTAATGAAGACGGTAGTGCCAAAAATATTGAAAATGGATATGCTATTGGTGTTAATGGTGAGAAAATTGTTACTTGCATGATTTGTGCAGATAAACGAGGGGCTCAATTTCTTACTCCTGAAGGAGAGTATGGCGCTGATATACATGGTCATACTCCTGGTGCTGGTCAAGAATTACCAGGACCTGTGGATTTTCCCGAAACTAAGCCTAAATACTATTGGGCGCCATCTGGAGCATTAAGAGTTGTGGAAATTGTTTCAATAGACTCTGGTAAGAATCGCGAGTTTTCTATGCAGGTACGCACAGTATATGGAGGAACAACTAAAATGAATAGAGCGGTTAAAAGATGGAAAAGTGGAATGAGCAAAAAGGCTATTTTAAGAATTGAAGAAAAAGGTGGTTTATGAATAAATTTATTAAATTGGCTAATGTGTGTATTTTTTTACTTTTTAGTGGATCATGTTTGGCGGTACCATTAGTTAAATTAATTATTTCACCGTGTGATTTCAATGAAAAAAAGGTTGTTACTTCTGGGTATTTAGGCATGATTACTCCTTTTGAACCAGGTAGTGGTAGATTGTTTCTGACAATCGACGACTTTAAGTTTAATAACTTAGAGCAATCAATTATGATAAAAATTCCCGATGAAATCGCCTTAAAAAAAGAGCTATATCATAAAAAATATATCATTGTTTCAGGAGAATATAATTGCTCACTTAGTTCTCATGGAAATTTAGGTTCAGGAGGAATAGAAAGTGTTTCAAGTATTCGATTGGCAAATAAAAACCCTTATTTTAACCCTAATGATTTTTCTGAAGGTTTAATTAAAAAAATTCATAGCCAAAAACTTACTGAATTTGGAAGAATGGCAATTGATAAAATACTGAATGAAGACTCAATTGATAAAAAGTTAGAGTTTCTCTTTAAAAAATCAAAAATCAGACAAACAAATTTTAAAAGGCTCGAATGGATTATTAATGATTATCTAAAAAATAGAGATTTGTCTAAATATTCACAATGTACTATTTACGAATATGTTGTTCAGGAGGTCGAAGAAGTGAGTGAAGGTTTTATTTGTTATTCAAAAAGTGACTGTAATTCTTTAGACATCACTGATGCAATAAATCTTCCGAACTGGTCAAGTGAATCTAATGACTTCTGTCTTGAGTATGAGAGAGATGATAAAAATACTAAACTACAATCTATTCAGTTTTATTAGGCTGTGGTGATTTAAAAGCCATAGTAATGAACTAATCAAGAAGAGGCATCCCAGGAGAGGTTGAAGTTGGTTTTTCAGCCTCTTTTTTGTTTTAAAATTGATTGTTTTATCAGGTTCTGAGGTTAAATTGAAGTAAGGTTGTCTGTGACACAACAGCTACCTCATTTCTCTTGCAAACCCAAATTAACATTGTATTGGTAAAGTGAAGTTTGCTACTAAAATAGAGGAATGAACAAATATTATTATGTAGTGGTCAAGTAATTTTGGCCACGGTTTTAGATTCAAGCCAGTACTTTCGTTCCGACTCATTAGGTGTCAGACCATCATTATGTGTATGAGGCCTGACGTTGCAATAGTATCCAACGATGTAGTTGATTACTGATTGTTTTGCTGCCACCAAAGAAGCATAGCCTACTGATGACATCCATTCTGTTTTATAACTCCTGAAGAACCGTTCCATTGGACTGTTATCCCAACAATTACCACGCCTGCTCATACTCTGAGTTATTTGGAAACGCCACAACAATTGTCGGTATTTGATGCTGGTGTAATGGCAACCTTGATCAGAATGAAACATAACGCTTTGAGGGGCTCCTCGTTGCTCATAGGCCATCGTGAGTGCAGCTGCTGTCAAATCAGTGTTGGGCGAATAGCTCATAGCCCATCCAATTATCTTGCGTGAGAACAAATCCATCACCACAGCCAAGTAAGCCCAGCGAGAGCCAGCCCAAACATAAGTCACATCGCCACACCAAACTTGGTTAGGCTCCGATACATTGAATTGTCGGTTCAGAAGGTTTGGTATGCATATATGTTCTCGGTTTGCTTTTTTATAATTGTGCTTGGGTAACTGACTACTGTGTAAATTCAATGCTTTCATCAAGCCTGAAACCCTGTAACGGCTTAATGGAATCCCTCTGGTGGTTGCAATCGTTGAAATGGTTCTGGCACCAGCTGATCCATTACTTTCTTTGTGAATCGATTTAACTGTTGCCAATTCTTTAATCCTTTGTGAATTCACTTTTTTAGGCCTATTGAACCAATACTTGAAGGTACTGCGATGTATCGAAAATACATCGCATAAATCCTTAACTGAATAGCTCCCTTTAAGTCTTTTAATCAGTCTGAGTCGTTCAGCGCGTCTGACATCAAGAGAGCGGTAGCCTTTTTTAGAATTTCTTTCTCCAGTTCAATGCGTTTGATTCTTTTTTCAAGTTCGCGAATCTTCTGCTGATCAGCCGTGATGGGGCTCGCAATTGGGGTGATACCTTTTTGTTCATCCTTTAGTTGTTTGACCCATTTGCCCATAGTCGATAAACCAACATTCATTGCCTCACTGGCTTGTTTAACTGTGTAACCTTGCTCGGTTACTAAGCTGGCCGCTTCTAACTTAAATTCAGCACTGAATGTGCGCCTTGTTCGTTTGTTCATTAATCACCTTCTTGTCCGAAGTAATATCATATATCACCTCTAAGTTGGTGGCCAATTTCACTGTACCACTACAGTTCGATGAAAAGCTTTGTATGAAAATAGACAACGCATACAAGGCTGAAGTAACTGAGCGCAGGAGAATTGAAAAATTGGAGCAAGCAATCAAAGAGGACAATCCTTTGCGTTTGGGTTTCAATGAATATAAAAAAGAACTTTTTAGACGGTTGGGTGATAAACAAATAAGCATTAAGTCGATTCGCATGTCACTCAGTGCTGTGACTGACTTAATTAAACCCATTGGCATGGGCGATGAGTTTGAACAGCAACACATTGATCAACACTTGATTAGAAAGCCTGGTCAGAAGGCCAACCTAACTGGCTTTATAAATTTCATTAATAATTGCAATAAGCTTGATTTGAAATTGAGGGTGGATGAGAAAAAGGCCAATGCTTATCGAAAAGGCAAATTGCAAAAGAAGCTCGTTGACTTGATGAGTGAAGATGATGATCGGGCAGTGGAAAGGAAATGGCTGTTATATGGACTTCAGTATTTTCATAGTTTACCTATGAGAATCGCAGGTAGCTCACTTAAAAATGGAGTAATTGATGATGTTGAAGAAGGTATTTTTGTTAATTGGAATGATAAGAAATATTTTATACCTAACAGGGAAGGCTTGTCAGAAACTGACATTTAATGATTAAGTGGAATTTTAAAGGATCATTCGCAGAATTAATTAACAGGTGCTTAAAACAACGCTATATATAGCTATAAACAAAATTATTATGTTTGAGTGAAATCAAATAATATTGACCCAAGTCAAGTTGTTCGATAATCAAATGCTTAAATTATTGAACTTTATTGAAGGTTATGTATCATATAGCCTGTATGAATCAATTAATTAACAAGTCAAACGCAAAAATACAAGGCTTAGCTTTGGCGATTGTATTGCTGTTCTCTATCGGGCAGTCAATGGCTTTTTATAATTCATGCGAAATGGATTCATCAGACCACAGTGTTCATCAAAATGTTGAACATGTGTCAATGGCTGTTGATTCAGACCCCGGCTCTATGATGGTCGTTTCTGACTCATCAATGCAGAACATGGATGATGATTGTTGCCAAAACAATTGCATGTGTCCTCAAAGTGCATGTTCATCAGCTAACTTAATCTCGTATGCACCCAGCAAATTACTATTTTACAGTGATTCACACTCTGAACTAATGGCTAAAAATAGCATTACTTTAGACTATTTCTCAAACTCCCTATACCGTCCTCCAATCTCCTGCTAATACAGGATACTTGCGTCTAAATTAAGTCGGAATATCCCTTGGAATGTTTTAGTCAGGGGTAATAACCCCTATTGTCAAAATCCGTTAACTTCCAACTGAGGTGGTTGACATCAATTAACTAACTATTGGTCAGTTAATTAAGTACCCATAGGGGGTAACATGTTAAAAAATAAAGTATATCTGTTGGTATTGATATCAACTGTTCTTATCATTTCGGGCTGCCAAGCTTCCAGTGGAGCTTCAGATTCTGAAAGTGAAGCTCAAGGCATAGAGCTTAGGGTTTTTAAGTCTCCTACTTGTGGCTGTTGTGGAAAATGGATTGACCACATGAATGAAAGTGGTTTCAATGCAATTCATAAAAACACCCAATCACTGTCATTTATCAAAAATAACTACGATGTGCCTAAAAATCATCGATCTTGTCATACCGCTGTATCTAAAGATGGGTATGTCTTTGAGGGTCATATCCCCGCCAAATATATTGATCAATTTCTTAAAGAAAAACCTGAAAAGCAACTAGGTTTAGTCGTACCAGGAATGCCAGTTGGAAGTCCAGGTATGGAATATCAGGATAAGTTTAGTCCCTACACAATAATGGCTTTTGATAAAGAGGGTAATTTAACTCCCTTTGCAGAGGTTTCATCATATATGGAGCAGTTTTGATGACAACTTCAAAACGCTTGTCACTACCAACCTTAGCAATCTTGCTTGGCATGCAAATTTCTACTGCTGCCGTACCTAAGTATGAGAAGGCAAGATTATTCATAAATCCACTTAGTTTCCCGCTAAACAAGCCTAGTACAAGTGGTTCAAAGGAGTATAGCTACTTTAGAAAGGCTCTCAGCGGTCTAAATAAGTCCTTTACAAACTTAATTTCCTTAAGGAGCAATTCAATGGATAGCAAAGTTAATAAAAGCCGCCGAAACCTACTGTTAAGCACTGGTGCTGTAGGTGTGATAGGTGCAGGCTTCGTATCTGTGCCTTTTCTTAAATCATGGCTGCCATCAGAGCGCGCCAAGGCATTTGCGGGGCCAGTGAAGGCCAATATCTCCAAGCTGGAGAAAGGTCAAATGTTAAGTGTACTATGGCGTGGCCAGCCTATATTTATTGTCAACAGAACAGATAAGCAAACACAAGTTCTGGATTCTTTGAATGGACGATTAAAAGATCCCTTATCAAGGTCCAGTATACAACCAAAATCTATTGAAGGTTTATACCGGTCAAAGAAAGACAGTTTATTGGTGGTTATTGGTATTTGCACTCATTTGGGCTGTGTTCCTAAGTATTACCCGGATTTAGTCCCGCAACAGTTTGACAAAGAATGGAAAGGCGGTTTTTTCTGTCCTTGTCACAGTTCAATGTTTGATATTTCAGGTCGAGTTTTTAAGGGCTCACCAGCAGGCCGAAACCTAGATATACCAGCTCATGTGTATTTGGATGATCACACAATTGAAATTGGAATAAATGAGGAGCAAGCATAATGAAAAAGATCAAGAATTTAAATGATGCTAGGAACTTTTCAGTTCGATTTTGGAGTTCATTAAATTTAATTACCTTTGTTGTACTCGCGCTTACAATTAACACAGCTGGTGCCAGTGACTTTGAATCTAATAGACCTCTTACCATGAATCATGCAATTGATTTAGGGCTGAAAAACGACCCATGGTTAAAAGGCAATGAGCATTCACAGTTTGAGGTTGAGTCAATGGCTATTTCAGCTGGACAGCTTCCAGATCCAAAGATCTCTTTGGGAGTGGCAAATATTGGCGCTGACAATTTTGATTTCGGGCAAGAGCCAATGACCCAATTTAAAGTTGGGTTTTCACAAATGATACCCAGAGGAAAAAGTCTGTCTTTGAGACAAGAAAAGCTTAACACCTTGGCCAAACAGTTTCCCCATCAAAGAGAAAATAGAAAAGCCCAACTGGCCTTACAGATTGGTAAGTTGTGGCTTAGTGCTTATCAGGAACAAGAAAGTATTCGATTGATTGAAAAGGACAGGTCCCTATTTGAGCACCTTGTAGATGTGGCTGAGGCAAGCTATTCATCAGGTAGGGGTAAAACTCGACAGCACGATATAGTTCGGGCTCAGCTTGAGCTAACACGTTTAGAAGACAGGTTAACCATGCTCAGCCAAAATTTAGAGGCCAACCTTAAACAATTGAGTGAGTTCATAAGTGGGTACTATCTTGATCAATACACTCAATACTCAGGTGATTACTGGACAGGTGATATCAAATTAGCTGGCAATCTGCCTGAAATTAAACTGATGTATCAAGGTAAATTGGACTTAAGTTCGCAAATACCTACAGAAATATTATTAGAAATGTTTGTGAGTCACCCAGCAGTGGATGCCTTAAACATGAGAATCAAAGC
The DNA here is from genome assembly GCF_009671245.1 of Marinicella rhabdoformis. Lineage (NCBI taxonomy): Bacteria > Pseudomonadati > Pseudomonadota > Gammaproteobacteria > Lysobacterales > Marinicellaceae > Marinicella > Marinicella rhabdoformis. The sequence goes on from NZ_VTFS01000008.1 coordinate 104,364, forward strand.
AGAGGAAGTGAATGTAGAACTGGCTGAGCAAAAGTATAAGCCAGCATGGGGCTTAAACGCCAGCTACGGATATAGAGATGATGCTGATAACAACATGTCCAGAGCTGATCTGTTTTCAGTGGGAATCTCATTTGATTTACCTATTTTTACAAAAAATCGTCAGGATCAAGATCTAAAAGCGGCAGTCTCTTCTTTAGATTCAATTGAGACACAAAAGTGGCAGTTACTCAGAAAATTGATGTCTTCATTTGAAACTCACAAAGCACAATTAATTCGTCTCAATCAAAGAAAAGAGCTGTATGCCAATCAATTATTACCCCAAATGAATGAACAGGCAGAGGCATCTTTAACAGCTTATACAAATGATGATGGTGATTTTGCCGAAGTTGTCAGGGCAAGGATTGCTGAACTAAATGCTCAAATTGATGCTTTGAAAATCAATGTAAGTATTCAAAAAACAATTATCGAATTAAATTATTTATTTATGGATGATGCTGGCGCAATTGCTGCTTCAGTTCCGGAGAAAACTAATGACCAATAATACCAAGCAAACCAAAGGAATAATCATAGGATTAATTATCGGTATCCTACTCACCTTTTTATTCAATATGTTCTTTATGGAAGGATCCATTGATGGAGACTCATCCAATCAATCTGGCAGCAAGAATGATCCACTTTATTGGGTTGCACCTATGGACCCTAACTACAGGAGAGATAAACCCGGCAAATCTCCAATGGGAATGGACTTGATTCCTTATTACGGTGATGACGGTGATTCCAGCGAATCAGGTGTTGGCACTATTAAAATTTCGCCAGATGTTGTTAATAATCTAGGTGTCAGAACTGTTCAGGTTAAAAGGCAATCCATTCATACAGAGATCAAGACTGTTGGTTATGTTCAATATGATGAAGATTCGCTTGTTCATGTACACCCAAGAGTCGAAGGGTGGATTGAGAAATTACATATCAAAGCAGGAGGTGATCCCGTCGAAGAAGGTGCGCCACTGTATGAAATTTACTCTCCAGAATTGGTCAATGCACAAGAAGAGTATTTACTGGCCTTGGGTCGCAAAAATGTAAGGTTGATTGAAGCGGCCAAGATGCGACTCGAATCACTGCAGCTTTCTAAGCGCCATATAGATCAGTTAAAAAGCACCAGAAAAATAGCACAAAGAGTTACTTTCTATGCCCCTCAAAGTGGCGTTGTTGATAACCTGAATATCAGAGAGGGTAACTTTGTTAAACCTGGAAATACAATCATGTCAATAGGATCATTGGATGAGGTATGGGTTGAGGCTGAGGTTTTTGAAAGACAAGCTAATTTACTCAAACTGAACCAAAAAGTTACCATGACACTTGACTTCATTCCTGGAAAGAAGTGGATAGGACAAGTTGATTATATCTATCCAACCTTGGATGCTAAAACAAGAACATTAAGAGTAAGACTAAGGTTTGAAAACCCTGATGGGGTTTTTAAGCCTAACATGTTTGCTCAAGTTAATATCCATTCATATAGCATGGATGATGCAGTTCTAATTCCAACCGAAGCTGTCATCAGGACAGGCAATTCAAACAGAGTTGTACTGGCATTGGGAGAGGGTCGGTTCAAATCCATCAATGTTGGTATCGGTCGATATTATGAGGAATATGCTGAAATCACCGAAGGTTTGACTGTTGGAGACGAAGTTGTCGCATCTGCTCAATTCTTATTGGATTCAGAGTCGAGTAAAACATCAGATTTCAAAAGAATGGAAACCAGTCTTGATAGACCACAAAGCGTTTGGGTTGAAGCCCTGATTAATAGCGTGATGCTAGATCATAAAATGATTAATGTAACTCATCAGCCAATTGACCAATGGGATTGGCCTGAAATGACTATGGACTTTATTACTACTTCAGATGTTGATTTGGGCGAGTTAACTGAAGGTGGCACTGCTCATATTCAAATTGAAGAAATAAAGGAGGGTCAATATAGGGTTACAGGTATTCATGTCCCTTCCGGGAATGATGATGGCGAAATTGATCATTCAGGCCATGATATGAATGGTTCACAAATGGACGATTCAGAGATGGATCACTCACAAATGGATCACTCACAGATGGACGATTCAGAGATGGATCACTCACAGATGGATCACTCACAGATGGATCACTCACAGATGGATCACTCACAGATGGATCACTCACAAATGGATCACTCACAAATGGACGATTCTCAGATGAATCATAGCAATCATCAAATGAAGGGGTCAAAACAAGAAAAGGATGATAAGGACTCTGATGGCGAAGACAACGGGGACAAGCAATGATTGAAGCAGTAATCAAGTGGTCAGTTGGCAACAGGTTTTTTGTGTTGTTGGCGACATTTATGCTTGTAGGCTTTGGATTGTTCTCTTTAAAGAATACACCTGTAGATGCTTTGCCAGATTTATCTGACGTTCAAGTAATCATAAAAACAACCTATCCAGGCCAAGCACCACAAGTGGTCGAAGATCAAGTTACATATCCTTTGACTACGGCCATGTTGTCTGTTCCAGGAGCCGTAACAGTTAGAGGCTATTCATTTTTCGGAGACTCATATGTTTATGTAATTTTTGATGAAAAAACTGATCTCTACTGGGCTCGTTCAAGGGTGTTGGAATATTTAAGTCAAGTTGCACCATCATTGCCGGCAAACGCAAGGCCACAATTGGGCCCGGATGCTACAGGAGTTGGTTGGGTCTATTTATATGCTTTAGTAGACAGGACAGGTAAAAATGATATTGGCCAGCTTAGAAGCCTACAAGATTGGTTTTTGAAGTATGAATTGCAAACAGTTGCTGGCGTGTCTGAAGTGGCAGCATTAGGAGGTATGGTCAAACAATATCAAGTCAAAGTGTACCCGGATAAGTTGCGTGCATTAAACATTCCACTCTCGCACATACAAATGGCAATACAGAGGGGTAACCAAGAAATAGGAGCATCGGTTGTAGAAATGTCCGAAGCTGAATACATGGTTAGGGCAACTGGTTATATAGAGAATGAAGATGATTTAAGAAACATCCCGCTTGGTACGAATGTAAATGGCACTCCTTTGCTATTAAAAGATGTGGCAGATATCGGGCTGGGCCCACAAATGCGAAGGGGAATTGCTGAACTCAATGGTGAAGGCGAAACAGTAGGTGGCATTATTATCATGAGATATGGTGAGAATGCTCAGAAAACGATTGATGGAGTTAAAGCCAAACTGGAAGAGTTGAAGCTTGGATTGCCAGAGGGCGTTGAAGTTGTTCCTGTTTATGACCGCAGTGCTCTGATTGAAAGAGCTGTAGATAACCTTTGGATTAAGTTACTTGAAGAGTTTGCTGTTGTGGCACTGGTTTGCATGATCTTTTTGTTTCATGTCCGCTCATCTTTGGTTGCTATTTTATCCTTACCTGTTGGCATTCTAACCGCATTTATCATCATGTACTACCAAGGTTTGAATGCCAACATCATGTCTTTGGGAGGCATTGCGATTGCAATTGGTGCGATGATTGATGGCGCCATTGTGATGATTGAAAACATGCACAAACACATGGAAAGGACAAAAGTGACTGCTGAGAACCGGTGGAAAATTGTGGCTGAATCTGCCAGTGAAGTTGGCCCGGCTCTGTTTTTCAGTTTGCTTATCATTACAGTCAGTTTTGTACCCGTTTTCACTCTTGAGGCGCAAGAGGGACGAATGTTCTCCCCACTGGCTTTTACAAAAACTTATGCCATGGCTGCATCAGCTGCATTGGCAATCACATTGGTACCTGTTTTGATGGGGTATTTCATCAGGGGCAAGGTACTTCCTGAGCATAAAAATCCAGTCAATAGACTACTAACAGCAATATACCTTCCTCTTTTAAAACAAGTATTACGGTTCCCAAAATTGACACTTGTTTTTGCGTTGTTGGTGCTATTGGCTGGCTTTTGGCCAGTAAACAAGATAGGTAGTGAGTTTATCCCTCCCTTGGATGAAGGTGACTTGATGTATATGCCTACAACGTATCCGGGTATCTCTATCGGTAAGGCTCGAGAGCTATTACAGCAAACAGATAAATTAATTAAAACTGTTCCTGAAGTGGAGACTGTTTTTGGCAAGGTTGGCCGAGCTGAAACGGCAACTGACCCAGCACCATTAACAATGATTGAGACATTTATTCAGTTAAAGCCACGGGATCAGTGGCGTGAAGGTGTTGATACCGAAAGCCTTAAAAAGGAACTTGATGCGTTAGTCAAACTACCAGGTGTTACTAATGCCTGGGTAATGCCGATTAAAACCAGAATTGATATGTTAGCAACGGGTATTAAAACGCCTGTGGGTATAAAAATATCAGGTCCCGAGCTTAATGAAATCCAAGGAATTGGTAAACAAATTGAGGAGATACTAAAAGACGTACCAGGCACAGCATCTGTGTATTCGGAACGTGTTGCAGGTGGACGATACATTAAGGTTGATATTGATCGTGAGAAGGCGGCAAGATTTAATCTAAATATTGCCGATGTTCAGCAGGTTATAGCCTCAGCCATTGGTGGCATGAATGTTACCCAAACGGTTGAAGGCCTTGAAAGATATCCAGTAAATATCAGATACCCTCAAGACTACAGAAACTCACCTGAAAAGCTATCACTGTTGCCCATCGTTACACCAAGCAATCAAAGAATTGCACTTGGTGATGTTGCTAATATTATTGTTGAAGATGGTCCTCCTGGTATCAAGAGCGAAAATGCCAGATTGAACGGGTGGTCATTTGTCGACATTGAGGGAGTTGATGTAGGTACATATGTTGTCGAAGCTCAACAAGTTGTAAAAAATCAACTTGATTTGCCTGCAGGTTACTCAATCAGTTGGTCTGGGCAATATGAGTACATGCTGCGCGCCAAAGAAAAGCTGACATATGTTATTCCTTTGACTTTAGGGATCATCATTATTCTTCTATTCATTAACTTTAGAAACTTCACAGAAGTTGCCATCATCATGGGCACGCTTCCTTTGGCGATGGTTGGCAGTGTGTGGTTAATGTATTTGGAAGGTTTTAACTTTTCTGTGGCAGTAGGTGTTGGCTTCATCGCTTTGGCTGGTGTCGCTGTAGAAATAGGTGTGATTATGCTGGTCTATCTCAACCAGGCTTATCAAAGCATGATTCATGACTGTAATAAAGACCAAACCAAACCAACTATTGAGGCACTGAAAAAAGCTGTGACTCAAGGCGCTGGGATGCGTGTTAGACCCGTCATGATGACTGCTGCAGCCATTATTGTTGGCTTATTACCCATTTTATATGGAACAGGTACTGGCTCTGAGGTTATGAGTAGGATTGCAGCTCCCATGGTTGGAGGAATGATCAGTGCTTTGATTTTAACCTTGTTGGTATTACCTGTTGTTTATTATCTGTGGCGCTCTCGTGCCATTAAAAATCAATCTTTAACTGAGGAAAAATTATGAAAATTAAAAGTTTATTTGTTTTAACACTGTTGTTATTCAGTGGTGTTTTGTTGGCACACTCCAATATAAAAAGCTCTAGCCCATCAGATGGTGAAATGCTCAATGAAAGTCCAGAGATAATTTCACTGGCGTTTCTAAATCCGGTGAAATTAATCAAATTAAAGCTAGTTGGTTCAGACCAAAAGGAGGTTAAAACGGATTTCAAACCATCCATGAGTGATCGTTCAGAATACAGAATTTCCCCAGAAAAATTGCCTGATGGCGAATACACAGTTTTCTGGACAATTATGGGTGTAGATGGTCACAAGATGAAAGACGAGTTTAAGTTTAAAGTGATGAATATGTCGAAAGATGAACATCATGATGGACATGATCACTGATTGAGGCATTGACTGTAATGGAACCAACTACTTGGAATATATTTGCCCTGATTTTTAAATTAATCATTTACTTGGGCTTTGCTAATGCCATAGCTTTGCCAGTTATTACAAACTGGGCTGGCTTTAATAGCAGCGTTCTCAAGAAAACTAAATTATTGTTGTTTAAATCAACATTGTTGGTTCTATTTGCGGTAGTTGGTTATTTCTTTATTCAAGTTGGAATCATGTCTGAGTCCGGTATCAAAGGTATGTTCGATTCCTTCATGATTCAGCTTGTATGGAATTCATCCATTGGAATAACAACCCTCTATCGCCTCTTAGCAGTTGGATGTATTTTAATTATTGCAAACTCTAGGAGAGACTATAAGGTCTCATTTATATACGGGCTCAGTTTAATTTTTATCGGACTTTCGTTTTGTTCATCTGGGCATGTTTCAGAACTTTCATACTTACCAAGATTCTCTATTGCAATTCACGTTTTAATTGCGCTTTGGTGGATGGGCTCACTTTACCCTTTGCTTTTATCTTGTAAGCATTCAACCACTAAAAACCTATCAGAACTTATGCATAAATTTGGGCAAATAGCTGTGTTTTTAGTTGGCATATTAATTATTGCGGGAGTTTATTTAGCATTCGAGTTAACCGATAGCCTCCAAGAGCTCACCACAACCAGATATGGACAGTTGTTATCTGTCAAGATCATTCTGGTTTTTCACATTCTTTTACTTGCAGCTTTTCATAAATTCATTGTTGTTCCCAGTCTTTTGAAGAACAAAGAATCAAGGAGTTCTTTAGTTGCATCAATAAAGGCAGAGTTTGGTATAGGAGTTGGGATACTGGTTGTAACAGGCATTTTAACCACATTATTAGGACCTGGTCATCATGGGTGACAGGCCATTTTTTAGGAAATTTATATTATGAAATCAAAAATATTTACCTCAGTACTATCAGTTTACTTAACCTTTTTTTCACTAAGTGCGTTAAGTCACAGCAACAAAAATGATGAGCCTATTAATCCTTTGTTTACGGGTTTAGGTACAAAAGCTGCCAAAGTAGTCACCCAGTTTCATGAGGCTTTAAAGGCAGGCGATGTCAAGTTAGTCAATTCTTTGCTCAGTAAAGATGTTTTGATCTATGAGTCCGGGAACGCAGAGAGATCTTCTCTTGAATATGTCTCAGGTCATCTACTCTCGGACATAAAGTACTTATCCAGTGTTCAATCTGAACTCATCGAGCATCAAGTCAAAGTCAATGGCAATATTGCCATCTCAACCTCTCGCTCAAAAGTCTCTAAGGCAGGTGCTGGTAAGGCAAGTGAGCGTATTTCAATGGAAACCATCGCAGTTTCAAAAATTGACGGTAAATGGCTTATTACACACATTCACTGGTCTTAAAAACAGGAGAAAATCATGTCAAATAAAATTATCACACTAACACTTCTTTTCATCAGCACATTACTTTATGCAAGTGAAGATGACCAAAAAATCAAATCAATTATCAATGAGATTAAATCTGGTTGGGAGAATGGAGACGGTACCCCATTCAGGAATAATTTTCTAGATTTTGAAGGAGCAAGATACATCGAATCAGGTGGCCAAAATGAAGGTTTATCAGATCTGGTTGAGCACCACGTAGAACCAGAAAAGGATGCGTTGAAATTTTTATCATTGAACTTCTCAGACATTGAAATTAATTATGAAGGTGATTTCGCTTGGGCTATTGCCAATACCAGAGTCAAAGGTGAGGTATCTAAGTCAGGGAGGATAATAAATAAAAAAGGTTTTCAAACCTTTCTATTCAGGAAGGTGGCAGATGATTGGAAGGTGGTTCATACACATTCATCTTCTAAAGATGTGAAATCTGAGAGTCATGATGATCATAAACATTAACAGCTAGAGGCTGAGGTGTTGACCTATGTGTTGCACATAGGAGTATTCTTCAAAAAAGCAATGTTAGGAGATTGAAATGAAAGTTAGCGAAGTAGCAAATTTATTAAACACAACAGCAGAAACCGTTCGCCATTACACCCGTATTGGGTACTTAAAACCTGCTGTAAACAAGTTCAATGGATATAAAAGTTACAGCAAAAAAGAGCAGCATAGACTGTCATTCATTTTAAGTGCCAGGCAGCTAGGATTCACTGTAAAGGATATTGGAAAAATACTATCAAAATCTGATTCTGGCAACACGCCATGCCCGATTGTTCGAGAAATAATCGAAACAAGAATACACGAATCCAATTTGCTTTTTGAGAAGGCATTAGCGCTTAAGACGAGGATGGAGTCTGCAGTAAAGAAATGGAATTTAGAACCAGATGTTGCCCCAACAGGGCTAATGATATGTCACTTAATCGAGAATTTTGATGAGTAAAGAAAAGTTAAACAAAACTAAGGAGAAGAATATGAAAGATCCAGTATGTGGAATGCAAGTTACTGAGCATTCAGATTTTCATTTCAACTATGAAAGTGAGGATTTTTATTTCTGCAGCGAACGTTGTTTAGATAAGTTCTCGAAAGACCCTGAAAACTATACCAAAAGTAGTTGTTGTGGTCATTGTGATGAGCCTGAAGATTCAAGTCCAAAAGAAGGTGGTAATCCTGATGCTGTATATACCTGTCCAATGCATCCCGAGGTGGAACAAGTAGGACCTGGTAGTTGCCCAAAATGTGGTATGGCTCTTGAACCCAAAGACATATCCTTAAACTTAAACGAAACTAAATACACATGTCCAATGCATCCGGAAATCATCCAAGATGAACCTGGGAATTGCCCTATTTGTGGTATGACTCTGGAGCCTACGGTTGTTCAAATTGATGAAAAAAATCATGAATTGGAAGATATGTCCCGCCGTTTCAAATACAGCGCTATTTTATCGGTACCGGTTTTCATATTGGCAATGATTACAGATGTTTTTCCCCAGTGGTTACCAGATGCCATATCAATGAGAATGTCTCAATGGATACAGTTTGTGTTGGCAACGCCCGTTGTTCTATGGGGAGGGTGGCCTTTTTATGTCAGAGGTGTTCAATCTGTTATTAACAAAAACCTCAATATGTTTACCCTGATAGGTTTGGGTGTCTCCGTTGCCTGGGCTTACAGTGTTGTTGCTATGTTGTTGCCAGGCATATTCCCTAAAGCCATGTTGCATGAAGGAACCATCATGGTTTATTTTGAGGCTGCTGCTGTTATTACTGCTTTGGTGTTGTTAGGACAAGTTCTGGAGCTAAGAGCGCGTTCTCAAACCAATGCTGCCATCAAATTATTGCTGGGTCTTGCCCCTAATACTGCCAGAATTATTAAAGATGACGGTGAAGAAGTAGATATTCCACTTGAACAAGTACAAGTTGGTGACAAGTTGCGAATCAGGCCAGGTGAAAAAATTCCAGTTGATGGAACCGTCTTGTCAGGAACATCATCAGTAGATGAATCAATGGTTACAGGAGAGCCCATACCTGTTAGTAAAAAAGAAGGCGATCACCTTATTGGCGCTACAGTAAATTCATTGAGCTCACTTGTTATGAGTGCTGAAAAAATTGGTTCAGATACTTTGCTCTCACAAATAGTCAAAATGGTTGCTGATGCCCAACGCTCCAAAGCACCCATTCAAAAAATGGCAGACACAGTATCTGGTTACTTTGTTCCCGTAGTCGTTGTGATTGCCATAATAGCATTCATTGTATGGAACACCGTTGGTCCAGAACCGCGATTGGCCTATGCATTGGTTAATTTTGTTGCAGTACTTATCATTGCCTGTCCTTGTGCCTTGGGGCTTGCCACACCAATTTCAATTATGGTTGGAACAGGAAGAGGTGCACTTGAGGGGGTCCTTATCAAGAATGCTGAGTCTTTAGAGATTATGGAAAAGGTTAACACCCTGGTGGTTGATAAAACCGGTACCTTAACCATGGGCAAACCTAAATTGATTAATGTCATTCCAGCTGAAGGATTTGATGAAAAAGAACTTCTTCAATGGGTTGCATCGATTGAAAAACAAAGCGAACACCCATTGGCTGAGGCCATAGTGGAAGGGGCTAAAGAGCAGGATGTTTCGTTAGTTGATGTTGAAAACTTTACCTCTGTTACAGGGAAAGGCGTCACAGCTGAATTAAATGATAAAAGCCTTGCTTTAGGCAACAGCAAAATGATGCAGCAGGCAGGTACTGAAATAGGAGAGTTCTTTGGGCAGGCTGATCAGTTAAGAAGCGAAGGCCAGACAGTTATGCTGTTTTCTGTTAATCAAAAACCAGCAGCTATGGTCGTGGTCGCTGATCCTATCAAAGAATCAACGCCTCAAGCGATTGAGCAATTACACAAACAAGGTATCGAAGTTGTGATGTTGACTGGTGATAACGCCACCACCGCCCAAGCGGTAGCTTCAAAACTATCAATAGATCGAGTAGAAGCAGATGTATTACCAGAGCAAAAGGCTCAAATTGTTAAACAACTGCAGTCTCAAGGCAAAGTTGTAGCTATGGCTGGTGATGGCATCAACGATGCGCCTGCCCTGGCTCAGTCACAAGTTGGCATAGCTATGGGTACGGGTACTGATGTGGCTATGGAAAGTGCCGGTGTAACCTTGGTCAAAGGAGATTTAAGGGGCATTGTAAAAGCGATTGCACTGAGTCGTTCAACCATGAAAAACATCAGACAAAACCTTTTCTTTGCATTCATTTACAACGCATTGGGCGTGCCGGTAGCTGCCGGTGTGCTCTATCCGTTTTTCGGCATTTTACTCTCTCCAATCATTGCTGCTGCAGCCATGAGCTTTAGCTCTGTCTCAGTGATTTTGAATGCATTGAGGCTGAAAAAACAAAAGTTTTAATTTTTAACAACAGAGGACTAACTATGGCTGGCTTATTTTCATTACTAATATTTGCTTTGTTTTTTTACTTAATGATGCGTTTTGGTTGCGGGGCTCATATTGCACATGGGAATCATAATCCCGATGAGCACGATCATGAAGCGACCGAGAAGAAAGTATTCATTGACCCAATTTGTGGAACAAAAGTTGAAGATGACGAAGGTTATGGAATGTTACACGAAGGTAGGTTGTTCAGGTTTTGCAAAAAAGAACATTTGGATGAATTTGATCAAAACCCGGGTAAATATATCAATCAAAATCATTCAGGAGAACTATCATGAATCACAAAATATCTTTAAAAGCTGTTGGTCATGCAACCAGTATTCTATTGGCTGCAACATTCACCATATGTGTAATATTTGATCTCATTTTTCCAGATCACGCCATGTACAAATCATGGATTCAATTGTTACCTGGTGTTCAATGGATTTCATGGCAAAGTTTCTTTTTGGGTTTAATTGAAACTTATGCTTATGGCTGGTATTTCGCATTGATTTGGGTACCGCTATATAACTACTTTAGCAAGAACCCAAACAAAAAATCTTAAAGGTTTGACGTGAAAAGAGCATACGACACATTATCTGCAAAGTTGGTGGGAATACATTCTCACCAACCCATCGTTTATATGAGGGAGGATTGTCATATCTGCCAATCTGAAGGCTATAGAAGCTTGGTAAGACTTAAGTTAACTCACCTTTCTCACCAAGTAATTGCAGAGCTACACGTTGTAAATAATGATTTTCTTGAAGAAGGATTGATAGGTTTGAATAAACGTGCATCAGATTTATTACATGCAAAAGATTCAAGCGAGATTACCATCTCACAAGCTCCACCAGTATTGTCAATGTCTGAAGTGAGAGGAAAGATTTACAACCAACCATTCACATTCGATGGATTAAAAGCGCTCATTAGTGATATCAAGCACGGTTTTCTAACAGATATAGACATTGCCAGTTTTATCAGTATTTGTGCTGGAGGTAGGTTGAATGATGAGGAAATCATTTGGTTAACTAAGGCTATGGTGGAAAGTGGTCATCAGATGACTTGGCCAATGGATGTTGTGGTTGATAAGCATTGTATTGGTGGCATACCTGGCAATAGAACCACTCCAATTGTTGTATCAATAGTGGCATCTTGCGGTCTATTCATGCCTAAAACCTCATCTCGCGCGATTACATCCCCAGCTGGTACAGCAGATGCTATGGAGTCCATAACTGAAGTTAATATCAGCATCAATAGAATGAGGACAGTATTGCTAGAGGCCAAGGCATGTTTGGCCTGGGGAGGTAGCGTTAACTTAAGTCCCGCTGATGACATACTGATTAGGGTTGAAAAAGCACTGAATATTGACAGTGATGGCCAACTCATAGCATCTGTTTTATCCAAAAAGATTGCAGCAGGATCCACTCATGTACTGATTGACATACCAGTCGGTGATACTGCAAAGGTCAGAAACAAAGAGGATGCCCAAAGACTAAGTGAACTGATGATTAACACAGGTAAAGCGCTGGGTTTAAAAGTGGAAACAGTCATTACAGATGGAACCGCGCCTATTGGCAATGGAATTGGCCCTACTCTCGAAATGAAAGATGTTCTCATGGTCTTAGAAAACTCATTTGATGCACCTGAAGACTTGAAAATCAAGTCTTTGAACCTCAGCGCAAAAATCATCGAAATGTCAGGAATCACTGAGAAAGGTCTCGGATTAAAAATGGCTGTGCAAGCTTTGGTGAGTGGAAATGCGCTTAAGAAGTTTCGGCAAATTTGTATGCTCCAAGGTGGGATTAAAGAATTAGGACATGCCTCCTATACCCAAAATATTTTAAGTGATGAGTCTGGGGTGATTACTCATATTGATAATCGCCTTATTGCAAGATTAGCGAAGTTGGCAGGCGCACCTGATGCCAAAACAGCAGGCTTATTTATGCAACAAAGGCCTGGGAGAAAGATTATGAAAGGAGAAGTATTAATGACAATTCATACTGAATCTAACGGGCAACTTAAATATGCCATGAATTTCTATAACCAAAATAAACAAATGATCAGAGTTGGAGATAAATTATGAGGCCGGTGGTATTTGAGTTAAACGGTGAAACAGATTTAGGAAAGGGTATTACTCAATCATTAAATGCAATTGTTGGTGATTTTGATACCAGGCAGTTTCCAGATGGTGAAACATATATAAACGTTCACTCAGATGTTAAAGACAAAGAAGTGATAATAATCATCACACTTTTGGAAGTTGATAATTTCTTTCTCAAGCTTGTTTTTTTAAGTCAAACACTGATGGAACTTGGTGCAAAACGAATTGGTCTTGTGGCTCCATATCTCAGTTATATGCGTCAGGATATTAAGTTCCATCAAGGTGAGGCCCTGACATCCAGAATATTCGCAAATTTAATCAACCAACATTTTGATTGGTTGGTAACAGTTGACCCTCACCTACACAGATATAGCACGCTTAATGAAATTTACAGAATCCCTAATGCAGCATTACATGCCAAGGATTTACTGTCGGATTGGATTAAAAAGCACCTGCCCAATGCATACTTAATTGGCCCTGATGAAGAGAGTGAACAATGGGTCAAAGCGGTTGCGTTTAATGCTGATGTCATGTTCAGTGTGGCAAAAAAAGAAAGGTATGGTGATAGGAATGTAAAAGTAACATTCAAACAATTAATGGCCTTACCTAATCAACCTGTAGTTTTGGTTGATGACATCATCTCAAGTGGTCATACCATGCTTGAAGCCATAGGCTCACTTAAACAACTCGGATTTGAAAAGATCTATTGCTTGGCCATACATGGGATTTTTGCCAATCAAATTGATCGAACATTAATCAATGAAGGTGCAACTGAAATCATCACAACAAACTCTATTGAAAATTCAAGTAAGTCAATCGATTTAAGTGAACTTATTAGCAATGAAATTCAAAGACAACTTGGGGATATTAAATGAACATCACTTTTTATGGTGCCACTGGTACAGTTACGGGGTCCAAATACTTACTGGAAACAAACAACACTAAATTACTTGTCGATTGTGGCTTATTTCAAGGCTACAAAAACCTGAGGCAAAGGAATTGGAAACCTCTGCCATTTGATATCAAAACAATTGATGCTGTTTTGTTAACACACGCTCATTTAGATCATTCGGGCATGATCCCATTACTATACAAAGAAGGCTATAGAGGGCCTATTTATTCAACTTATGCTACCTATGAGTTGTGTAAATTACTACTACCCGACAGTGGCCACTTGCAAGAGGAGGAAGCTAAATTCAGGAATAAACACGGATTAAGTAAACACGAAGTAGCAGAACCACTTTATGACCTAAAAACAGCGCAGGAAAGTCTATCCCTGTTCAAACCTGTTGCCTTTGACCAAGAACTTTCCATCAATGGTTCGATTTTTACATTCCGTTCTGCTGGACACATTTTGGGTGCAGCAACGATCAGAGTTGAATCGGCTAATAAAAGTATTGTTTTTACCGGTGATGTAGGACGGCCCAATGATTTGGTCATGTATCCACCCAAACCCATTGCATCATCTGATTACTTAGTTATTGAGTCAACCTATGGCAATCGATTACACGATACACACGATCCTGAACAGGTTTTAGAAGATATCATCAAACAAACTATAAGCAAAGGTGGTTCTATTTTGATTCCAAGTTTTGCAGTTGGGCGATCACAGTCAATTATGTTTGTTTTGTCACAGCTAATTCAGGCCAAACGTATTCCAGCACTGCCAATTTTCTTGGATAGTCCAATGGCTATAAACGCATCAGATATATATTGTGATTTTTCAATTGAACATAGGTTAAAGAGTAATCAATGCAGGCAAATGTGTGACCATGTTAAGTACACGCGTTCTGTAGATGAGTCCAAAGCTTTGGCAAATATCAATTACCCTCACATCATTATTTCAGCCAGTGGAATGGCAACTGGTGGAAGGGTACTACATCACCTTAAGAGGATGGTTACTGATCATCGAAACAGCATTGTATTTGCAGGCTATCAAGCTGGTGGAACCAGAGGCCAGAAACTCTTACAAGGCAGTTCTGCAATCAGAATTTTTGGACAAGACTTTGATGTTAAAGCATCAATACATAAACTCCCTGGATTTTCAGCACATGCAGACTATTCAGAGATGGTTAGCTGGCTGCGTGAGACTCAAGATTTTCATCCCAAAAAGGTTTTTGTTGTTCACGGAGAGCCTGATGCAGCAGATGAGTTTCGCATTCACTTGCAAGATGAGTTTAATTGGGATGTGAGTGTTCCCGATTATAAAGAGAGGGTCAATTTGGTATGAATAATTTGGCCTACTACTCTGAGGGTGATGAACTTTATCAAAGCATGATAGATTCTATCATCCATGCTAGAGAGTCAATTGATATAGAAAGCTACATCCTCACTGATGATGAAATAGGTCATTTGTTTATTGAAAACCTCATCACTAAATCAAAACTTGATATTAAGGTGAGAATATTGATCGACTCTGTTGGCTCAAGCCGTTTTAAGGCCAGCAGCTTCTTTAAAAGCCATTTAAACCCTAATATTCAACTCAAATGGTTTAACCCATGGTCTTATAAAAAGCCACTTGAATTTAACAGAAGAAACCATCGCAAGCTATTAATAATTGATGATCGTATTTGCTATCTTGGTGGATTCAATATTCACAACGAATCATCACAAAATCAAATAGGTGTCTCACGGTGGAAAGACAGTCACATCAGTTTTGAAGGCAGCTTAGTGCTTCAATTGAAAAATCAATATGATTTGATGTGGAGTGGCAGATACAGGCGACTAAAAGTTGTAAAAAGTCATAATGATAAGCATCAAATAATACCTAATCAGACCAGATCTTGTCGTATTGAGCTCAGGTGCCAATTGTTGAAAACCATCAATCAATCTGTTGGTACTATCAGAATTGCCACACCTTACTTTGTACCTGATTCAAAAACACTCAAAGCGCTTTTGCAAGCGGCTAAGAAGGGTGTGCGTGTGGATCTAATGGTGCCTAAATATAACGATCATGCCTTGCTGAAATATGCGGCATTTTGGTATTACCAAAAGTTACTGAATGCCGGCATTTACGTTTATGAATATTCAGCAAGAATGATGCATTCAAAATATATTTTAAGCGATCAGAACCTAGCAGTAATTGGATCGGCCAACATGGATTATCGCAGCTTTTTTTCAAACTATGAAATTATGTTGTTTAGCGAAAATGAATTTTTAGTTAAACAATTAAGCGACGATTTTGAGCTGAGTCTGACTCACTCTGAGCCAGTAAAAAGCCAAGATATTAAAAACAAATCACTTTCACATTTTTTACCGTCACTTGTTGCCTTTTTCCTAAGAAGGTGGCTGTGATGATCAGTTCAGTTATCTGCGGTAAGACAGCAAGTTGTTTACTTATTATTGGAGAGAAATTATGAATCAAGAAATCGCCCATTCAGGCGCATGGGGTCTGGCCATTATCATGATTGTGTTACTTACATGGGTCATTTACAAATTCTTGGCTCCTAAAAGTTGGCATGAATGGGCTGGAGCCGGAGTGTTGCAAGCTTTTGTTATAGCTTTGTATGCTGAGATGTATGGATTTCCATTAACTATATATTTGCTTGCCCGCTTTTTTGGGTTAGATGGAGAGGGTTTAAATGCAAACCTATGGTCATCATTGGTAGGTCTTGGTGAAACTGGAATGATGATATCAATGTTGGCTGGTTTCTTTTTTATCATTACTGGCATTGGGCTGTTTTATAAAGGCTGGAAACAAGTCCATGAAGCCAGAAAAAACAACACTTTAGTTACAGGTGGCTTATATGCTTTATCTCGCCACCCTCAGTACATAGGATTATTTATAGCAATTTTTGGTGAGGGGATCATTCATTGGCCAACACTGTTTTCTGTGGGCTTATTCCCAATAATCATATTTATTTATTATCGATTAGCAAAAAGGGAAGAGGCCAAGATGCTAGAGCTTTTTGGTGATGATTACCAAATCTATCGATCAAATACCCCCATGTTTTTTCCACGCAAAGAACAGCTTAAGTTGTTCATAAAAGAAGCCAATAGTAAATGAGTCTAAATATGATTAACAACGAAAACTCATATTCTCCATTCTTAGTAGTTATCAATGTGGGTAGTTCAACGATAAAAATGGCTATTTACCAAGTTGGTGAAAACAAACTCGCACTTAAGGAGAGATGTTCAACTGAACGTGAAATTTCAGTTTTCATTGAAAGTTTCAAAGAATTAATATCAGGTCGCAAAGGAAAAATAGTTGCTGTAGCACACAGATTGGTTGCCGTTGATTCAAGTTTAAGCACCCCTGCAGTAATTTCAGAAAGAATGCTTTCAGAATTGATTGAAACTGAATATTTAGCGCCACTTCATAATCCATTTACCATCTCAATAATAAAGATATGCCAGGAGATATTTGCGCAACATGTATTGCAAACAATACATTCAGATTCTGAATTTTTCAAAGAATTGCCTGATATTGTATCTGACTATGCCGTTTCAAAGAATATTTCATCACATACTGATTTAGTTAAGAAAGGATTTCATGGCTTTGCTCACAAGTCGATGCTCCTTACTTTACGAAAATCCATAAAAACAGATAAAGTCCTGAAAAGGTGTGGTGAGTTTCAAAAGATATTAACAATTCAGCTTGGTTCGGGCTGTTCAATTTGTGCCATCAATAATGACAGTCCAATCGATATTTCAATGGGCTCATCTACCAATGAAGGGTTAATTATGTCAAATCGCTCTGGTGATGTTGACACGTTAGCGATTCTAAAACTCCTGCAGGACAAAACTATATCAATAGATCAACTGGTAAAAGAACTCAATCAGTCATCTGGTTTGTTGGGCTTAACTGGATCTACAGGTGATATGTCTCAGGTAACACAAGGTGAATCAAAAAATTATCAAGATGCCATTAATAAATACTGTTACCGAATTCGAAAATACATGGGTGCATATGTTGCAGTGCTTGGTGGAGTTGATTGCATATTAATTGGTGGCGGAGTTGGAAAAAACAGCCAACTAATCAGAAGCAAAATATTTCAGGATTGGCATTGGTTATCTATGTTTCATGATGAGGATAACCAGCGACAAATCAATGCAAAGCTCAATGATATCAGTGCATCAGGAAGCAAAGTGAAAATTTTAGTTTGTGACATCGATGAAGAGCAATTAATAGCTGAAGATTCATTCAATTTAATCAGCGAATTTTACTCATAACTTAAAGGTGAATTCATGAAAATTAATACAAAACAACTATCAAGTGAAGAAATAAAGTCTCTTGAGCAATATTGGTCTTTAGCTAATTATCTTTCAGTTGGTCAAATATACTTACTCGATAACCCATTGTTAAAAGAACCGTTAACACTCAAACACATAAAACCTCGTTTATTGGGGCATTGGGGCACTACCCCTGGGCTGAATTTAATCTATATTCACCTTAATAGAATCATTGTAAAAACAGAAAGTAAGATGTTATTCATCACTGGGCCAGGTCATGGCGGCCCAGCACTTATAGCAAATACTTATATTGAAGGTAGCTACAGTAAATTCTATCCTCAAATCGAACTCAATGAAAAAGGATTAAAACAACTATTTAAGCAGTTCTCTTTTCCTGGAGGCATTCCCTCACATGTAGCTCCTGAAACACCGGGTTCAATACACGAGGGTGGTGAATTGGGATATGCACTTTCTCATGCCTATGGTGCGGCATTTGATAACCCAGATTTGATTGTCACATGTGTTATTGGTGATGGGGAGGCGGAAACTGGGCCGTTGGCAGCCTCATGGCATTCAAATAAATTCTTAAACCCCATAAGAGATGGGGCTGTTTTGCCAATACTTCATTTAAATGGATACAAAATTGCCAACCCAACACTTTTAGCAAGAATTCCCAAAGAGGAGTTAATGAATTTGTTTCAAGGGTATGGTTATGAGCCCATTCTGGTTGAATCAAATGACACCCATAAAATTCACCAATTAATGGCTGACGCATTGAGTTATGCTGTTTCACGAATAAAAACCATTCAATCAGAGGCCAAAATTGATGGAATCAAAAACAGACCTGTTTGGCCAATGATTATCCTAAAAACACCAAAAGGGTGGACTGGTCCTCAAAAGGTAGCTGGATTACCGGTTGAGGGTAATTGGCGGTCCCACCAAGTACCTTTTAAAGACTTAGATCAACATCCAGAACTTGTGGTCATGCTAGATGAATGGCTTAAATCATATCAACCGAATAATTTATTTGATGATGATGGTCGCATAAAAGCTGATATTCAGGATTTGCTTCCAAGACCTTCATTACAGATGGGACAATCACCACACGGCAATGGTGGCTTACTTATGAAGGAATTGAATATACCACTAATTGATGATTTTGCTGTTCAGTTTGAATCAAGGGGAGTTGCCAAAACAAGCGCAACCAAAATGCTGGGGAAATATTTGGCTGTTGTCATGAAATCAAATATGAAGAATTTTCGGGTGTTTGGACCAGATGAGACAGCCTCTAACCGTTTAGATGACATTTATGAAGTTTCACAAAAAACTTGGTTAGCAAACACTGAAACTCAGGACGATAACTTGGACACAGAAGGTCGTGTCATGGAAATTTTAAGTGAACATACGTGTCAGGGCTGGCTGGAGGGATATTTATTAACTGGCAGGCATGGATTATTTTCTTGCTATGAGGCCTTTATTAACATAGTTACTTCGATGGCAACGCAACATGCCAAATGGTTAAAGGTGGCTAGTCAGGAGATTCCTTGGAGAAAACCAATACCATCCTTGAACTACTTGTTAACTTCACATGTATGGCGCCAAGATCACAATGGCTTTTCTCATCAAGATCCAGGCTTCATTGACCATTTGTCAAATAAGGATCCAGAAGTTATCAGAATATACTTTCCACCGGATGCAAATACCTTGCTCGCAGTTGGGCAAAAGGCTCTTAAATCAACCAACAAAATCAATGTCATTGTTGCTGGTAAACAACCTCAACTTCAATGGTTAACTCAAGAGGAAGCAATAGAACATTGTAATCAAGGGTTAGGGGAATGGACTTGGGTCAGTAATATAGAAAATGAGAAGCCTGAATTGATCATGGCAAGTGCTGGTGATGTACCAACAATTGAATCACTGGCGGCAACAAAAATACTCAACGAACTGCTTCCTGATTTAAAAATCAAATTCATTAATGTAGTCAACATCATGAGGCTGGCAGGTAAAGCATCCAATCCTGAAGGAATCGATGATGAGGCTTTCAATCACCTATTCAATCCTCATGTGCCAATTATATTTGCCTTTCATGGTTATCCATCGATGATTCATAGATTGGTCTATAAGCGAAGATGCCACTTAAATTTTCACGTTCATGGGTTCAATGAGCAAGGGACAACAACCACACCTTTTGACATGTTGGTCCTAAATAAACTTGACCGTTTTCACTTGGTTAAAAGTGCAATCAATCAATTGAAGGAAGTAACCAATAAAACCGAGTTAATCGAATTAATGGATAAACAACTTACCCGCCACAACGAGCACATCGTCCTTAGAGGTGATGATTTACCTGAAATCAAGAATTTTATCTGGGAGTAAATGAGATAAATAAAAAGCATGGTTTTTTAAACCAATTATTAATAATATTTTTGCGGGAAATAAGTATGAAAACTATACAAACTAAGCGAAAGGTACTGCTGTTTACATTTTCATTGATGTTCACTTTCTGTGCATCAGCTGATGAAAAGTATGATCAACTTGTCAATGAAGTAGAAGCACTGAAAAAGCAATTGGAACAAGTCCAATCAGTTTTGGAACAATACAAACAAGAGTCAATTACTAAAGCAGAAGTTCAAGAATTAAATCAAAAGATAGACGACTCGGTTATTACAAAAGAACGTGTTGATGACCTAGAGGGGGAAGTTGCCAAATCAGGTGAGTGGAACAGCCCCAATACACTCATTCATATGGCAGGTTATGCAAATGTGGGTTATTCATCTGATAGTGAGTCCTATTCGGTCGGTTCTTTCTCACCAATTTTTCATTATCAATACAGAGATAAAGTGATGCTTGAATCTGAGCTTGAAATCACAATTGATGAGGATGGCAGTACTGATATTGCACTTGAATACTTAACCATCGATTATTTTTTGAATGATTATGTCACTGTAGTAGCAGGTAAGTTCCTAAGTCCTATTGGCCAGTTCAGACAAAACATCCACCCTTCATGGATCAATAAGTTAGCATCAGCACCCCCTGGTTATGGGCACGATGGTGCTGCGCCATTATCAGATGTTGGATTTCAGCTAAGAGGTGGATTTGATTTTGATGAAACCAGTGCAAATTATGCATTTTATGTCAGTAATGGTCCGCGCCTAATTGCAGCACAAGAACACGATGATGAGTTTGAGCTTGAAGGTGTTGAAGCAGAGGGCTTTAGTTCTGATAACGATGGTAAGAAAACTTTTGGAGGCAGGCTCGGCTTTCTTCCATTTAAAGGTTTCGAATTAGGTCTTTCTTTTGCAACAGGTAAAGCAACTGTTACAGATGTTGAACTTGAGGATGATGTGCATGCTCTTAAATCATTGGCTTTTGGAACACCAGGAGATGAAGAAGGTGAAGAAATAGATTTGCATGATGAAATTGCAAGGGATTATGACGTATTTGGGGTTGATTTTGCCTATCAAAACAATGGATTTGAAGTTCGGGGTGAATACCTCAAGTCAAAGGTTGGTTCTGCTGATGAGGGTATTACAGCATCAGAAGGAGCCACGTGGGAATCTTGGTACACTCAAAGCTCTTACCTTATTCCTAACACCAGATGGGAGCCTGTAATTCGATACTCAGACTTTACTTCAGCCACCGAATCTCGATCCCAGCAACAATGGGCTTTGGGAATAAATTATTTGTTTACCAATAGCTTTATTGGTAAAGCAACCTATGAATTCAATGATGGTGCATTTGACACGAATGCAGATGAAGATCGTTGGTTACTTCAATTAGCTTATGGCTTTTGAACAGGAGAAATGTATGAAAAATATTCAAAAAAACATGGTTAAATTTGTTGCTAAACCTTTAATGGTATTATCAGCAATTCTAATAACTTCATTAAGTTTTGCTGCTGATTATCCGGAAAAAGGGGATTTTCAAAAAGGTGCAAAAGCTTGGGCAGAAAATTGTGCTCGTTGTCATAACATGCGAGATCCTAAAGACTTGCGTGACGATCAGTGGATAACGACAGTGTTCCATATGAGAGTAAGAGCTGGGCTCACTGGTCAAAAGACAAGAGACATTCTTACTTTTCTTCAAGAGTCAAATAACCCACCTCAACCTGTGAAAATCAGTTCACGAAGTTCTGAGGCGAATAATCCAAGCAACATGACCGGAAAGGAGGTTTATGAACAAACCTGCATAGCATGTCATGGTAAGGATGGAAAAGGAGCTGTCCCCGGTGTACCTGACTTAACTATACCTGAGGGGGTGCTGTCTCAAAGTGAAGAGGTTTTGTTGGCTCATATTCGTGATGGTTTTAAATCAAAAAATTCCCCAATGGCAATGCCTGCTAAAGGTGGAAATCCATCATTATCTGAAAGTGATTTACTCAATGTAGTTGCTTATATGAAATCACAATTTAAACAATGATTCATAGCTTAGGATCAACGGGGCCTCTGGGCTTCATTGATCTTTAGTATATAGAAAATGTTGTCGAAGGAGATTGTATGAAAACAACTAAACATGATCACAGCCTTTCCAATGAAAGTGACACACACCAATTTCATGGTATGAAGGCTGATGCCAAAGCATTAAAAATAACCGGATGGTTAACTGGTATTTATTTCATTATTGAGCTTGCTCTTGGTTTTTACTCAGGATCAGTTGCAGTTATTTCTGATGCCTTCCATACTTTTTCAGCAGTTGGTGGCGTGTTGATTGCATTGATTGCAAACAAAATAGCCTCAAGGCCGCCAGGAAAAAGTCATACATTTGGACTGATACGTGCTGAAATCGCTGGTGCATTATTAAACGGGTTATTTTTGTTGCTGATGGCAGTTTATGTTTTGTGGATGGGTTATACGCGACTGAAAGTAAGTATTGAAATTCCAACCAATATTATGTTTATTTCTGCCATTGGTGGATTGATTACAGAGTTTATTTCCATGGGAGTCATGTGGAAAGGTTCAAAGAACAATCTTAATATGAAAGGTGCTTTCTGGCATGTTTTACAAACGTTTGTTGGAAGCATCATCATCATTATTGCTGCATTAGTGATTAAGTTAACAGGTTGGTATCCAATTGATCCAATCTTAGGTATGTTGTTTGGTCTTGTTTTGTTTGTAGCTTCAATTGGTATCATTAAGGAAAGCTTTAACATTTTGCTTGAATCAACACCTAAAGATATTGATGTTGAGGACATTGTTGAAGACCTGAGAAAAATAAAAAATATTGAAGATATTCATCATGTTCATGCATGGGCTTTAACCACTGGAAAAAACCTTTTTATGGCACACTTAAAAATCAAGGAAATGAATGCTCATGAAAAAATACTTGAAGACGCCAATAAAATACTCAAGCAAAAATACAACATTTATTTCTCAACTTTGCAGGTTGAAGAGAAATGTCCGATGGATGATACCGCAGAGTTCATTGATTATTTAGAAAACAGGGAATCAACACCTCAAGGTGTACACGATGAACATTAGAGTCAAGAATGCGCTCACAGTCATTGTTGTGATGTTTTTGTGGGCCATCTGCTATCCATTAATTACAATCGGTTTAGAACATGCACCACATATTACATTTGCAGCATGCAGGGCATCTATAGCTGGCGTAATTCTTCTGTTGATTGGATATTCTTTAGGTAAACCACACCCAAGAGGGATTCTGCTTTGGTTACTTCTGGTTCTAATTGGAATAGGTGCAACCACCATTGGATTTTACGGCATGTTTCATGCCTCTGAATTTCTAGCACCTGGCATAGCAACAGTGATTACGAACTTACAACCAATGCTCACTGCAGTACTTGCGTATTGGTTTTTAAGTGAAAAGATGAGCATGCGTCAATTTTTTGCAATTAGTATGGGTTTTGTTGGAATTCTTATTATCACCTCAAACAATTTTCCCGATAATTCAAATGTTTCAACAACTGGTATTATCTATTTGCTCATTGCCATAACAGGCTTATCTGTTTCAAATCTACTAATTAAGAAAATCACTGGTCAAATTGATGCCTTAATTGCCATGGGTTGGCAATTGATTTTTGGGTCAGTTTTTTTATGGCTATTAGCAATTTCAACAGAGAACCAAAGAGACATTGATTGGACAATTGAATTCATTATCAGTCTATCAGGACTGTCATTACTGGGCACTTCTTTGGCGTATTGGCTTTGGTTTAAAGCTTTAGAGCAAGTTGATTTGGTCTTTGCCAATGCCTTTAGTTTCTTGGCACCAGCATTTGGAATTTCTATTGGTATTTTATTTTTCAATGAAACATTTAGCATGACTACAGTCATTGGCTTGACTGTAATTTTCACAGGTATTGTGCTAATAAACTTACCGCAAAAGGGTACCAATAATGCTGCTTGAATTCATTGAAATATTGATTATTGGCTTTGTTACTTTACTTATGGCAACTGGTTTTTTTTATGAGTGCATGTGTATATTACTGCGAGTGATTCTTCATTTTAATTTTTCTCCAAGAAGAATTCTTTACGTATTAATAACCGGTATTTTTATTGCCCATGGTTTAACCATTTTCATGTACGCTTTGGTGTATTGGATTTTGGTTCACTGGTTAGGTTTTGAACAACTTTCAGGGCTAATCAACGATCATTATCTGAGTTATATTTATTACTCAGCCACTACATACTCATCATTGGGAGTGGGCGATGTTTTTTCAGCTGGTGGATTGAGATTTATTACAGGACTGCAAGCCATTAACGGATTAATTCTCATTACTTGGTCAGCAACAATTGCATATTTTTCAATTCAAAAAATGTGGAAAGAGCACGATGTTAAATATCGAATCTAATAAGCATTTAAACAATAAAAAAAGTTTATGTTGTATTGATCAATTATCATGGGTTGTCTAATTGAAAAAACTGCATTTTTTAGAGTTAGGTAACCCCAAAAAGCAAACCATTGTTTTCTTACATGGTTTAGGGGCTACACATAGATATTGGATTGATGGGATTGAAAAGTTCAATAAAGACTATCATGTAATTCTTCTTGATCTTTTGGGTTTTGGAGAGTCTCCAAAACCATGGCAAAACTATACTATTGAAAAACACCTGGATGCAATAAATGATGTTCTTAACAGCCACAAACCATTTATCTTAGTAGGTCATTCTCTTGGCGCTGTGCTTTCAATTAGTTATTCGGAAATTTACACAAAGCATGTAAATGGGTTAATACTTCTGAGCCTTCCTGTATTTGAAAATCAATCCAGTGCATATGGATGGATGAGAAGAAAACCCTCTGGATGGCTATTAACAAACATTTTTTCAACTGCTCTGGTTTGTCTAATAACCAGATTTCTTGCCAGAAAAGTGTTGCATCATTTCTTAAAAAAGTACCCTCAAACCATAATTGAAGATTTGGTTAAACATAATATGTTTTCATCGACAACATCGCTTTGGAATGTCATTTACAACCAATCAATAATCAATAATTTGAATGCTTTAAATCCAAATATGGTTGTTAGTTGTATTCATGCAATTGATGATGAAACTGCACCATATGGAAATTTACAAGCATTAGTCAACAGTCAAAAAAACTGGACGTTGTATACGTTGAATAATGGAGATCACCATCCATGGTTGTGGCAAAAACCAGAATGTGTAGAAGTACTAAATTCATTGATGAATAATCATATCCAGATTAACAGGTGAACCCAAGAAACTGGAAGCTAAATTAATTAGCATGTTTTTGATTATATGAAAATTGAGAAATCTGAAGGAAAAATTATGAACACTAAGAACACTGAATATTTAAAAGCTTTAAGGTTTAACTGGCTTACGAAACATTACGACACTATAGTTTCACTGACAACCAGAGAAGCTTTATTTAAGAAAAAATTAATTGAACAATCTGATTTAATAGATGGTGATGAAGTTTTGGATGTAGGCTCTGGGACTGGAACATTGGCAATAATGCTTAAACAAAGCAATCCTAATTTAATGGTCACAGGTGTTGATGGAGATGCAAAGATTATCTCATTGGCTCAAAAAAAAACAAATGATAAAAATATTCAAATATCCTTCAAGCAAGGTTTGTCTTTTGATTTACCATTTTCAAAGAGTGCTTTTAATTCATGCTTTTCAAGTTTATTTTTCCATCACTTAACAGATGAAAATAAACTGAAAACTTTCAATGAAATATTTCGAGTTCTGAAGAATGGTGGGCAGCTGCATGTTGCTGATTGGGGTAAGCCGAAAAATATTTTTATGCGATTGCTCTTTTATCCTATCCAATTTCTTGATGGCTTTGAAACGACAAGTTCGAATATCAAAGGTATCCTGCCAAAATTAATGGAAGATTCTGGTTTTATAGAAATAAAAATTGAACAGGAAATATCAACTATGTTTGGTACCATGACTTTGTACAGTGCAGAAAAGCCAATTAGCCCTGCAACTTAATTAAAATATTAAACCTAGAATAGTTTCATATGGTATAAATAATCCCAGTAAGGTTTTTTTTATTCTACTTCTTTTGAAGAGACTTAATAATCCCACAATCACCAACTTTTTGATTATTCGAGCAGGAGTCAGTAAGTGCTTCTAATTGTGTTTTCAGGTGTCTAAGTTCCTTCATTTTAATTTTAACCATCTTGACTTGATCATTGATGAGCTCGTTCACTTCTTCACATGCGGCATTGGGATTGTCTCGGAGCACATTAATTCGCTTGATGTCACTCAGCGATAGATCCAGGTGGCGACAATGCTTGATAAATTCCAGTTGATCAATAACTTTTGAGTCATATACCCTGAAGTTACCTTCTGTTCTGCCTGCTGATTTAATGAGGTTTTGAGTTTCGTAGTAACGAATGGTTTGAACGGAAAGGTCGGTTTTTTTAGATAATTGCCCGATTTTCATATTTTACTCTTGACTCTATAGTGGCTATAGATATTAAACTGCACGCTTGATAAAAACAAGTACATTCAAATGTCAGATTCTTGCGGTAACAGTTGTAACAATACAGCGCAAAGTACAGATCAAGTCACAAAGGTTCCTGATCATGGGTTGGTCAGTACTTTTGAAGTGACCAAAATGGACTGTCCATCTGAGGAAAGTATGATTCGCATGGCGCTGGAGAATTGTCAGTCTTTAAAAGCCATGGACTTTGATATTCCTGGAAGAAGGTTAAAGGTCTACCATGAAAATGGAATCGAAGAAATTCAACAAAAGCTTACAAATTTGAATCTGGGAGCCAGCCTACTTGAGACCCAACAAATTGATTCTGAAGCGCTAACGGATGCCATCAGAAATGCCAGTTTAGAAGACAGTAAAGAGTTTAAGGTCCTTCTTTGGTTGCTGATAATTAATGCAGTGATGTTTGTTATCGAATTTGTGGTTGGTGTTATAGCGCAATCCACAGGGTTGCTTGCCGACTCTCTTGATATGTTTGCAGATGCTGCTGTTTATGCTACTGCAATTTATGCCGTTGGTAAAAGCGATCAATTGAAACTCAAAGCTGCACACCTGTCTGGTTGGTTACAGGTGTTGTTAGGCTTAGGTGCGTTATTAGAGGTCTTGAGGCGATTTATTTATGGCAGTGATCCAGTTTCAACTCTAATGATTGGAATGGGATTGATTGCTTTAGTGGCCAATGTGACATGTTTAATGTTAATAGCAAAGAAAAAAGATTCCGGTGCTCACATGAAAGCCAGCTGGATATTTTCAGCCAATGATGTCATAGCCAATACTGGCGTAATTTTAGCTGGCGTGCTGGTGATGATAACAGGTTCTGCCTTACCCGATTTAATCATTGGTTTAGTCATCGTTGCTTTTGTATTAAATGGTGCCAGGCGAATCTTGCAAATCAAGTCCTGAAGCATGAACTGTAACTAACTTGAACAAACTGATAGAATATAGGTCTTAAATAAAAATGACACAAAGACACTTAAATTTAATGCGTTTTAAACCAATCATATTTCTGTTTGTAATGGCTGTATCTTTTCAGTCCATTGCTGCTGTGTCTGATGTTCACCAATCACACCAATCAGGTGCTGAGCATTTAGAGTTTGAACATGAGCATGAAGGTGATGCCAATTTAACGCCTCAAAAAGAATTGAGTTCATTTGACTGTCATCATTGCTGTCATTGTCATGGAGTTTCTTGTCATTATTTAGACAACAAACAGATTGGCTATACGTCTTTCTTTGGAACTTCAGGTTTGATAGAAAGTAGTACCTTATTTACATCCAGAACCTCACCTCCCAATTTCCGACCTCCGATTGTATAAAGATTAATCGTGTAATTTAACCAAACGATTTATTGTTTGGTAGATTTTATTAATTTTAACAATTGGAAACCTTATGAATAACAAACCGATTAGGTGCTTGATATTGCTTTGCCTTGTGGCAATTGCTGCATCGGGTACAGTTGTTGCCAAAGAAAATAAAGTAAACATTTCTTGGTTAACAGCACAAATAAAAAAACACCCCCAAGTAAAGGCTGCTAAAGAAGTCTTAAATGCTCAATTGTATGAGGCTGATGGCTTAGATAAAGCTCTGTACAACCCTGAACTTTCTTCAGATTTTGGCAAAGAGGGGGCTGAAAAGACTTATACCTTGGGTATTAATCAGACCATAGATTTTACCAATAAAAGGAAATCAAAAAGACAACAAGCTGTCTTTGCTCGCATCAGCGCACAAAAGAATTACGAACTGTTGTTACAGGATAAAATGGCTCAAGCACTTAATGCTTTAGTTACATGGGAAGCAAATTTAAAGCGCTCTGAGTTGGTGGGCCAACAAGAAAAACAAATAGAAGATTTATTAGAAATAATAAAGCGACGCATAAATAGTGGTGACTTAGGTGAGCTTGATGCTGAACTGACTTACCTTAGTCTTTCTAAACTTTTTGGTGAAACAGCTCGAATGCAAGCTCAACTCAGGCGTGCTGAAGCTGATCTCAAAGAGCTGTTACCAGATTGGCAGAACAACACTGTTGACATTCCTCTAAATAATTGGGATACAAATACTCAACGAAATTATGATGATCTAATTGATCAACATCCTATGGTGCAAGTAGCTAAATCGCAATGGGAAGTGGCAATGTTAACAGCTGAAGTCGCAAAGAAAGAGAAAAAAGCAGATCCTACAATTGGGTTAGAAGCTGGAAAACTTGGTAGCGAAGATGTGTTGTCTCTTACTTTTTCTATGCCGTTATATTTTCGCAACAATTTCAGCTCACAATACAAAGCTGCAAACCAACAAGCCAACGCTGCTGAATCCAATTATCTTGCTGCAATTAGAAAACAACAGTTTGCAATAGAGGCTTCAAAATTAGCATTGAATGAATATCGAAATCGCTATCAAAAATGGCAAACTTTAATGCACGGCCGCGCTGAAAACAGTGAAAGTTTATTACAAAAACAATGGAATGTCGGTGACATCAGCACCACCCAATACCTATTGACATTACAACAAAGAACCGAAGGCTTGTTAGCAGGAATTGAACTGGAACAGGAGTATCAATTCGCTCTGATTCAATTATTACTAGATACTGCGCAACTTTATTCAACTCAAGAAACAACTGAGATATCAAAATGAACAATATATTTAAAATAGCTGTATTCAGCTTATTAGCAATGCTATCGATGAAACCTGGTTATATACAAGCACAACAACATAATCACGAACAAAGCTCAAGTAAAGATCATAATCAAGAAAAAGAGCATATTCATGATGAGGCTGAAACCGATGAACATGAAGGTGAACACGAAGATGAACACGGAGATGAACACGAAGATGAACACGGAGATGAACACGGAGATGAACACGGAGATGAACATGGGGATGAACACGGAGATGAACATGGGGATGAAGCTAGTAGTGTTACATTAACTAAAGAACAGCAAAGACTAGTAAACATCAAAATTGAATCTCTTAGCTTACGAAATCTTGATTACAATATTTACGCTCCAGGTGAAATCCAAGCCAACGGCTATACTAGTTATTTGGTATCACCTCGTGTTGATTCAGTAGTAATGAAACGTCATAAGGCTTTAGGTGATCATATTCAAAAAGGTGATGAACTTGTAACATTGTTTAGTGAATCAGTTGCTGAAGCTCAAGCCACTCTAAAAATAGCATCAGCTGAATGGCAAAGAGTTAGCCAACTAGGACGAAAAGTCGTTGGTGATAACCGCTATATCACTACTAAAAACGACTATGAACTTGCCAAAGCACGTTTAATGGCATTTGGCTTATCTGGAAAATTGATCAATCAATCAACAAGCTCTCTTGGTGAATACACATTGAATGCAAAAATTGATGGTGCTATTTTGTCTGATGATTTCCAACAAGGACAAAGGGTTGAAGCCGGTCATGCATTAATGTTAGTCAGTGACGAATCACAATTATGGGTCGAGGCCAGAGTTCAAGCATCAGTGCAATTAAATTTGCCGGTAGGAACATTAGCACAAGTCAAGGTCGGTGATCGATTTTATCCAGCAGAAGTTTCTCAAGAAGCTCATACCATTGATGAAAATACACGTACACGTGTAATACGTTTGTTAATTAATAATCCAAAAGATTCTTTACACCCTGGTGAGTTTGCTGATGTTTATTTTAACGTATCAACTAAAAAGGCTGTTACTGCTGTTCCAGAAAATGCCTTAATGCGTACAGCAGATGGTGATTGGGCCGTTTTTGTTGAAACCGAAAGAAACCAATTTGCAGCTCAAGAAGTTGAATTGGGACGTGTTTTAGGTGATTTTTATGAAATATTTGGCTTGGATGTTGGCACAAAAGTTGTGACTCAAGGTGCTTTCTTTGTAGCCTCAGAATCTGCTAAAGGCGGATTTGATCCGCATAATCATTAACCTTTCTTCGTCATTTCTGTGAAAGCAGGAATCAAATAGAACAAGAAATTTAACGGAGAAAAAATATGTTAAATAAAATAATAGATTGGTCGGTTAAAAATCGACTATTAGTGGTATTGGCTCTGATTGGAATGCTAGCATTTGCTGCATCATTTATCCCAAGGCTAAATTTAGATGCTTTTCCTGATGTGACTAATATTCAGGTTTCAATTAATACTGAGGCACCAGGGTTAGCATCAGAAGAAGTCGAGCAATTAATAACCTTTCCCATTGAGGCGGTGATGTATGCCTTACCAGATGTTCAGGAGGTTCGTTCAATCTCAAAAACTGGTTTATCGGGAATTACAGTTGTCTTTAAAGAAGGTACTGATATCTACTTCGCCAGACAACTAGTATTTGAACGTTTACAATCTGCCAAAGAATTAATACCTGAGGGCGTAGGTACACCTGAAATGGGACCCAATACATCTGGTTTAGGTCAAGTTTATCAATACTACCTCAAAGCTGATGAGGATTCAAATATAGGTATCATGGAACTACGTTCCTTGAATGACTGGGTGGTAAAACTTCTGTTAATGCCTGTAGATGGTGTGACAGATGTCTTGTCATTTGGTGGACAAGTAAAACAATATCAAGTTAACCTGAATCCGTCACGCTTATTATCCTATGGATTAACGCAAAAAGAAGTCATAGATGCATTAGAAGATAACAACACCAATGCTGGTGGCTGGTATATGGATCGTGGTCAAGAACAGTTAGTTATTCGAGGGGTAGGATGGTTGAGTTCTGGTGATGATGGTTTAAGTGAATTAAAACAAGTCCCATTGAAAACAGTTGATGGAACAGTAGTCACAGTGGCTGATGTATCATCTGTTGAGTTTGGAAGCGAAATTCGTCAAGGTGCTGTTACCTTCACTGAACGTACCAAAAATAATGGTTCTCAACATTTTGGAGAGGTAGTTTCAGGCATTATCTTAAAGCGCATGGGAGCCAATACAAAGGTAACCATCGATGGGATTAAAGATCGTATCCCTTTAATTCAACAAGCTTTACCAGAAGGAGTGACATTTGAACAAATATATGATCAGTCGGACTTGATTGAAAAAGCAGTATCAACAGTTTCAAAAGCATTAACCCAAGCATTTATCTTTATAGTTATTGTTTTGGTATTGTTTTTACTCAACGTCCGTTCTGTTATGTTAGTTCTAATTTCAATACCATTATCTGTGGGTATGGCATTAACAGTTATGTCTTATAACGGGCTATCTGCTAACCTTATGTCATTAGGAGGTTTAGCTGTTGCTATAGGAATGATGGTAGATGGTTCAGTAGTCATGATGGAGAATATATTCAAACATTTAACCCACCAGGATGATTATCATGATGAGCAAAATACTAAATCTGAGTCAAATGAGAATACAGCATTAATCCAGTCTAACAACAATGCAACCGTTGCTTTACGCATACAGTTAGCTGCCAGGGAAGTAGCAAAACCTATTTTCTATGCAGTATCTATAATCATGGTTGTTTTTGCACCATTATTTAGTTTAGAAGGTGTTGAAGGAAAGTTATTCCAACCAATGGCGGTGAGTATTATGATCGCAATGGCTGCATCTTTTCTAATATCAATCATTGTGGTTCCAGCATTGGCCAGTTATTTTTTTAGAAAAGAAGTAAAAACTAAGACTAGTCCTATTATCAAAGTTTTAGAAAAGGCCTATCGATTTGTACTTGAAAAGGCCATGAAAATTAAATTTGTTACTATTGCAATTGCAGTTGTATTGCTCATATCTACGCTGCTATTACTATCCCGATTGGGAACTGAATTTGTTCCTGAATTAGAAGAGGGCACTATTAATCTACGCGTCACATTAGCTCCATCTGCTAGTTTAGATACAGCAATAGAAGTTGCTCCAAAATTAGAAAAAATGATCTTGGAGTTCCCTGAAGTAACCTATGCCATGAGTCGAATTGGGCGTGCTGAAATTGGTGGTGATCCTGAGCCAGTGAGTAATATTGAAATATACATTGGACTTAAACCAGTTAGTGAATGGAGTAGTGCAGATAGTAGACAAGACTTACAATTGTTAATGGAAAAAAGATTAGAATCAATTCCAGGTTTATTATTTAACTTTTCTCAACCCATAGCTACCAGAGTCGATGAATTGTTATCAGGTGTGAAAGCTCAACTGGCAATGAAGTTATTTGGTTCAGATCTTGATGTATTGGCAAGTAAAGGCCAAGAAATCGTCAATGCAGTTCAATCTGTGAATGGTGCACGAGATGTGGCAATGGAACCAATTGCAGGTGAATCACAACTAGTAGTCAAACCCAATCGTAGACAATTATCTCGCTATGGTTTGTCAGTTGGTGATTTAATGAAAGTGGTCAGAGATGGTATCGGTGGTAGAGGTGCTGGTCAAATTATTAATGGTAATGAACGCTATGATATATATGTACGTCTAGGTGCTCAATTCCGTAAAAATCAATTTTCAATAGCTGACCTTAGGTTACAATCTCCAACTGGTGCATGGGTACGGTTAGGAGAAGTGGCAGACATTAGTATTGATTCTGGTCCACCACAAGTTAGAAGAGATGATGTCCAGCGCAGAGTGGTTATTCAAGCAAATGTGCAAGGCCGTGATATGGGCTCTGTAGTAAAAGACATTCGTGCAGCTATTTCCAGCCAAGTAGATTTACCTACAGGCTATACAGTTGATATAGGTGGGCAATTTGAAAATCAAGAACGAGCTCAAAAAAGATTGATGATCGTTGTACCAATATCTATCGGCCTTATAGCTTTATTGCTTTATTTTGCTTTTAATTCAGTTGGCCAAGCGGCTCTAATTTTAGTTAATTTACCCCTAGCTATGATAGGTGGAATATTTGCCTTGTGGGTTTCAGGTCAATATTTATCAGTTCCAAGCTCAATAGGTTTTATTACACTTTTTGGTGTTGCCGTACTTAATGGAGTTGTTATGGTTGAAGCCATTAATTTGCGAATTAAAAATACTAAGGAGAAATTAAGCAAAGCCATTTTTGATGGTGCAGTTTCAAGACTAAGACCTGTTTTAATGACGGCTATAACTTCAGCCTTAGGTTTAATTCCTATGTTAATGTCAGATGGTATTGGTTCTGAAATTCAACGACCATTAGCAACTGTTATTGTCGGTGGTTTAGTAACAGCTACATTCTTAACTTTATTTGTTTTACCTGTTTTATTTGCTTGGTTTTCAAAAGGAAAAATCAAACAATTAAAACAGCATCAGTAATTAAGGAGAATAAAATTGAAAAATCAAATAGAACATTCATCTCATGATCACTCAACTCATGAAGGACATAATCATGATAATAATGGAGGGAATTATATTCCCTCAATTGTTTCTCTTTCACTACTGCTATTAGGTTTAGCATTTGAACACATATTCAAATTTAGCTTTTTTCAAGGTTGGGTTATGGTTACTTGGTACATCGCAGCCTATTTACCAGTGGCTCTCCCAGTAATAAAAGAAACTATCAAGGCACTCAAGAAAGGAGAGGTTTTTACAGAGTTTTTCCTCATGAGTGTTGCAACCATTGGTGCCATGTTTATTGGGCAATATCCAGAAGGGGTTGCAGTGATGCTGTTTTATGCTATAGGGGAGTTGTTTCAAAACGCTGCTGTTAATCGGGCCAAGAAAAACATCACAGCTTTACTGGATGTGAGGCCTAAAACTGCGCATGTGCTTATAAATAGCAACTATGAGACAGTTAATCCTGAATCTGTCAAGGTTGGAGATAGCATTCAAGTTAAGGTGGGTGAGAAAGTACCTCTTGATGGAAAGTTAATTTCTGATAAGGCCAGCTTGAATGCAGCTGCAATTACTGGCGAGAGTAAACCACAAAGTTTAACAAAAGCTGAAAATGTTCTGGCAGGTTCAATTAATCTTGAGTCAGTTATTGAGGTTGAGGTTGAAAAGCTATACAACGATTCATCTGTTGCCAAAATACTTAATCTGGTTCAAAACGCAACCGCTAAAAAAGCCAAGACAGAATTATTGATCAGACGGCTTGCTAAGATCTACACGCCAATTGTTGTTTATTTGGCCATTGCAATCTGCATTCTTCCTTACTTCTTTGTTGAAACCTATCAGTTTCAGGACTGGCTATACAGGGCATTGGTATTCTTAGTGATTTCCTGTCCATGTGCATTGGTGATATCTATACCACTTGGGTACTTTGGCGGGCTGGGAGCAGCTTCTAAAAATGGCATTCTGTTTAAAGGTGCCACTTTCATGGACACCTTGACGCAAGTAAATACATTAGTCATGGACAAAACAGGAACAGTGACCAAAGGAACATTCAAAGTCAAACAGATCAGTATCTCAAATGATATGACTGAGGATGAATTCATGAGTTATGTTTTGTCGCTTGAAAAAACATCAACCCATCCAATTGCCAAAGCCATCATGCAATATGAAAATACCGGTGATATTTTTGATGCCAATGATGTTAATGAAATAGCTGGTAAAGGGCTTAAAGGAGTTGTGAAGAATAAGACAGTGTTAGCCGGCAATAAAAAATTGCTGGATCAATTTAACATCAAAACACCTGGTGATATTGAATCCATAGTTGATAGTATTGTTTTGGTTGCAATTGATGGTGATTATGCAGGCTTTGTAACCATATCGGATGAATTAAAAGAAGATGCCAATCAAACTATTTTGGCAATCAGGAATTTAGGCATCAATGAAATTGTCATGCTTTCAGGTGACAAAGATTCAATCACACAAAAAATTGCTGGCGAATTATCAATCAGTCAAGCCAGAGGTGGCTTACTTCCTGAGGATAAATTAAATCATGTAGAAAAGCTCAAAGAAGATTCAACAAAGGTCATTGCATTCATGGGTGATGGGATTAACGATGCACCGGTGTTAGCAGCCAGTCACTTAGGTATCGCTATGGGGGCCAATGGCAGCGATGTGGCTATAGAAACAGCTGACATGATCATTCAGACAGACCAACCCTCAAAATTTGTCACGGGCTTTAATATCAGTAAATCCACTCAAGGAGTCATCTGGCAGAATATCATTCTGGCATTTGGTGTAAAAGTGCTTGTATTGATATTGGGTGCAGCTGGTTTGGCAACATTGTGGCAAGCCGTTTTTGCTGATGTTGGTGTGGCATTATTGGCAATACTAAATGCAGTCAGACTACAGAAGATGAAGTGGTAATTTTCAGCACTGAAAAGCCGTCTTTGGGCGGCTTGTTATTAACATAATAGTCAATAATTTAAAAAGCTGTTGACTCTATAGTAACTATAGATACTAAAATACGAATAGTTATCATTACCAAATTAAAACTGAGTTATAAATGTCAAAAATAAACAACATAATTGATTTTCAAAAATACCATCAAAAAAGAATCTTAAATTTTAATCCAGCATTATTCTTCATTTTTTTATTACTCTGTTTTAGCAAATCAGCTTTTTCAAATACACCTTTGAACGAAATACGACAAATGATTCAGCTAGCTGAATACATTGGAGTCGATTACACCGAAGCTGTTAAAAATGGAACTGTTGCTAGTGATGAAGAATATCTGGAAATGGTTGAGTTTTCTTCATTATTGGTCGAAAAAAGTCATAAATATTCAGAAACTAGCCCAGAGTTTAAAGCCATTTTTCAATATGCCAACTCATTAAAATTAGCCATAGAACTTAAGGGTGATTATCCAGATATACAAAATCTAAGCTTAAAGATTCACTCAATTTTACTTACATTAATGCCTGCTACATCTTTACCGATTCAGTTGTTACCTAAATCTAATGTCAAAGCCCTATACCAGGAAACCTGTTCAAATTGTCATGGGCCCAGCGGTGGAGGCAATGGACAGATGGCAAAGAACCTCACACCTGCACCAACTGATTTTACCGACAAAACACGTGCGTTAAATAGATCAGTTCTAGGTCTATATGAATCTATCAGCAATGGAATTTCGGACACTTCCATGCCACCTTTCAAACAATTAAAAGAAGAAGAAATATGGTCCTTAGCATTTTATGTTGGAAGCCTGGCATTCAAATCGGTTGAGAAACCATCAAATTCGACCAATCTGACAGAAATTTCATTGGCTCAATTAACTTATCAGACTCCAAACCAGTTAAATTCAACTTTCCCTAAAGTTTACCATTCTAACGTTGAATATCTTCGAGGAAATCCAAGCTATTTATTCGACGTTGAATCCACGCCATTTTCAATCACCAGAGAAAAGTTAAAAGGAGCCTTGAATGCGTATGCACTAAATGATTATCAAATGGCCAGTAACCTAACAGTCAGTGCATATCTCGATGGGTTTGAACTTATAGAAAATAGTATTGATGCTCAGGATAATGAACTCAGAAAAAGAATTGAAGCCAATATGATGCTCCTCAGGCAACTGTCCAAGACATCTGATAATGAAAAAAAATTTAAAGAAACACATGACAATACACTACAACTTTTAGATGAAGCAGAATATCTAATCTATGAATCAAAGATTTCTAATGTAACTTTGTTTAGTTCCAGCCTCATAATATTGCTTCGAGAAGGACTTGAAGCGTTATTGGTTGTGCTTGCTTTAACTACAGTACTGATAAAAACTTCCAGAAAAGATGCTATTAAGTATGTTCACATTGGGTGGATCAGTGCGCTGTTTGCAGGAGTTGGTACTTGGCTTTTAGCACAATCATTCATTTCCATAAGTGGTGCAAACCGAGAAATAATGGAAGGGTTTGCAGCTCTTCTTGCTGCCACAGTACTATTCTATGTTGGTGTTTGGATGCACAGTAAAACCCATGCTAATAATTGGCAGGCATATATAAAGAATAATGTTGATAATAAATTGAAGTCTGGTACTTTATGGGGGCTGACTGGATTAGCTTTTATTGCAGTATATCGTGAAGTATTCGAAACAGTTCTATTTTATCAAGCTTTATTGACTCAAGCAGTTGTAAACCAACATTCTATGATTTTTGGCGGTTTTATAACAGGAGTTATTGTACTGGTCATTGTCTCCTGGGTATTGATACGTTATTCGGTCAAATTGCCTATATCTACATTCTTTTCAATTACCACTTATTTATTACTGGCGTTGTCATTTATTTTGACTGGGAAAGCAATAATGGCTTTACAAGAAGCTGCAGTGATTGGAATATCCCCTCTGCCTGTTACTTTTGAAATTGATTGGGTCGGTATAAAGTCAACCTGGCAAGGTGTTTTGGCTCAATCCAGTGTCCTGTTGTTGTTTATTATATTTATGCTAACTTCAAGAGGTAAAAAACTAAAACAATTAGCTAAAGATTGACTGCAGATTATCATTTCGAATATTTTTCATAATGGTTTAAAAGAGGTGATTTAATGGAAACCAAAGACAAAAATTATATAAAAGCATTAAGGTTTAATTGGTTAACAAAGTACTACGATCAAATTGTATCTTTAACTACCAGAGAATCTTTTTTTAAGAAAAAATTAATAAAACAATCTGTTTTGAGTGACGGTGATATTGTTTTAGATATCGGTTCTGGAACTGGCACATTAGCTATTTTGATTAAAAAAGATAATCCAGAAACGCAAGTGTTTGGTGTTGATGGTGATGAAAACATTCTCTCAATAGCCAGAAAAAAAGCAAAAGATAAGGAGGTTCAAATTACTTTCAAGAGAGGGTTGTCATTTGATTTGCCATTTTCAGAGAATCATTTTGACTGTTGTTTCTCGAGCCTTTTCTTTCATCATTTATCTGATGAAAACAAATTGAAATCATTTCAAGAAATCCATCGAGTATTAAAAAATGATGGGAAACTCCATGTTGCTGATTGGGGTAAGCCATCAAATTTTTTAATGCGCTTACTATTTTTCCCAATACAAGTTTTAGATGGATTTAAAACAACAAGTAGCAATGTTCAAGGTATCTTGCCTCTTTTAATGGAACAATCAGGTTTTATTGAAGTAAAGATTGAAAAGGAGATTTCAACTATGTTTGGCACAATGACATTATACAGTGCAAGTAAGAAAGGGTAGTCAAGTATGAATCACTCAGAAACTTTCAATCTTGAAAGTTGGCAACATAGCCATGATTTTTCTCATAATAACTTAAAGGGAGAGAAGCGAATTAGGTATGTGCTCACCCTAACAACGGCAACGATATTGGTTCAGATTTTAGCTGGCGTGCTGGTGATGTTGACAGGTTCAGCCATTCCGGATTTAGTCATTGGTTTAGTCATCGTTGCTTTTATATAAAGGGCACCAGGCGAATCTTACAATTAAAATCATGAAAAAAATTAAAACAACACGACCCTTTAGGAGTAGGATATTCATAGTTTTGACCATTCTAGTTGCTTCTTATTCAGCTGCTGAAAATGTAGAAACTGCTCTTGGAAGCCCAGATGCACCAGTTACAATAATTGAGTATGGTTCTTTAACCTGTGGTTATTGCATAAAATTTCACAAGGAAGTGATGCCACTTATAAAATCTCGTCATATCGATTCAGGACATGTTCGTTTTATCTTTCGGGACTTTCCAACCAGCAAGAAAGCAATTCGTGGAGCAGTTGCGGCTCGCTGTGCAGGTGATCAATACTATGAAATATTAGAACTCCTTTTTGAAAATGTGGGAAGTTGGTTTAGAGCAAGTAAGCCAGATTCAGAAATGATTGAGTTGGCCATTACTATTGGGCTTGATGATGAGCGGTTTAAAGCTTGCTTAAGTGACCCCAAAAACACTGAAGCTGTTAAAGAAGCACAGAGGCAGTCAACAGAAGAATATGGTGTAATTGCTACCCCAACTTTTCTTATTAATAACAATGTTGTAAACGGCTTTCAAGATATAAATCAGATGGAAATGATCATTGAGCATACATTGGAAATAACTCGTAAAAACAACAGTGATAATAATGAAACTCCATGATTTAAAGTTAAATAATGATTTATGCAATGAAATGCACCGTGAATACTGGTATGTCGATTCTTTTTCTGCTGGTAAAGCAGATTGAATTTATAGGTACCAGTCGAATTTTAAAAACAAGTCCTGAAGCATGAACTGTAACTAACTTGAACAAACTGATAGAATATAGGTCTTAAATGAAAATGACACATAGACACTTTAATTTAATGCGTTACAAACCACTCATTATTCTGCTTGTAATGGCTGTATCTTTTCAGTCCATTGCTGCTGT
The DNA here is from genome assembly GCF_009671245.1 of Marinicella rhabdoformis. Classification (NCBI taxonomy): domain Bacteria; kingdom Pseudomonadati; phylum Pseudomonadota; class Gammaproteobacteria; order Lysobacterales; family Marinicellaceae; genus Marinicella; species Marinicella rhabdoformis. The sequence goes on from NZ_VTFS01000008.1 coordinate 144,325, forward strand.
GTCTGATGTTCACCAATCACACCAATCAGGTGCTGAGCATCTAGAATTTGAACATGAGCATGAAGGTGATGCCAATTTAACGCCTATAGATGAACTGAGTTCATTTGATTGTCACCATTGTTGTCATTGTCACGGTGGCCATGTCTCATCCATGCTTCCACCATCTTTTAGCTTGGCATATTTAGAATTAAACCAAGCCATTTATATTTCAGAACATTCATTTACAAGTAATCTCGCATCCAGGCTTCTTCGGCCGCCCAAAGCCTAAATCTTATTGAAATCACAATTTGGATTGCAGCCACTATGTGGGCATGTATTTCAAATGCATATTAATTTTTAGATTTAGGAAATTTATCATGACGTACTTTAATAAGAACATGCCACCTGGCGTGTTTAAATGGCGTGGAGCCAATAAATGGTTGTTGATGGTGTTATTAATATCATCAAACCAACTGACTGCCAAAGATATCAACTTGGCAACAGCCATCAATTTGATGTTGGAGCAGAATCCATCACTTCAGATATTTGAGTTGAGAAAGCGCTCACTTGAAGGAGCACAATACACAGCTGACTTGAACCCAGAAATAGAAATGGGTTTAGAGGCCGAGAACTTTTTAGGAAGCAATCCGTACACAGCTTTTGATCAAAGTGAATTGACAGTCTCAGTTTCATCAATTATTGAACTGGGCGGAAAGAAAGGTGCCCGAAAAAACTTTGTATCAACAAAGTATGGCATTCTTGATGCGCAAAGGGGAATTAAATCATTGGATCTCATTTCTGAGTTAACCAGTTCTTTTATTGGTGCATTGGCCACACAGGAGAGGATAAAACTTGCTGAAGATTCAGTGCGATTAAGCGAGGATATCTACGAGTCTGTCAAGCGCAAAGCCGATGCAGGAGCCATCAGCGATGTTGAGGTCAAACGATCATTTGCCTCACTTAAACAAGCACAGTTAACCCTTAAAGCTGAACAAAGCAAACTTGAACGACAAAGTGTCAACTTGAGTTTATATTGGTCTGAAAAGCAACCTCGGTTCAGTCAATTATCTGGTGAGCTGTTTGATTTCGGAAAGGTTAAAGACATTGATGTGCTCTTTAAAAACCTTGAGAAATCGAATTTAATCCAAGTTCTGACAATGAACCAGCGATTGGCAGAGTCTAGGTTGGCAGTAGTTCAGGCTGAATCCAAAGCAGATGTTAATTGGTCTTTGGGTGTTCGCAGGTTTGAAGAAAGCAATGATGCAGCGCTGACAGCTGGATTCAGTATTCCGCTTTTCAAAAGAAAAAGAAATAAAGGTGAGTTGATGGAAGTTGAGGCTGAAATTGATGCATCCCGTTCTGAACAACGAATTGCTTTGCTTGAATTGTATGGCCAGGTCAATGAATTTTATTCATTGAGGCAAGCTGCCATCGAAAAATTCAACGCCCTTGAAAATGAAATCATTCCAGCATTAGCACATGCACTTGAGTTAACTAAAGAGGCATACTTTGATGGTAGATATGGTTATCTCGAGTATTCAGCTGCCAGAGCTGACTTAATCCAATCTAAAAAGTCATTGATTGATACTGCCCAAAGTATCTTGAATTACGGTGTTCAACTGGAGCAAATCACAGCTGAGCCCATTTACACCGAAACCCAACAAATCCAAGGAGGTGACTCATGATGTCAATTCTTTTTAAATCATCCATCGTTATTGTATTTTTATCCTTTTCTCTAATGACTCATGCATCCGGTGATCTTGATGATCATGAAGAGCAGCAAATGGTGATGATAGATGATCATATCGCAGAAAAATCAATGATAGAAATTGCCATTGCCTCATCTGGCATCATCAACGAACAACTTAAAGTATATGGGAAAACCGTTAATGACCCAAGTCAAGTCAGTCACATCAGAGCCAGATTCCCAGGAACAGTGGTTGATGTTAATGTTCAAATTGGTGATGCGGTAAAAGTAGGTGAAACCCTGGCCTTTGTAGAATCAAACGAGAGCCTTAAAAAATACCCAATCAAAGCACTGATGCCCGGTGTCGTGGTTGCCAGGCATGCCAACCCGGGAGAAATGGCGCTTGATCAAGTGCTCTTCACCTTAGCTAATTTTGAAAAAATCTGGGTTGAATTACAAGTATTCCCAGGCCAACTAAATCAAATCATCAGTGGCCAAGAGGTTTTAGTATCCGGATCCGATCAAACCATTAGTTCGACTATTAGGCACATCATTCCCTCACAGGATGAAAAGCCATATTCCACAGCCAGGGTGCTGATTGATAACCAATCACGCGATTGGACTACCGGTCTTTTGGTTTCGGGACAAGTGAGTGTCAGATCCACACAAGCAGACATAGTCGTACCATCCAAAGCCATACAAGACATTGATGATGAATCTGTGGTTTTTGTTAAAACTGGCAATACATATACAGCTCATGTGGTCGAGACTGGTCGAACCGATGGAAAGTTCACTGAAATTCTCTCAGGCCTTCACTTAGGTGATGTTTATGTCTCTGAAAACAGTTATCTGATTAAGGCTGATTTAGAAAAATCTGGCGCATCGCACGATCACTGAAGGAGAATAAAATGATTGAATCAATTATTAAAGCCTCTATAAATAGGCGTTGGCTTGTTATGGCTGGTGTTTTGCTTTTGATAGGTGCGGGTTTATGGAATTATCAAAAACTGCCGATTGACGCAGTGCCTGATATCACCAATGTCCAAGTACAAATCAATACGGAAGCACCCGGATTTTCACCGCTTGAATCTGAACAGCGAATTACTTACCCAGTTGAAACCGCTTTGGCTGGTATTCCAAAACTTTCCTACACAAGATCACTTTCACGTTATGGGCTTTCTCAAGTCACTGTGGTTTTTGAGGAAGGTACTGATCTGTACTTTGCCAGAAACCTCATCAATGAACGGTTGGGGGCCATCAAGAGCGTACTGCCTGCAGGGTTGGAGCCAGAGATGGGCCCTGTGGCCACTGGTCTTGGTGAAATCTTCATGTACACAGTAGAGGCCAAAGAAGGTTTTCTGCAGGAGGATGGGACCCCCATCGACTCAATTGAACTTCGTGAAATTCAGGACTGGATCATCAAACCACAGCTATCACTGGTGCCAGGAGTGACTGAAGTCAACAGTATTGGTGGCTATAACAAACAGTATCATGTGAACCCCAGTCCTGAAAAGATGTTGAGTTATGAGATTTCATTTGAGGACATAAGTGAAGCACTTGAGTTAAACAATTCCAATGTCGGTGCGGGTTATGTTGAAACCAATGGCCAACAAATATTGATCCGGTCACCAGGCCAATTGAAAACCATCGGTGACATTGAAGATGTGGTGGTGAAGAACATTGACCATGCGCCCATTAAAATCAAGGACATTGCTGAAGTCGGTATTGGTAAGGAACTACGCACCGGTGCGGCCACCCAAGGTGGCGAAGAAACAGTGCTGGGTACGGCCATGATGTTGGTTGGTGAAAACTCAAGAGCTGTTGCACAGGCTGTTGCTAAGAAGATCGACGAGATTAAGAGCACTTTACCTGAAGGGGTTGTGATTGATTCTGTTTATGATCGAACCACCTTGGTAGACAAAGCCATATGGACAGTACAAACGAACTTGACGGAAGGGGCTTTATTGGTCATTGTTATTTTGTTTCTGCTTCTGGGTAACTTCAAGGCAGCATTGATCACAGCTGCAGTCATTCCCTTAGCCATGTTAGCCACCATCAGCGGCATGGTTGAGGCTGGTGTTTCAGCCAATTTAATGAGTTTGGGTGCTTTGGACTTTGGTTTGATTGTTGATGGTGCAGTGATCATCATCGAGAACTCCATCAGGAGGCTCTCAGAGGCCCAGAAAGAAAAAGGGCTGTTACCATTGAAAGAAAGGTTGGAGGTTGTTTTCAGTGCAACCAATGAAGTTATCAGGCCCAGTTTGTTTGGTGTGATCATCATTACGGTTGTTTATATTCCGCTGTTTTCCTTAACTGGTGTGGAAGGTAAGATGTTTCACCCAATGGCATCAACCGTGGTGATGGCACTGCTATCTGCTTTGGTGCTTTCATTTACCTTTATCCCTGCAGCGATTGCCATATTTATGAATGGCAAAGTCAGTGAGAAAGAAAGCTTCATCATTCGTGGCGCTAAATCCATATATCAACCCTTGTTAAAAGCAGCCATTAAATTACGTTGGTTGGTTTTGGTTGGTGCCATGGCATTGGTCAGTTTCGCTGGATGGTTAGCAACCACACTGGGTTCTGAATTCATCCCAGAACTTAATGAGGGTGATATAGCCATGCATGCCATGCGGATACCTGGTACAGGATTAGAGCAAGCCATCCAGATGCAAAAAGTATTGGAGGAAAGGATTTTAGAATTTCCACAGGTTGCAAAAGTGTTTGCCAAAATTGGTACACCTGAAGTGGCAACCGATCCTATGCCACCTAATGTTGCGGATAATTTCATTATGCTCAATCCCAGAAACCAGTGGCCAGATCCAACTTTGACCCAAGGTGAACTGGTTGAGCAAATTGAAGCTGCGGTGCGTGAACTTCCGGGTAATAATTATGAATTCACTCAACCCATCCAGATGCGCTTCAATGAACTTATTTCTGGTGTCAGAGCCGATTTGGGCATTAAGGTGTTTGGTGATAACTTGGACCAACTGCTCGAATCAAGCAATGAAATACTTGAAGTCATCGAGCAGATCAATGGTGTAGCTGATGCGAGGGTAGAACAAGTTACAGGCTTACCGATGCTTTCTGTAATACCTGATCGTGTTTCGTTATCACGCTATGGTATCAATGTTGCTGATGTTCAACATGTCATTCAAACCGCTATCGGTGGACAAGGAGCTGGAACCATATATGAAGGGGATAGGCGCTTTGAAATTATGGTTCGATTAGATGAGTCGTTGCGGCGTGATTTGAGTCGCTTATCTGAGCTTCCTGTGCCTTTAAATGATGGTAGTTACGTGCCATTAAGTGAGGTTGCCCAGTTGATCCTGGCACCTGCACCCAATCAGGTCAGTCGTGAAAATGGTAAACGTCGTGTGGTGGTTACTGCCAATGTCAGAGATAGGGACTTAGGTTCTTTTGTTGATGAGGCGAAAACCAAAATTGCATCGATGGTGAAATTACCTGCCGGCTACTGGCTGGATTATGGTGGTACCTTTGAACAATTGGAATCTGCCAGTCAAAGACTTTCTATTGTTGTACCCATCACACTGATCATTATTTTTGGCCTGCTTATTATGGCTTTCAGTTCTATTAAAGATGCATTGATCATTTTTACCGGCGTTCCATTGGCACTTACCGGTGGTGTGATCTCATTGTGGTTAAGGGGCATGCCATTTTCAATTTCAGCAGGAGTTGGCTTCATTGCCTTATCAGGCGTGGCTGTTCTCAATGGTTTAGTGATGCTCTCATTCATCAAAGATTTGTGGGAAAAGACAGGTGACCTATACCATTCGGTGATCAAAGGGGCGATGACACGCTTGCGTCCAGTTCTAATGACTGCACTGGTTGCAAGCTTGGGATTTGTGCCAATGGCCTTGAACACCGGTACTGGGGCTGAAGTTCAGCGACCTTTAGCTACTGTTGTCATTGGCGGCATCATTTCATCCACTATTTTGACGCTGTTTATCTTGCCAATTTTATATAAATTGGTTCACGGGTCGTCTAAGTAAAACGAAAACATACTTGGTTCAGCTCATCATCGTTTTGAGCCAGGTATGAATTTACATTGAATCTATCAAAATAACTCTTGAGACCGTACTTAAGTACGTAGTTTATAATCACTGATCAGAATCAAAAAAGAGACAATCTGATGAGTGACGGTATAGAAACAAATTTTCAAGCGCATGGCTCTTTGAAGCCACCTGGTCCAATTGGTAGACTTGTGAGGTTCTTACTCTCAGGTGGTTGTTTGTATTATGTTTGGCAACTGGTAAGTCTCTGGAGTTTTTGGGTAGACGCTGAAAAACTGTTCTCTAATGCTTCCATATGGGTCCCAATACTTTTTGCTCTGTATTTGGCTCCGTATGTCATCAATATTGGCTGGAGGATCAATACCAAACGGTTGTCTCAATATGTGATTATCTTAGTCAGCGCAGGCCTGATTGCTTTAAGTTATTTCAGTAATCAAAGTATCAACAGTTATGCCCTGAATTTATTCACCATTATCTGGGTAATCTATATATTCACTCATTTAGGCATTTCCTTTTTAGTGGCAGCCATCATCTCAACACCAGGCTGCGAAATGAGGGCATTGCCTCACTTATGGTCTATTATCACCGGACACAAAGTATATGAGCATGTATGCCCAGGACCATTGCATAGAATTGATCTGTGGGAGCAAAAACTCAATGAGCAATAGTCATGGGTTAACCATCGGGAAACTGGCTAAGCAAGCTGGAGTCAATGTAGAAACCATTCGATATTATCAGCGGATAGATTTGATCAATGAGCCTTCCAAACCCATATCAGGGTTTAGAAAATATGATTCCAATTTAGTCAGTACCATAAAATTCATCAAGCGTGCACAACAACTTGGTTTTGTCCTTGCAGAGATCAAGGAACTTTTGAATCTCGGTGAGGGTAATTGTCATGATGTCAAAGAACTGGCGATTGCTAAAAGACAAAAAATCATTCATCAGCTGAAAGATTTAAACGCCATGAAAAAAGAACTGGATGGTTTGATTGATGCCTGTGAAAAAACAGAAGACACCCCAAACTGTGCTCTGATTGACTCTTTAGCAAAATCACCTTGACTCTGGGGCTAGCTACGGAGTTTAAAATCAACCACTTTTATAAAAGAATAAATCCATGATCTCGAACAAAAGAACCATTCTGACAGCGACATTGGCCGCAATAGGAGCCAGTGCTTGTTGTATTGGTCCACTGCTGTTACTTAGTATGGGTATCAGTGGAACATGGATCAGTTCATTAACTGCAATGGAGCCATACAGTCCTATATTTGCTGGGATAACGATTATCTTATTGTGTTGGGCATTTTATAGACTCTACATCACTCCAGAACAATGTGATGATGGCAAACTATGTGCTGACAAGAGGGTTTTGCGAAATCAAAGAGTTATATTCTGGGTTATTTGCTGCATACTAATCAGCATGATTACTTTCCAATATTATGCTGAATATATTATCGATTAAATCATCAGGAGTTTGAAAAAAATGAAGCAACTAAAATTATTATTAAGCATGGCTTCCATCTGCATGTTGCTATTAACAACCAATGCTTTGGCCACCAACCAAGTAGTCAAACTATCGATTGAAAACATGACTTGTAAGATGTGTGATATTACGGTCAGAAAAGCGTTTGAAAAAGTTGATGGAGTCACAGAAGCTACTGTGGATTATGAGACTAAAACCGCACAGGTCACATTCAATCCAGAAAAAACCACTGTAACAAAAATAGAGGAAGCCTCTACAATGGCTGGATATCCGGCAAAATTAATCATAGAGTGAATCCATGCAGTCAGAACCAATCCTTAATTCAACCATCACTTGTCCACATTGCAAGGAATCAAAAGCTGAAACCATGCCAACAGATGCATGCCAATGGTTTTATGAATGTTCATTCTGCAACACAGTGCTAGAACCTAACAAGGGTGATTGCTGTGTATATTGCTCATTTGGAACTATTAAGTGCCCACCAATTCAAGTGGGCAGTTCATGTTGTAGTAACGGTGAATTAATATTTGAATGATCAATTAGCTAGCACCATCATTCTTTTATGCTGTGTAAATGCAATTGATATTCAGGAGGAGTTTGTTTTTCAGGGTTTTCTGCTACTTCTAATTCTCTCAGTAGGTATCCTATGAGCGCTTTTCTGGTTTTCATGCTTCTGAATGCCGCCCCTTTGAAAAGCTCATCTCTGACTAATATTTCTTGATCAGGGGTTAACATCGGGTGCGGTTTTATTATTAAATTCACATGAGTGTCCCATTCTAAGTCTTTAGGTATATCCAATGCTTTTGAAGCGGGCTTGATGGATTTAATCCTTGCTAAATTAAAGTCACGATACTCTGAAGTCATTTCATCAAAGGCTCTAATATGCCACCTTCTTCCCGCATAAACAAAATTTTTAGGATGAACTATGTAATGGTCTAATAAACTCGGACATATTCTTAGCCTATATAATACAAGAAACAGAGGTTAAAAAATGTCAAAGAAGCAAAGATTATCATTTACGGTTGAACAACGTCGTGATTATGCGAAGTTGATGGTTGAAGAAGGC
>NZ_VTFS01000009.1 GCF_009671245.1 Marinicella rhabdoformis
TTTAATACTTTGGTCGCGGCAGTAAAAGCAGCAGACTTAGTTGATACATTAAAGGGTGATGGTCCTTTTACAGTATTTGCTCCCACTGATGAAGCTTTTGCTAAACTACCAGAGGGCACCATTGAATCATTATTGAAACCAGAAAACAAAGATCAACTGGCCGCAATTTTGACCTACCACGTGGTATTGGGCAAAGTAAAAGCAAAAGATGTAGTAAAACTATCATCTGCTTCAACAGTACAAGGCAGCGATGTGGCCATCATGGTCAAAGACGGTGGCGTGGTATTGAACAACAGCAGTAATGTTGTTAAAACAGACATCAAAACCAGCAACGGCATCATTCACGTCATTGACACTGTAATCATGCCTTCAGCTAATTAAAAAAAAACGTGACTTACCCACAAAAACGACCGGCAAACCCGGTCTTTTTTGTGGTTTCTTGTGATTAAATGATTGGTTCAACAACAAGACAGGCCATTAAAAACCTATCAATAGATGTCTATAAAAGTGACACAAACACCCCATCCCCAAAATTGTAGTTTAAACCTTTATAATTGTTTTTGCACACCTTGCAACAACCTTGAATAAGCTGCGGGTTCAATTTGTCTTCTCAGTATCAGCGGGTGATAATTTTTGCTTTCAGTACTTAGGTGGATGATCATGAAGGTTGGCGTTTGCCAGTAATTGGTGAGTTTAGCCTCGGTGACTTTTAAAGTATCTTTGTGCACCAATCGCCATTCGCATTCGGCGTTCATGACGAGGTTAAATTGCTTGTTTTGCCTGATGGTTTGACGGTTTCGGATGAATCCCCAGGCTAATAAGGGTAAAGCCATGATCAATAAATAGTTTTGAGTGATTGTCAGCCAAATAATGATGGCGATGGAAAGTGTTATCAGCCCTTGGGCCAAATATAAGGTATCGTGTAGCTGTTTATTTTTTAAGGTAACCGGCGGCACAGATGTCTTTAACCAATTGTGCCGTTGCGGCATCTTCAGGTATGACTTTACCATTCAGCCATGACCACAGTGTCATGTCTTGTAGCTGGAGAAATTCATTAAATTGGACTTTGTCTTGTTGAGTCATGCTTGGGTAAGCGTCATTTAAATAACGTGTCATGATGAAGTCCAACTCTTTCATCCCGCGTCGACAGCGCCATTGAAAATAACCTTCGGTTAATTCATTTGGTACTGTTTCGGCGGGATAATCAGTCATCTGTTTTCTTTAGTCACTTCAGCCAACAATTACAGTGCGTGACGTTGTGCAATCATTTTTTTGATTTCACCAATCGCTTTACCTGGGTTCAAACCTTTTGGACAGGTATTGGCACAGTTCATGATGGTGTGACAACGGTATACTTTGAAAGGATCTTCCAAATCTTCCAATCGCTCGCCAGTGTATTCATCACGCGAGTCAGCCAACCAGCGGTAAGACTGCAATAAAACTGCAGGACCCAAATAGCGGTCGCCATTGCCATCAATATAGGTCAATGTGTGCTTCATCCATTCATCGTCATTTCTGTCTGGGAAGTCTTCGCGGGCATGTGCACCGCGAGATTCTTTGCGGTTTTCAGCAGAAAACATGGTGACTTTGGCTTGAATCATCAGGTTTTGTAACTCTAAAGTTTCTACCAAATCGGTGTTCCAAACCATGGTCTCNCACAGTTCATGATGGTGTGACAACGGTATACTTTGAAAGGATCTTCCAAATCTTCCAATCGCTCGCCAGTGTATTCATCACGCGAGTCAGCCAACCAGCGGTAAGACTGCAATAAAACTGCAGGACCCAAATAGCGGTCGCCATTCCACCAGTAACTGGGACATGAGGTTTGACAACAGGCACACAAAATACACTCGTACAAACCGTCTAATTTTTCACGGTCTTCAATTGATTGTAAACGTTCTTTATCAGGCAATGGTACTGAGTCAGTTTGCATCCAAGGCTTGATTGAAGCGTATTGGGCATAGAAGTGTGTTAAATCTGGCACCAAGTCTCTGATGACTTCCATGTGTGGCAAAGGATAGATGGCAATTTCTTTGCCTTTAAAGCCTTTGATCGAGGTGGTACATGCCAAAGTGTTCGTGCCGTTGATGTTCATGGCACATGAGCCACAAATGCCTTCACGACAAGAACGTCTGAATGCCACAGTGGAATCCATTTCGTCTTTGATTTTAATCAAAGCATCCAGAACCATTGGGCCACATGAGTCTAAATCGACTTCATAGCTGTCAGTTCTTGGGTTTTGCCCATCATCTGGTGACCAACGGTAAACTTTGACCGTGGTTGTGTTTTTCGCACCTTCAGATTTATGGTGTTTTCCTTTTTGGACTCTTGAGTTTTTAGGTAATCTAAATTCAGCCATAATATCCTCTATTATCAGTAAACACGCGGTTTAGGTGGAATCACTTCACACTCGTCTGACAGTGTGTACATGTGAACGGGGCGGTAATCGAATGAAATGTCGCCATTGCCATCAATATAGGTCAATGTGTGCTTCATCCATTCATCGTCATTTCTGTCTGGGAAGTCTTCGCGGGCATGTGCACCGCGAGATTCTTTGCGGTTTTCAGCAGAAAACATGGTGACTTTGGCTTGAATCATCAGGTTTTGTAACTCTAAAGTTTCTACCAAATCGGTGTTCCAAACCATGGTCTCATCACTGACGTGTAGATCACCAATTTTAGCCGCTGTGGCTGCAATCTGGTCACAACCTTCTTGTAACACTTCGCCAGTTCTGAATACTGCTGCATTATTTTGCATGATTTTTTGCATTTCCAGACGCAAGTCAGCCGTTTTGATGCTGCCTTTTGCATGTCGTGTTTTGTCTAAGTTTTCCAATGACTTGTCCAAAGCATCAGCAGGCAATTCGGTGTGGTTGGTACCTGGCTTGATGATTTCACCACAACGATCGGCTACCGCACGACCAAACACAATCAAATCTAATAACGAGTTAGAACCCAAACGGTTCGCGCCGTGTACTGATACACATGCTGCCTCACCAATGGCGAACAAACCTGGAACCACTTTATCAGGGTCATCACCGTCTTTGGTTACCACTTCACCGTGGTAATTGGTCGGAATACCGCCCATGTTGTAATGAACTGTTGGAATCACTGGGATCGGCTCTTTGGCCACATCGACACCTGCGAAAATTTCAGCAGATTCAGCAATACCTGGTAAACGCTTGTTGATCACGTCCGCACCCAAATGCTCCAAATGCAAGTGAATGTGATCGTTTTCAGCGCCAACACCACGGCCTTCGCGAATTTCTATGGTCATTGAACGTGATACCACATCACGTGATGCCAAATCTTTGGCATTCGGTGCATAGCGTTCCATAAAGCGTTCGCCTTTCGAGTTGGTCAAGAAACCACCCTCGCCACGCACGCCTTCAGTTATCAAACAACCTGCACCATAAATACCGGTTGGGTGGAATTGTACGAATTCCATGTCTTGTAATGGTAAGCCAGCGCGTAACACCATGGCATTACCATCGCCTGTACAGGTGTGAGCCGAAGTACAAGAGAAGTATGCACGACCATAACCACCAGTGGCCAAAATAACCGCATGACCTCGGAATAAATGTAATGTACCGTCAGCCAGGTTCCAAGCCAACACACCCTTACATTCGCCGTCTTCCATCACCAGGTCAATGGCGAAGTATTCAATAAAGAATGACGCATCATGCTTTAATGATTGTTGATACAAAGTATGCAAAATCGCATGACCTGTTCTGTCAGCTGCTGCGCAAGTTCTTTGAGCTGTGCCTTCACCGAAGTTGGTGGTCATGCCACCAAAAGGTCTTTGGTAAATTTTACCTTCTTCAGTACGTGAAAATGGCACGCCGTAATGTTCCAATTCAACAACCGAAGGTACCGCTTCACGACACATGTATTCAATCGCGTCTTGATCGCCTAACCAGTCCGAACCTTTGATGGTATCGTACATGTGCCAGCGCCAATCGTCTTCACCCATGTTACCCAAAGAAGCAGACATGCCGCCTTGTGCCGCAACAGTATGTGAACGTGTTGGGAATACTTTAGTGATACAGGCTGTTTTCAGGCCTTTTGTCGCTAAACCCATGGTGGCACGTAATCCAGCGCCGCCAGCGCCAACCACAATGGCGTCAAATTTGTGTTCTGTGATTTTATATTTTTTCTTAATTTCTGGGCTCATGGGATTATCCTAATAAAATGCTTGCCACTGAATAAATGCTGACCATCATCATGACAATCATCAATACCATGGTCAAAAATCGTAAGGTGAGGTTTACCGCATGGTTATGGACATAGTCTTCCAATACCACTTGGATACCTAATGCGCCATGATAACTTGCAGCCAATGCGAATAATAATGTGACAATACCGTTGAAAGGATGACTCATCCAAGTCACCACAACTGAAGCATCAGTGATTTCCAATGCTGTTAAAGATATCAACAAGTACAGTCCACAAGGTATCAATAAGGTACCGGTTATCCTTTGCATCCACCAATGACCAAAGCCACTTTTTGACGCCCCTAAACCTTTAACCCTTTTGGTGTCAGATCTAAACTTCATAGATTCATTACTCATGGTGACTCCTTATCGTCCTAAAACGTAAACTAAAGCAGTCAATAAAGCTGCACCCAAAATTACCATATAACCTGATCGGTAAACGGCCGGGATTGAATATCCCTTTCCTGCGTCCCAAAACAAATGACGGATGCCATTACATAGGTGGTACGCGAAGGCAAATACCCAAACGTAAAAAATGACACAACCCAGCGTTGTTTGGACAAAACCAATCATTTCATTAGCCATACCTGGTGATTTAGCCAAACTGAAAAGCCAATAAACAAAAATAACCAACCCCAGGGACAAAAACAGTCCTGTAAGGCGGTGAGTGATTGACATCATTGAAGTCAATTGGGGCTTATACACCTGCAAATGCGGTGACAGCGGTCTTTGTGGTTTACTCATGAATTACCTGTCGAAAAGGTTTTAAAAATCGATACAACGCCCGTTTTTTTCCCAATCACCAAATCGTGTGGGATCTAAACCGTCTTTTCTGCCGCCATATTCTTTTGCATTTTCTGCTTGAGGTTTTTGACTGGCCTTGTCTTTGTTTTTATCAGAATTTTTTATTGTGTCCTGAGACTTGTTTTCTGTGTTTTCAGACATATTAATGACAACGTTTACGTTCACGTGGCATTATAAGCCAAACCCACCTTTTTTTAAAGATACAAACCATGACAAGTTTTCAATCTATCGACATCATTCAACTCAAAGGCAGTGAATGCTTCACATTTCTTAACAACCAAGCCATCAGTAAAATAGAACCGGCATCAGCCATCACGTGCAGTTATTCAAGTATTTGTAACCCCAAAGGCAGAATTTTATTCAGTTTTTTTGTCATCCTGCATAAGAACCAAATAGAAATTGCAATTAACAACACCATGTCCGAAGAGTTATTGATGTATTTAAATATGCGTCGTTTTCGGATGGATGTCCAGATTGAACGATTGGATGGAAAAACACTGTGTATGATTGAAGGTGGCATTAAAAAAAACCAATATCCATTGGTGGTTTGTGACAAAAGCACCGACTCGACATCCGAAGAAATTTGGCCAACGTTATTTTCATGGGGCTTGCCTTTTATTACCAAATCATATCAAGAAAAACACATACCCCAGCATGTCAACCTGGATCAACTTAACGTCATTGACTTCAAAAAAGGCTGTTACCCTGGACAAGAAATCATAGCCCGATTACATTTTTTGGGTGAAGTTAAAAAAAGGATGCAATTAATTCATGTCAACCCAAACAACACCGAAGAACCTAACACACCAGTTAATGGGAAAATAGTCTGGTGCTCTGATGCACATGAAATTGATGGTAAACACTTACGGCAAGCTGTTGTCTCTTAATTGAAATAGTCGCTATAAATATTTGAACACTTTGTCTTTTTTTGTTATATTTAATTCATACAACGGAAATAAATATATGAACAGCACAATCAAATTATTGACCTGCCTCGTGTTACTCAGCACATCCTTTGTTACTCGTGCTCAAACAGTCACACTTGCAGTTGAGGCTACATTTCCATCCGAACAAGCAACTTTTGTATACGAACCCTTAAAACGATATTTAGAAAGCAAGACCGGCTTCACGGTCAATATTGAGGTTAAAGACAACTATTACTTTTATTGGCGTGCTGCCAAAAATGAAACACCTGAATTCACATTAGACGCCTCTCACGTCGCTGCTTACAGGATGGAAGAGAAAGGTTATATACCAGTTGCCACAGTACAAGAAGAAATCAGGTACCATTTAATTTCTGATTTTGAACCTGCAGAAGGTCAAGCAATTGATGCATTTTTGGTGGGCAAAAGTGTTGTGATGCTGCCCAACCCTAACATGGCCTCTTTGCTGTTCGACCAGTGGTTTACAGATTTATTCTTACAACCAACCAAAGTGGTTTCAGCACTTTCTTGGGAAGATGTCATGGAGCAAGTGTTTGCACAAACAGCACAAGCTGCCATTGTTCCTTCATCAGTGTATGAAATCTATTCAAATTTATTAGAGCTCAAAGTCAGCGACCCCATGCCAGGCCTCACCTTTTTAGCCGCTCCACATGTAGACTCAGGCACCCGTGAAAATTTTAAAAAGGCCATAATGGCCATTGGGGAAACAGATGAAACTTTTGATATTTTGGCAGAATTGAATACAGATGGTTTTATTGAAGTTGATAAAGAAAAATATAAAGACCTGTCCCAATTCTTAACCAGGCTGCTGTATTAATGGCAAATAATCTCAGTAATGTGAATTACTGCGCAAAAACAAAGCAATCTTATCGAATAATATCAATGGCTTGAAAACAGTTATTCCAAACTGAAATGATACTAATGGAAAGCGCAAACATACCAACAGAAGTCAATACCATTCAGTTCGCTACAACTGTACAGCTTTATTCGGGTATGGATTGCTTAGAAACTGAAATTCACAGCCTTTCTTTAATGTCTGCTCACCTGTCTATCCCCAAAGGTCGGGACATAAAAACCAAAGAAATATACCGCCTTAACATTCCCATAGAAGGCGCCAGAGCCATCGCAATGAGTGTCATGGTTACACAAGTAGGTGCTGATACATTTGATGTTAAATGGACACAAATCGACATGGAAAGTTTCGCCATTTTAAAACGCACCATTGAATTGAATTCAAACCTTAAAAATCAAGTTCGCAACGACATCAAAAACCTTGTGGTTAACGGTGAACTCTCCGCCTGATTACTTTTCAGCAACGATGTAACATACCCAACCTGCATCAGCTGTGCCTTGTTTCGATTTGCAATATACACCATCACCCTCACCTGTCTTTTCGTCAGTTCCTTCCCAGTAAACATCAGCAGTTTTAAATCCGGCAGTTAATAACATTTCAGTGATTTCTGGCAATGTCCACAAACGCCAATAATAATCAAATGCCTTGTTCATACGAACACCTTCATCGGTTTCAAAGTGAATATAACATTGCATTTCAGAGTTTATGGGATTGAAACTGGCTTGCTCCCAAATATAGGTAAAACCATCACACTCTCGCTCTTCCACCAGTTCTTTGGCAGCTTCATAACCACCAAAGGCGTCTAAAAAGAACACACCATCTTCATTTAAAGAATCTTTAACTGATCGAAAATATTGCAACATCAAATCACGCTGCATAAAAATGAAATAACTGAAATTCATGGCCAAAACCACATCCAACTTTTTCACAGGCGCTTCCATCACATCAGCTTGTGACAATTGTATCCGTGCTTGTTGTGAACCCGTCATTGCTGCAATGTTATTGTTTTCACCCCACTGCATGACCAACGGATCCAAATCAACACCCCATGCTTGTTTATCGTCAGCACGCTGAACCCACTCACAAGCGGTTTGTGCTGTACCACAAAAATCTTCCCTTAATGTGATGGCGTCACGGCCTTTAAGCTGCTTATAAGTGGCTTCAACAAAATCAATTTCTGCTTCAACACACTGAACTGAATTTTGATAAAAATAATGCTTATCCATGTCTTTAATTATTCCTTTGGTTTAAATTTTATTACCTCAAACTGGCATTCAATGCATCGAGTACAGTTGAACCTGGACACAATTCAGATTGCGCCAGGCTGTTTAGGGCTTGATCAGATGTGTTGATTCTGCCGTGGGTGTCAGATTCAGACTCATTTAAATACATCAACCCAGTGAGTATTTTTTGCTGCATTTTAACGGTTTCAATGCGATTAATGGCTTCTTTTCTGCAACTTAAGTCATAATCATGTTGGTTCTTTTGTAGCGTCAAAGCACTGCCATCGTGCATAGCAACAGTTCGTGAACTGCCTTCAGGGTAATCCACAGTGATTTCGCTTTGATGCGGAATAAAATCAATCGTTCCTGTGGCCTCCATGTGATCACGCACCCATTCATATCCTTTGGTAGAATTTGGCGTGTTATTGAAGGTAACACAAGGGGAAACCACATCAATGAATGCAAAGCCATTATGTTTAATCGCTGCTTTGATTAACGGCACCAGTTGTTTTTTATCTCCCGAAAAGCTGCGGGCCACCATCCCTGCTCCCAATTGTAGGGCCAGTTCGCACAAATCAATTGAATCAAAAGGTGATGGCACACCCTTCTTACCCGCAGAACCTTTGTCTGCTGTGGCTGAATCCTGGCCTTTGGTCAAACCATAACAACCATTATTCATGACAATATAAACCATATTTAAATTGCGTCTGACCACGTGAGCAAACTGGCCCATGCCGATTGATGCCGTGTCACCGTCACCAGAAACGCCTATATACAACAGGTCTTTATTGGCCATGTTAGCACCTGTAGTCACTGATGGCATGCGGCCATGAACTGAGTTAAAACCATGGGCCTTGCCCAAAAAATAGGTTGGCGTTTTGGATGAACAACCGATGCCTGAAATTTTGGCTATTTTATGCGGTTCTAAATTCAACTCAAAGCATGACTTAATGATGGATGCACTGATGGAATCATGACCACAACCGGCACATAAAGTTGACAGCGCACCTTCATAATTCTTAATCGAAAACCCACGTTCATTGGTATGATTTTCTGGGTGTCTGAAGTTAGGTCTAATAAAAGTCATGATGCTGTCTCCTGTTTAACGGCTTGCATTGTTTTAGGCGATAAATACTGACCAATGGAGTCAATCAAGAATTGCGCGGTGATGGGCATGCCATCTATATTCAAAATAGAAATCAATTTCTCAGGATTTGTGCTTAACTCATTGATAATCATTGTTTTCATTTGACCATCTCTGTTTTGTTCTATAACAAAAACTTGCTTGTGTTCTTTAACAAACTCATCCACTTCGGGACCAAAAGGAAAAGCTTTAACTCGAATGGCATCCAAATCATTTTGCTGCCTTAAAGTATCTAATGCTTCTTCTGTGGCATAGGCACTGGTGCCAAAATATAACACACCCATTTCACTCACATTTCCAGAAATTTCAGCTCGTGGCACCATGTTTTTGGCTGTGTTCCACTTGATCAATAAACGCTGCATGCCTTCGGCATAAACCTCACCATCTTCAGTATATGCGGCATACTCATCATGCGAAGAACCACGCGTAAAAAAAGCACCTTTTTCTGAGTGTGTGCCTGGGATGGTTCGGTACGGAATGCCATCACCGTCTACATCAAGGTAGCGCCCCCAACGCTCAGGCAGCTCATCTAATTGCTGCAGGTTCAATACTTTGCCACGATCATAAATCTGAGCGTCATCCCAAGTAATCGGATCACACTGGTGGACATTCATGCCCAAATCTAAATCTGACATCAAAATCACAGGTGTTTGTAAACCTTCCGCTAAATCAAAACTTTGCACCGTCATGTGAAAACACTCAGTCGGACTCGATGGAAAAAGTAGGACATGTTTTGTGTCACCATGTGAAGCATAAGCGGCAGCCAGCAAATCAGATTGTTGCGTTCTGGTCGGCATTCCGGTACTTGGACCAGTACGTTGAATGTCCATTAACACCACAGGAATTTCTGAAAAATAAGCCAACCCCAAAAACTCACTCATTAAAGAAACACCCGGTCCTGAAGTCGCGGTGAATGACCTCGCACCATTCCAGCTGGCACCAATGACTATTCCGACAGCTGCCAATTCATCTTCTGCTTGAATAATGGCGAACTTATTCTTACCGTCACCATCTACTCGATATTTATGGCAGTACTTTTCAAAGGCTTCAATCACAGAAGTTGATGGCGTAATGGGATACCAACCTGCAACTGTAGCACCAGCATAAACAGCACCTAAACCAGCTGCGTCATTGCCTTCCATTTGTATTTGATCACCATTCAAGTCACGCCGATGAATATTCAGACCACAACAACCAGTGAAATGTTCTTTGGCATAATCATAGCCCAGTAACAACGCCTTGATATTAGGTTCAATCAGCTTGGCTTTCTTGGCAAACTGAGACTTAATGGAAGCTTCAAAAACAGAAAAATCCATGTCAAACAAATAAGCCAAAGCCCCGACATAAATGATGTTCTTGAAAATCTGTCTGAGGCGCGGCTCTGTATAGTGCTCATTACAGATTGTGGTTAATGGGATACCAATTAATTGTATGTCTGTGCGTTGATAATGGTTTGGCAATCGTTTTGAAGAATCATAGAAAAAATAGCCTCCCGGTAACAAATCTTGATAATCCCTGTCCATGGTTTGACCATTCACCGCCACAATAAAATCATAGCCTCCACGCCTGCCTAAATAACCTGCTTCATTAACACGCACTTCAAACCAGGTTGGTAAGCCCTGAATGTTCGAAGGGAAAATATTTTTCGATGAAATGGGCACGCCAGAACGAAACACCACTTTGCTGAATAAATTATTGGCTGAAGCCGAACCCGAACCATTCACATTAGCAAATCGGATGACAAAATCATTGGTTCCTTTAATCAATTTTTTACTGTTTGTACTGTTCATCTTTGACCCGCCTTGGCTTCATTCAAAAGGAATTGTTGCATATCCCAAGCCCCTGTGGGACAACGCTCTGCGCATAAGCCACAATGCAAACACACGTTTTCATCTTTGACCATGACACGTTTGGTTTTTAATTCAGAAGATACATACAAATCTTGCTCTTTGTTGGTTGCTTTGACCTTAAGCAAATCCCGCAACACATCTTCCTCTTCATTGTCAGTAAAATTAATACAGTCCACTGGACAAATGTCTTCACAGGCATCACATTCAATACAACGGTCAGTTTCAAACACCGTCTGCACATCACAATTCAAACAACGCATGGCCTCTGCATACCCTTGCGACAAATCAAAACCCTTCTCGACTTCCAGTTTCCTGTCTGCCAAGGCTTTTTGTTTGTCTTGCAAGGCAACAATCTTTCTGTCTTCATCAGATATGTGTGCATCATACAACCAATCATGAAAGCCCATTTTTTGACTGACCAGGTTAACAAAAGGCGCTGGCCGTTCTGTCGTTGCTTTTTGTTCACAATACAAATCAATAGAAATTGCAGCTTGATGGCCATGTGCTACAGCTGTGATCACATTTTCAGGACCCCAAGCAGCATCCCCGCCGACAAACACATGCGGCAATGATGTCTGAAAGGTGGTTTTATCCACTTCAGGCATGTCCCAATCATTGAATTCAATGCCCAAATCACGTTCTATCCATGGAAAAGAATTCAACTGACCAATCGCCATCAAAACATCATCACAGGGCATCATCACTTCTTCGCCCGTTGGCACCAGTGTTCTTTTGCCTGCATCATCAAAGACAGGCTCAACTATCTCAAATAACATGCCTACCAATTTGCCTTGTTCAGTAATAAAAGCTTTGGGGTTGTGGTTCTCAAACATGGGTATGTCTTCATTCATGGCATCTTCGATTTCCCATGGCGATGCCTTCATGTCAGTTTTTGGGCTTCTGACTACCACACGCACGTCTTTGCCACCTAACCTTTTGGCTGTACGACAACAATCCATGGCCGTGTTACCACCACCAAGCACCAACACTTTTTCACCAATTTTATCAATATGCTCAAAAGCCACTGAAGCCAACCAATCGATACCTATGTGGATATTTTTACTTCCTTCATCGCGACCTTGTAATTTGGGCAAATCACGCCCACGTGGAGCGCCAGTGCCAACAAAAACCGCATCGTAATTCTTGGACAATATGTCTTTCATACTGGTCACTTCTTGATTGAAGTGAGTCACCACACCCATGTCTAAAATGTAGTTCACCTCTTCATCCAAGACTGATTCTGGCAAACGAAACGATGGTATCTGACTGCGCATAAAACCGCCGCCCTTACGCTGATCATCATATAAATCAACTTCATAACCCAAAGGCATCAGATCCCGAGCCACCGTTAATGATGCTGGTCCTGCACCAATCAAGGCGATTTTTTTACCGTTTTTCTTTTCAGGTATTTCGGGCAAACGATGTGTGATGTCAGATTTATTGTCTGCTGCCACGCGTTTTAAACGGCATATAGCAACAGGTTCCTCTTCTACACGTCCACGCCTACAGGCAGGTTCACATGGTCGATCACAAGTGCGACCTAACACACCTGGAAACACGTTGGATTGCCAATTAATCATATAGGCATCATCGTATCTTCCAGCAGCAATGAGTCGAATGTATTCAGGCACAGGCGTGTGCGCTGGGCAGGCATATTGACAATCCACGACTTTATGAAAGTAGTCTGGATCTGTAATGTCAGTTGGCTTCATTAATTAACCTCTTTATTGTTGTCCCCGAGGTTGATAACCGAATTATTTTTTTTGCGCTCACATGCTGTTGACGCAGATTGTTTGTTGATGATTCGGTCTCAATCAACCTTTTCTTTATGATACCCGTTTTGTAACAAAAATATCAGCCACTTATTTAAAAAACAATTTTGACTGAAGCGCAATTCTGCTTGATGATCGGTATCAGCCAAACCACCCAATTGTCTATATTGACGCTCAAATTCGTTTGAATAAACCAATTCCGCCAATTGTGCATCATGATAAATGCGAACCACCATGGGGTCAGAAGTGGCATCACTGAACAGCATGGCCATGGAAAACTCTGTGGTGTATTTGAAATTCTCACGCACACGCAATTGTAATTTGGCTTTATTTTTGGGCTGCCAATGGTGAACTTTTGTAGTTCCCGTCCATTCGGAAAACAATTGATTTAATAACAAATAATTATATTCATGCAAAACCGTGATGCTGACTTTGTTTTTCAAAGCCAGTTGACGGTGTTCGAGAAATTGAGAATTTAATAACATGAAATAATTTTAAATTTTTCTTAACTATAACAGATTTTGACTGTTTCAATACAAGCGTTTATTTAAGTCTAAAGCAACCATGATTTTACCTGAAATCTCTTCAATAGAAGTGTGTGTTGTACTGAGGAATTTAATTTGGCTGCGGTGGAACATGCTTTCAGCGTCACTGACTTCAGCTTGGCACTTTCTCAGTTCAGCATAACGAGAATCTGGTCGTCTGACTGATCGAATTTGAGACAACCTAAAAGGGTCAATGGTCAAACCAAACAATTTGCCTTTGTGCTTCATGATTTCTTTTGGTAATGTCAATGTTTCTAAATCATCATCTGTGATGGGGTAATTGGCCGCTTTGAGACCGTAATGCAATGCCAAGTATAAACAAGTGGGTGTTTTTCCAGAGCGAGAAACCCCCAACAAAATAATATCAGCACTGTTGTAATTGAGGCTGATGCCATCATCATGCGACAAAGCAAAATTCATCGCCTCCATGCGATCATCATAATTTTCAGTGTTACTCATGCCATGCGCCCTACCCACACCCGGATCACGCTCAATCCCTAAATTTTTCTCGATGCGTCGCAACAAGCGATTGAATGGATCTAATTTCAAGCCCCCACCTGAATGAATGATTTTTCTCAACTCCAAATCTACCACGGTATTGATCACCAGAGGTTGAAAGTCTGAAGGCGTATTGGCAATGATATTAGCCGCATCTTTTGCTACTTGAACAGAATCAATAAAAGGCAACCTCTTTTGTATAAACTCAATGCCTTTGAACTGGGTAATTAAACTTTGTCCCACAGTTTCTGCGGTAATTGCAGTGCCATCTGAGACATAAAAGACGGCGCATGTTTTCTTTTCCATATTTAACCTGTTTTTGACGCTTAATTTCAGTAGAATATAACATTTTTGACACACTACTGGAATCCACAATGTCTGATTACATCCTCAATCTTGACCAATTGAACATGAATGACTTAGAGCAAGTTGGCGGTAAAAATGCCTCATTAGGCGAAATGATTACCAACTTGACTGCACTCGGCGTACAAGTGCCTGGTGGCTTTGCTACCACCGCATACGCTTTTAAAGAGTATTTAACTGTTTCTGGATTGGCCGATAAAATCAGTCAAAAGTTAAAAACATTAGACACCGAAAATATTGATGCTTTGCGTGCTGCAGGTAGCGAAGTACGAGGTTGGATTATGGACACGCCATTCCAACCAGCCTTACAAACTGCCATAACTGAAGCATATGCGGCCATGAAAGAACGTTTGGGCACAGACTTTACAGTTGCAGTTCGATCATCAGCCACCGCAGAAGATTTACCAGATGCTTCTTTCGCAGGCCAGCAAGAAACTTTCTTGAACGTCAATGGCGCAGATGAAATCATTGCCAAAGCCCATGAAGTATTCGCTTCTTTATACAATGATCGCGCGATTTCTTACCGTGTCCACCATGGTTTTGAACACGATGATGTGTATTTGTCAGTGGGGGTTCAACAAATGGTTCGATCAGATTTGGCCGCTTCTGGTGTGATGTTCTCAATGGACACCGAATCAGGCTTCAATGATGTGGTGTTTATCACTTCATCTTATGGTCTGGGTGAAATGGTGGTTCAAGGGGCTGTCAACCCTGATGAATTTTATGTTTACAAAAATGCCTTAAGCGCTGACCGTCCTGCAGTATTGCGCCGCAACTTGGGTTCTAAAGCCATTGAAATGACCTATGCCGACACAGGTGTTCAAACGGGTAATGTGTCAGCTGAACGCAGTCAACAATTTTCTATCAATGACGGTGAAGTAGAACAACTGGCCAAACAAGCCATGATCATTGAAAAACATTATGGCCGTCCGATGGACATCGAATGGGCCAAAGACGGTGTTACTGGTAATTTATACATTGTACAAGCTCGACCTGAAACGGTTAAATCACGCGAAACCAAAGGCCAAAGCATCGAACGTTACCAACTACAAAAACGTGGTGACATCGTTTGCGAAGGCCGAAGTATTGGCCAAAAAGTAGGCCAAGGTACTGCCAAGGTCATCAAAAGCATTGCTCAAATGGATCAAATCAATGCCGGAGACGTGCTGGTTACAGACATGACCGACCCTGATTGGGAACCCATCATGAAAAAAGCAGCCGCTATTGTCACCAACCGTGGTGGCAGAACCTGTCATGCCGCCATCATTGCTCGCGAACTGGGCATTCCAGCAATTGTGGGTTGTGGTGATGCGACACAGAAAATTGCACACAACAGCGAAGTGACCGTATCGTGTTGTGAAGGTGACACAGGATATGTTTATGACGGTTTGATGGGATTTGACATCCATACCACTGACTTAGAAAACATGCCTGAAGCACCGTTGAAAATCATGATGAATGTGGGTAATCCAGATCGTGCTTTTGACTTTCAAAACCTGCCTAATTTTGGTATTGGCTTGGCACGATTGGAATTTATCATCAACCGCATGATTGCCATCCACCCTAAAGTGTTGTTGAACTATGACGCACAACCTGCTGAAGTTAAACAAATTACAGACCCAATGATTGCCGCCTATGCCTCACCTCGTGATTACTTTGTTAAACGATTGGCAGAAGGCATCTCGACTTTAGCAGCGGCATTCAGCCCAAGCCCAGTGATTGTCCGTTTGTCAGACTTTAAATCAAATGAGTACGCCAACTTAATTGGTGGCCGTCAATACGAACCTGAAGAAGAAAACCCCATGCTCGGTTTCCGCGGTGCATCACGTTACTTGGATGATTCATTCGTTGATTGTTTCGAGATGGAATGTGAGGCTTTGAAATACATTCGTGACGAGATGGGTTTGACCAATGTGTGGGCCATGGTGCCTTTTGTGCGAACTTTGGATGAAGGCCAGAAGGTCATCGACTTGATGGCAAAAAATGGTTTAAAACAAGGTGACAACGGCCTCAAAGTCATCATGATGTGTGAATTACCATCAAATGCATTGATGGCAGATGAATTCCTTGACATTTTCGATGGTTTCTCAATCGGATCAAATGACATGACCCAATTAACTTTGGGCTTAGACCGAGACTCAGGCATCATCGCTGATTTATTTGATGAACGAGATCCAGCTGTTAAGAAAATGCTATCAATGGCGATTCAAGCATGTAAAAAACGCGGTAAATACATCGGCATTTGTGGCCAAGGTCCATCTGACCATCCTGATTTGGCTGAATGGTTATTGGAACAAGGTATAGAGTCCGTTTCACTAAACCCAGATACAGTGGTTGAAACTTGGTTAAAACTGGCTAAATAAATATCAACGCCAAGCCAACCTGAACTCGGGTTGGCTTGGTGCTTGAATAAAAAGTAAAAAAATTATGCAGCAAAACTGCTGTATAATAAAATGGTGTGAAATGAAGAAGCCTTGACCGATTAAAAATAAAAATAAAAAAATTTCAGTTGCGTTAGCCCTTATTATACTTGGGGTAACCCTTAATTATTTCCGAATACCCTTCCTGTTAAACTCCGAGTTAATATTCGGCCCCTTTTGCTCTCTTGTATTAGCCCGCTATTTAGACGTAAAAAAAGCCATATTTTTTGCGTTGATTATTTCTACACCACTGGTATTTGTTTGGTCTTCATACATAGTTTCTATTTTCATATTAGAAGCCGCATTTGTCGCTTTTATTATCTCAAAAGGGTTTAGAAACATCATCATTGCTAGCATTTTATTTTGGCTGTTCATTGGTTTACCCATAGCTTGGGTACTTACCGGCAGAAACCCAGAAATTAATCAGGCATTTCAACTTCTTTATTTAGCCAAACTAACATTCAATGCGATCCTTTGTGCCATGCTGGCATCTATTGTAATTAACTTTTCAACCATTAAACATGGCTTGAGCGACAACGCTGCCCCCGCCTTCCCCACTTTACGTCAAAAAACGGCCAGCCACATATCTGTCATTTTTTCTTTATTGATGTCTTTGGTCCTGATGATTTATTTAACCTTTTTGGTATCAAATTTAGAAAAAAACATCAAAACAAATATGGCACTGGTTAACTCAAAAATATTTTCAGAGTTTAACCACAAAATGACCACTTTCACTCAAGTGTTTGAAGAGAAAAAACATTTATTTGCTGAAATTTGGGATAAGCCTGAACGCGTGAATAAACAGCTTAAAGACCTTCATGATAGGTATCCGTTTTTTATCAGCATGTTGATTGCTGATAAACATGGAGACATTCAATCTTTTTCTTTATTGAATCAAAATAACAATATCGACATAACTTTGCTGAACATCAAAGAACGCCCCTATTTCATCCATGCCATGGAACAACAAGACGTATTTGTTTCATCTGGTTTTATTGGAAAAGGATTTGGAAATGACCATATTGTCGCCATCAGTATCGCCATCATTGATGACAATAACCAACAAACCCTCGGTATTTTGGAAGGTTCATTAAACTTGTCATCAATTCAAGAATTATCAGCCAGTTGGGGCGAAAACGATCCTTTTCATACCATCATAACTGATCAAAAAAACCAGACTATAAAAACCAATGTCAAAAACCACAAAGGTTCATTGCAAGTTAGTAAATTAACGCCAAGCCAATACACGGTATTTCAAAAACCTTTGTTTCAAATATCAGACCAAAGTTCATTGTTCTTACGACAACAGTCAACTTTCAATTGGGGGTGGGAACTGAACACCATCATTGACCAAAAAGTCATTGCGCAGTCCTTAAAAGACATCATGATTTTTGCTTTGATTATTCTTATCAGCGCCGTATTTATTGCACAATGGCTGGCATGGATACTGAGCCGTTTATGGACAAACCAATTAACCAAAGTGTCCCAATGGGTGAAAAATAAATCTGATTTGCCTGAATCTGATGAAATTCCATTTTTAGCTGAAGAAATTAAAATAC
This sequence comes from Marinicella rhabdoformis, assembly GCF_009671245.1. Lineage (NCBI taxonomy): Bacteria > Pseudomonadati > Pseudomonadota > Gammaproteobacteria > Lysobacterales > Marinicellaceae > Marinicella > Marinicella rhabdoformis. The sequence goes on from NZ_VTFS01000009.1 coordinate 18,189, forward strand.
TCTATGAAGACATCAAAAACAGCAGGCAGCAGTACATTACACTCAATGAAGAGCTCAAAGGAAAAGTCATTTCTCAAACAGCTCAATTGGTTGAGGCCAATAAGAAATTACAGAAACTTTCTTACACTGATTCATTAACTCAACTAGACAACAGACGTGCATTTGACAACATTTTAAAGAACCTGTGGTCAAACCAGAACCACACAAATGTTACGTTATTTCTGATAGATATTGATTATTTCAAATACATCAACGACCAACATGGTCATCCTGTTGGTGATTTGGTTTTGGCTTTCTTGGCACAAATCATTCAGCAATTAAATTTCAATAACACGGCCAGCATCGCTCGCATAGGTGGAGAAGAATTTGCTATTATATGTACTGAAATCAGTCGCCAGTATGCCAAAGAAATGACTGAAATCATCAGGCAAAAACTTCTGACCCAGGAACATACTTTTGAAGGCCATCACATCAAATTCACCGTTTCTATTGGTGTAGCGACAGTGAACACAAAAGATGAAACAATCAAAACATTATACCAAAAGGCAGACAAGTCCCTTTATCAAGCCAAAGACGCTGGCAAAAATCGCACATGTATTTCAGACTGATTTAACATTTAGCAATAAAACAATACAAAATGTCTAATTGAAAATTTGGTTTAACAGTTGTGATGCTTTTTCACCCAACAATTCCATGTGATTACAATCAGCGAGCAACCTTTGTTGATGCCCTTTATCTTTGAGCATCAGTTTTTCAGCCACAGCTGATGATACTGAAACCAAACCATCACCCTTGAGTGACATATCAATGACGTTTTTTTCACCGCTAACATAAGGCATAGAATCAACTTTTGACCTGGTGCCAGCAACGGCATGAACCATGATGTGTTTGGGCATTTCGTTTAAAGACGCTGAGTGATGGATACAACCGTGTTGTAAATCTTGAATACCTTGGCTGCGACTGCGGGTCAATTTAGCGAAAGGCGCACTGTAGGAACTGATGGTAAGTAAATAATCCAAAACATTGCCCGCTTTTTCTAAAGTAGCACCTTGGTGTGGTGTTCCCAAAAATATGACTTTGTTGATGTTTTCAAGCCACTGCGCGGACACCATTTCAGCATCATGACGCCCAGAAGTTTGGGAAGCTTGGTGTATCGCACTCCTGCACACCAATCCGCCCATGCTGTGACAAAGGAAATTAATCACTTTTGGTTCGGGCAATGCTTCAGTAATTTGACCCATGATATCAGACAAGTCTTTGCCATTGTCTTGAACAGAACGTCCGGTGTTGTATCGCAGGTAAAAACACAGTTGCTTGTGAGAATTGGCCAAAACCTCTCCATGGTCATGCCCTTCACGAAGCCATTGCTCATCATTCATACACAAACCATGAACCAAAAACAAACTTTCACCGGTGTGTTCATTGATTAACACAGCTGCTTCTGTAGTGTTGACCGCTTTACCTTGGTGCATCAATTGCATGTTGATTTGCAAAGGATTGTCAGTAGCCTCTAAGTGATCACCTAACACACCATTCAGCGCAGACAACCATTGGTTTCTCGGCTTACCGCGCCATTGTTTCGGCCATGATTGGCGTTGTAAGGGTTTGAATTTTGCTAAAGCCAGGTTCACACTTTTGAAACTCAAAGACGTGGTTTTGTTGATGGTCCTGTAAATCAAGCCAGTCAAACCTGTGGTTCGACCTAGAATCCGGCCTGATGATTTGTCTTTATTGCGCAACATGCCACCCAAAGTCAGCACATTCAGGTGCATAGACTCCACCAAAGCCATGACACCCACGGTGCCATCTTCTGCCAACTGACTCAGGCCTTTCAAGTCATCGGCGACAGTTTGTTCTTGCTTATTCGTATTACTCATTGGCCCTTGTTTTGTTATTGGTATGTTGATTTATCAATATGGCGGTAAAACGATATTCTACAAGCAAACTAATTGAATATCTGACAACCTCGCTCCTCACCAAAAGTCCTATGGCATTAATACAACCCGCGACAAATGCCAAAATAAGAGCACCAAATTCAATCCATTTGGGTAATTTAGATATCAAAATTCAATTGTTGTTCTTGAAAAAAACACAGGCCGAATTATACACCAAACATTTCAGTTCGATTTTTATACACATTAAAATTTATTTTATTTTTCTTAACAACCCTAAAAGTAACGTACTTACTGGTATTAGGCACATCTTTGCGCTCAGTTGTTTATCCCAATGCATTAATCAGGTATGCTAAATATCAAATAATATCAACAAGTGATGACATGTATAGATTCTGGGGAACACACAAAAGCACCATTTTAGCTTGGGTTGCGGTATTCAATATATTTATGATCTCAGACCTCAAGGCTGAAACGATTTTCGTCGACATCACTGCCACTGGAAACAGCGACGGCACTTCATGGCCCAACGCATTCTCCAGTGTCAATGCCGCCATACAAGCTGCCAGTACCAACGATGAAATACACGTTGCAGCAGGCCGTTACCAAGAAGGGCAAGAAATTCTAATCAACAAAGCCCTCACCCTGCGAGGCGGCTTTCCATCAGGTGGTGGTGCACAAAACATTGATAACCACCGCACCATATTCGATGGTGACTTTACTCATCGAGTGATGAACATCACCACCGAGACTTTGCTTGAGGGCATCAAGATTTTCAATGGGCTTAATATCACAGATGATTTCGGCGGGGGTATTCGTTCCACTGCCAATTTGACCCTGGTACGCTGTCAGGTGGTTGGCAATGTGATTTTAAGCAAAACCAGACCGGTCTCTGGTGGTGGTGTGGCAATGATTAACCCCAACACTTTGCTGGCACTACACCATACTCAAGTTAACGGTAATTTAGCCATATCAAAATCTGACTCTTTTGCTCAATTTGCTTGGGGTGGTGGTATCTTCTCACGAGAACTGCTGCTCAACCACAGTGTGGTGCATGGCAATCGTGCGGTATCATCTGAAGACTCTGCTGGTGGAGGTGTATACAGTGATTCTATCAATTTAATCCACAGTCGAGTCAGTGCCAATCAGGCAATTCATACCGATTCCTCCAGCGCTCCACCTGGTGGCGGTGTCTTCGGAAACACCAACATGACCAACAGTATCCTCTGGGGTAACCAAGTCATCAGATTGCAAGGACCATCTCCTAATGAACACCAAGTGGGCTCGTTAACAGCCAATCACAGCCTCATCAAAGGCCAAAATCCGGCAGGCACTGCCAACATTGATGCCACAGTTATGGATTTTGACCCTGGGTTTTTAGCGCTTCCAAACAACAACCAAACTTATAATTTCGGCCTGCGCCCTGATTCTGTGATAATTGACGCAGGGGATAACAGCGTCCTGCCCACAGATATATATGACCTCGATGGTGATGGCGACACCAATGAAATCATTCCCATTGACCTACTCGGCCAACCGCGCATTCATAATGGCACAGTTGATATCGGCCCTTTTGAACTGAATTTAAGCCGCAAAAATTTTAACAGCGCGGCCAGCCATTATTATTTTGATGCGAATACCACTGCAATCCTGCAAGATGGTCTGAGCTGGGCGACAGCCTTTTCCAGTTTGAATGATTGGTTTTATCTACCCGACCGAACCAATGTGAACACCTTGTCGATTGCCGCAGGTCACTACCTCACTTCGGGCACAATACAGTTTGATCAGACGGTTAGCTTATACGGTGGCCTGAACCCCAATGACGGTAGTTTTTTGCTTGGAAATTTCAGCGTGATTGACCCAGGGCATGGGGCACGGGTGATGAACAGTGTGGGTGATTTAACCGCACGGGGCATCAGCTTAAGGCATGGTTTAGACCTCAATGGCCAAGGTGGTGGCTTGTTGGCTCTTCAGAACTTGCTGTTGATCCAAAGCCAGGTTGAAGACAATCGAAGCATCAGTGAAATTGAAAATTCCACAGCCAGAGGCGGCGGCATCTCAAGTTCTGGTATCACCGCACTGTGGTCAACTGACGTGGTCGCTAACCGCAACATTTTATATTTTAATCAAACCACGTTTGAACGTTCCGCTGTCGGTGGTGGCATCGACGGTAACAATATACAATTAATCAACAGCCGTGTGATTGGCAATGGCGTTATGGCTTTGAGTGACCCTGAAGATTCAGCACGTGGTGGTGGCATTTTCGGCGATGGCCATGCAATCAACAGTCTGGTTGCGAACAACCAAGCAATTACCCAAGCAGGTTCGACAACAGCTTTTGGAGCTGGCTGGTATGGAATCCTTGACCTTAATAACAGCATACTGTGGAACAACAACGTCACTGAAAATGGTAACACTTTTCCCGTCGAGCATACTGCTGGCACCTTGAATGCATCTCACAGCTTGATCAAAAACCGAAACCCCACAGGCAGTAATAACCTCGATGCCACCGATCCGAACTTTGACGCAGGCTTTGTGGCTGAAGGTTTAGGTGATTTTCATTTAACCGACACATCACCTTTACTGGATGTAGCAGATGCGATTAGTTTACCGACAGATGAGGTCGACTTGGACAGCGATGGCGATACCAATGAAACCTTACCACTGGATATTGACGGCTTTTTTAGACTTTCTGGAAACGGTTTAGACATTGGCCCACATGAGCATTTCATAGATTTAATTTACCGCAATGGGTTTGAATAAAACATGTCAGGCTTCACTTCTGTGCTTATACAAACCCAAAATGGTTTTAACAAAATCAGCACCTAAAAATTGGGAAACAGGAATGGCATAAAAGTTAATCGCTGAGTTAACATGATAATTGGCCGTGATGGTCAGTTTGGTTTCATCCGGACTGATTGGACTCAAAGTGAACGCCGTATCATGTAAATCAAAATACGTTCCACCTATTTCCACATGATCATCCATAGAACCTTTGGGGAAAGAGTTTTCATCAAAAACATAATCCCACTTGATGTATTGGTTCTCTTGGCTGTGGGTCACATTGGCTTTGAAATTCACGCCTTTTTCCCATATCGAATAGCGAACTTCTTGACCTGACACCTCAACATTCAAACCCTCAAGCGGCTTCGGCACACCGATAATGTGGCTGAAACTCAAAGGCAATTCATCTGCTTTGATTTCTTTGGCCGTCATGATTTCTGCCCAAATGGTTTCAGGACTGGCTTTGACAATGACTGACTCAACAATCTGGATGTTCTTGTTACTCAGTTCTAAATGAGGCTCAGTAAAAAACACCAGATACGGCAACAAAGCGATCGACAACAAAGGCTTGGTATTCTCGTCTAAGTAATGCAAACACCCCGCCATCAGCAAACCACCAATGCTGGCAAAAAGCAAAAACAATGGCGTCATGATAACAATACAAATCAAGCCTTCTAACATTGCTATTGCAGAACCTAACAGCAACAAAGCAATGGTCAACCAAGGATAGAAAATCAATTGAGACATCCTTAATTTCTGCCCCCTGTAACCATAAATCGTCAAAGCACCAACAACCAAAGGCGTGGTGATCAAAAAAGCAACAGACATTGGTCCTTCAATCGAAGAAGGCAAAACACCAAAAAGAAATCGCAGAAAAACCCCGTACAGCGCACCATATACAAACCAAAGCCAATGTTGTTTTTCTTTTTGAATGACTATTTTATCTTTGTTGTTATTTTCAGTAGTTTTCATAGCTAAATTATCATACGCCAAAAACAATGAAATTTATTTTATTATTGTAGTATCTGATGTTGGGCTGCGCGGAGCTTAGCTCAACCTACCTTGCTTAACGCCTCGCATCAGCGGCCGCGTGCTGCGCGCAGTGCGAGGTCCGACTGCATGCGTTTGTTATGTGCCTGACTTTTATTCATAGTGGTTTACTTTCCTGTTCATCTCAAGTAATAAGGTTACGAGGCTAACCATCTGAAACCATACCCAATTATCAAAAATACTATGTAAATTACGCTGAATGCTACAAAATGATGTAATTTGATAGTTCGATTTGGAACCATCACCCCTTGCATCCATGCTATTTTAGTACACTTGGGTGATGTAAAGATTAAATAAAAAACATAATATAATACCGATGATATCGAGGAGACACCCCAAACTGCGCCTGTTGAAGTATCCGGGTCGTATAATTCCACATACATAAATACTACAAATAATATAAAAGTAACTATCAAGCCAATTACTTTCCTTTTGTTGCTATAAACTTCTAATTCCATATATTTTACCAAGCCACATAACAACTTATTAAACATGCATCATAACCATATATTGAGTTTAAATGTGAAACAAATCCGACCATTTTTTCTTATTTTGAATACAAAATACTCATTTAATTTCAAAATATACGTCATTAGCTCAGTATTTCGAGTTTAAAATGTATAAACGCATCATTATCCAATTATATCGAGTTAATAACGCATTAACCATACACAAGGACCGCCAGCGGCCCGCTGGCATCATCAAAAACACACCCCTAAGTCCCCTCTGCTTTCAGAGCCCTACTGTTGGCGAGAGGGGGATTTAGGGGTGTGTCATCTTTGAAAGTTTAAATCATTCAACTAAACGTTCCATTTAGTTGGTGGGCGGAGCCCACCCTACAAAAATTCGCTCAATCAAGCACCCAACAAGGGCAAATGCTTTATCGTGTGATAACGCAAAGCCATGCTCAGGCATGCGGTTAATTCATGCTTTGGAAGCGGTTCGGCAATTGGCAGTCTGAGTTCCCTGTTATCAATAAATTCGAAGGCTTCAGGATACAATTCCCTGAAAGCCTCTACCAAAATGGTGTTGCAGTTGAAATAAACAGAAACATATTCAGGATATTTATCTCGCCATGACAGTCTGACGGTACTGCCGTGCTTGGCTAAATAACTGGGCTCGCCCCACTTCAGTGTTTCTGTAATTTGCCCAATTTCCTTCTCTTTGCTCAACTGAAATATGATGGCCCGAATGGCCATGAGTTTTTCGCAAGCCGCTTCGGGAAAGGCGTTAAATTTTGACTGTACTGAATCGCCCATTTTTTATATTATAGCTGAGTCACAAATCATGTAGGGTGGGCTCTGCCCACCATTGAAAGTTCCATTTGGTTGGTGGGCGGAGCCCACCCTACAATATAAATTCATTCGTCATTTGATACTTCCCGCATCAAGCGACTGGCCATGTAGAACAGGCCACTGAGGACGATGACCAGCAAACCCCAGAAAATCCAGCGGCTGATTTTGGCTTCAGGTGGTTTGGGTTCTGCTTTGGGTTTGGGGGCCAATTCAGTCACGTTACCGGCTGTGACTTCACTTGAAAACATGTTGCTTTTTACCTGCGAGCTCAATTGTTGGTACCAGCGGTTATTGGCTGGTCGGTTGAGCGCTTTGGCACCGTAATTCAAGCTGTAAGGGCCGTCACCTTGGGCCAAGAATTGTAGTTGATGCGGTCGCCACGCAAAGCTCAATCCATTGATCCATTGGCTTGATATGTTGGATTGTGTGGTGAGTTTCCAGTACCTGTGGTTGTTAGGTCTGAAGTTGAGGCTGTTTTTTTCCATCGCCATTTCACCCGTGCCCAATTGATAAAACTGACCACTGGTCACTTTTTGCCAACGACTGTTTTCTGTGGCTTTTGAGTATAATTGCACATCGGCCATCAGGTTTTTGTATTGAAAGTCAAAGGCATAGGATTCAATCGGAAACACGCCATCGGTTTGCCAAATAATGGTGTAACCGTGTTGTTCTGGGTCCAAGATTTCATAGCTCAATATGCGCTTGTGTGTGAGACTTTGCGATGTGCTGTGGCTGGACAAACTGGCCTTGACACTGTTGACTTGGGGAACTGGCTGACCCAAAAATCGCAATTGGTAATAATCAAAAGCCTTGGCATAAAGTGGTATCTGATTTTCCAAAACCACCCGCTGCCCCGTGTTCAACTCAATCAGCTTGTGCCTTGATTTCAAGGTTTTCCAACTCGACAAATCGTTACTGCCTTTCACTTCGACATAAAAAACCCGGTTACCTGCTGATTCAAACTGCCAATCCAAAGTCAATCCAGTTACCTGCGCTTGTCGCAGAGAAGTCGCATCCAATAAAAAGCGGTCATTGCGTTTTTGTTCTTGGCTTTTGATGAATCTTTGTACAGATTCAGAAGTTTCTACTGTCAATTGCTGCAAGTCACCTTGCCATGAGGTGGTGACCTGCTTGCTTTTCAATGGCGTGTTGACGGTGTGGTTCAATGAAAAAATAGGCAAGGTACTTTCAAACACCTTGCGTTCAATGTCATCTGCCATCAAGCTCAATTTCATAGGCACCTGATCACCTTGTGTATTGAGCACCCGCAGGTCATGCAATTGTGGGTTTTGCGCCTGCTGATACACATGTTCAGGCACGGTCAGCTGAAAACCCATGGCTTCTGTGTCTTTTGTGTTCAACTGCTGTTTGAATTTAAAATCGACTGCAGCAGCACTCAGCGACAACAGCATACCAGCCACAATTGCTGGCGTTTTGAAGTTACACTTAATCATCATGCGCCCTCCTCTTTTGTATGTTCGGCTTCATGTTCGGCCTCATGTTTGGCTTCATGTTCGGCTTTGGTTTCTGGCGGCAAAGGTGAAAAATAACCCACCACCGACAACAACACACCCACGGTTAAAAATGCCACAATGCGTTCAATACTGCCCGATGCCGACATATCGACCAAGAACAGTTTGGCCACAACGGCTATCATCAAGCCCAAACCTAATAACCAAACTGGACGCCACTTTTTACGCGCTGCCAACACCATCAGTGTCACGGCGGTGGCCGCCCACAAAATACTGAAACCAGTTTGTACCATAAATGAAGAAACCAAATCGTTCCACTGGTAATTGATGCCATACCAGTAATGGAAACAACGCAACATGCTTGCATTGAGCATAACAAAACCCATGACCGCGAACAAACCATACCTTATTCTTTGGTCTTGAATAAAAAACGTCATGCCCGATTTTTGAGGGTCTGATTTTTGCATCAGATAAGTCAAAAACAAAGTGGCCACACCCACCAAGTCAATCGCATTCAAAACCGGCAAATACGGTATGCCGATGGATTCACCTGGTTTGGACACATTCAAGGCCAACAGCATCAACCATTGCAAACACATCATCAGTGGCAAGGCCCAATACAGGTAAGCATGTGGCTGAGCTTTCAATGGCCATTGGATGCGGTCTCGGAGTACATAAACTGTAGCCAAAATCACCAGCATCATGGTCACAGCCGCACTGTCATGCCAAATGTTATCAACGCCAATTTGCCATTCAATCAATTGCGCCCATTCAAACATCAGCACCAAACTCAAACTCAACAAGCTGATGACATGGAAAGGGTCTGTGGCTTTTCCCAATTTTCCGTCATAAACTTTCAGTGCCCAATAATTGACAGCAAAAGCCATCAACCAAGCCAGCACACCTACCGAGGCATGGTACGGTTGAAAATTAGGCACCATCACCACCAAATAAGCCAAAACTGGCGTGATGGCGTATTTGATTTTGTGTAAATCAGACCAGTTCATTCGATGGGCCAACAGCACAAAAAGCAGCCATGATGCGCTGACAAAAATCACCACAGCCGGTAACACATGCGGTGCTTCTAGAAAATACTGCGCTTCTCTGACACCATTGATAAACCAAGCGGCCAAGGACAACAGCAATAATACTGCTGAAATGATGTTCGACATATCAGAAGCATCTTTCATCTTCAGCTGCCAATACCTGGCCACCACAAAGTGAGTCAAAGCATATGTCAACATCGCCAAATACGCCACATTGAATATTGGCCAATCATTAAGCTGCACAGGTATGTCCCATTGCAGTGTTACAAAGGTCAAATACAAAGGCATGGCCATGGCAAATACCACACCCAATGCCGCCCACTTAAAGTCAGGCCATTGTTTTTTGTGCCCAAACCACAACAGCACGCCTGCGGTTAACGCCATCATGTTTTCTATCCACAATAACTGCACATCCGGTAAGAACCGGTGAATCTCATAAACCATGGCAAACAACCAAGTCACCACACCAGTAGCCAAGAAATAACGGCTGACCCAGGGTTGTTGCAATTTGGTTTTCGTCTCATGTTGTTGTGCAAAATGTTTAGCCCAAAAGACTGACATGATGATATAAAAAACAGCCACAATGGCCAAGCCTGCGAAGCGTTCATTGAGGAACATGGTTTTTTCCACGGTGTATCTGTTGACGTTGGCTAACAACGGCCACATCGCCACATTCACCACCAAAGCACAACGCATCAATAATTCATGGCTCAATTTCTTGGCGCTGAACACCAACACCAAAGTCGTGACCAACAACCACAGCTGCTGCAAGAAATAGGCACTGGCTCGGAAGTGTTTGTCAATTTCATGCAAACCACCGATCACCCACCATGACACCGCGGCCAACAACATCAAATGCGACACCCAAGGCGTTTCAAATTTGAGTAAACGATCAGCATGAATCCTTGCATACAAGCCGATAAAAGCCGATGCCAAAACAATAATGACCACGCCAATGAAGTCGGCATTCATAAATGCCATGACTTCTTTGTTCACCTCAGGTTCGACAAAGAATGCCATCGCTCCCAATACAGCCAAGGCGTAACCACTGAAACGCGGTAACACGCGGCTTTGTTTGATACCCACCCAAACCATCGCACTGGCTTCTGCCACCCACATCGCCGAAGTGACGCGACCATCGAAGCCCAAAGGAATCGCCAAAGTGCCGAATCCAACACCCAAAGCGATGAATGATTCGATTAAATCCTTGAAGAAAGGTCGGTGCAGCATTTTCACCAAATAAGCCACCAAGACATAAAACACACCCAAAGCCAAAGCTGAGTATGCCAAACCATATTCGATGTCTTTGACCAAAGCCGCTTGCAATGAAAACACCACAATAGGCGTACCGAATATGATGGTACCGTCATTGATGCCTTTGAGTTTCGGAGGCTGTTTAAAAGCAAACAACACGGCCACAGCAACATAAAGTAAAAAGTGAGCAATCAAAAACGGTTCGACTGAGGCAAAGAATTGCGGTTGATAAAATTTAGCACCCCAAACACTGCCCACAGCAAAGGTTGAAACAAAGCCCACCACATTCAACAAACGCCAAGATTTAAACCAAGCGATGCCAAAAATGCTCAAGTTCAATAACAGGTAATAAGCAAACAATTGCACATGACTACCACTGCCTGTAGAGGTTAATATGGGCGCAGCAAAGCCACCCAAAATACCAATCACTGCCAAAGCCATGGCATCCTGTAACACCGCCAATGCAGCTGAAAATACCACGATGCCTACCAGTAAAATCAACACCATATTGGCAGGAATCAATTGGTGCAATCGCATCGCCGCGAACAAGGTCAAATACAAAACTCCGATGCCACCACCTTGTAAACTCAAGGCAAAGCCCGGACGCTTTTTGCGCAAGCGCCACCCCAACACTAAAAGTACCAATGCGCCTAAAAGGATACCAACATACCTGAATTCAACAGGCACAACGGTTCGTTCTGCCACGTATTTCAATAAGAAAGCCACACCAACAAACAACACCAACATGCCGGTCCTGACCAGTGAATTACCACCGGTAAAATAACCTACAATCCAATCTTTGGTTTTGCTCAATGCCTTGCTTACAGCTTGTTCAAATGCAGAGGGTTTTTGGAGGGCTTGTTCTTCAGTAGCTGAATTTTCTGCTTCAAGACGTTCCGCAGCGTGTTCGCTGGATGCTGCTACCACATCGTTATTGGCGGTATGTTCATTGTATGCTGAATCAGTGGCCACAGGCACATCATGGGTATATTCAACAGCAAGTTCATTATTTGTTTCACACGTTGCCAACAATTCATCTGCAGCTTGGTCTAATGCTTCATTCTTGGCTTCATCTTTACCTTCAGCTTGAACTGCAACTTCATCATTGAGCTGAGGCGTTTCAACTGCAGCATAAACCAAGTCTTCAGGTTGCTTTTTATCATGCGCCGCCATGGCATCTTTATGAGCACTTGTATATTCGTCAGGATTGGATTCGGTTTTATCCGGTGTGACATGAGGCAAAGGCCGTTGTGACTGACCTGCCTTGCTAGCGTCCGCCTTGGATTCATCTGCCATGGTTCCGTCAGCTTTAGCATCTTGAACATTACGCCGGGGCGTATCAGTTTCAAACCGTGCTTGAGAGCGAGCCACCTGCTCTTTTGCTTCGAAATCAGCAATCCGAGTTTCTAGTGAGGTGATTTTCTTGCTTAAGCCAACAACCCAAGCCCAAAACAGCCCTAAAAATATACCTAAATAGGCACCCCATTCTCGGCCAATAAATGCACCAAAAATAATACCTGCAATAAAACCAAAAACGTATCTCATTCGCCGCAATTCCCTCAATGCCGCCAGGTCAACAAACTGCCGCCCGATCTTGTCATTAATTTTGACACATCAGGCTTTAAGATGCCACGGCTTATTACCGCCAGTAAGAATCTGTAGAGCGCGGTTCCGCCCACAATCTGGTACAAATTATTTCGAAATTGTAAGCTGCGGCTCCGTCCACCCATAACACCGTCTTTTCAACGACGAGGTGAATTGCGAAGCAAAAAAAAGATTCTATTCTTCAAGGGAAGGACGGCTTTGAGGCAATGATAAACCCGTAGCTGCACCCTTCGCGGGTGCACATACATCTACCATTATCTCGACCAGCTGGATTAATAAAGTGTGGCGACAGTTCAAATGAATTGCTTTATCATGGTTGGTTTGAATCACTTTTACCTCATTCTTATGGGTTACCAATCTAGAGAGACTGGGAACCAGAAAAGGTATTTTTTCACATGAATTTCTGTTGGTGATTGACACTTCTAACCATTAAATAAACACACATTATACAAATAACCAGATAAATCCTGGCCATTCAAATTCAAATTCAAATTTAATTTCATTCCCAAGCACCAGATGATTAGGGCTGCATTTGATAGAACCCAAAATCTCCCAGTTCATTTGCAAACCATTTATTAAGGTTTTAGAATAATTGAACGGATCGGGGAAAAACAATGTTCAATAGACGCACCAACCATATCGCAACAGCATTCATCTTGATGCTGTCTGTGACGCAAGCGCAATCACAATTGGTGCTGATTGCTAACGACCACATTCAACAGGATTCGCCGGGCATAGATGAAACGCGACAGTTGGATGCCCGCTTTGGTTATTCACTGGCCTCTCATGAACAGCAGTTGGTCATTGGCAGCCCGGGGGCTTTGGTTGGCGGTGAAAAGGCAGGTGCTGTATACCGTTTAACCGGCGGTGATTCGGGTATTTTTCATTATTCAGGTTCAATTAACAAATACTCTCAAGACACACCCGATATACCAGGGGCTGCCGAAAACGGTGATAATTTTGGCTTCAGTGTCGCCATTGGGATGTTTGCTTGGGCTGATCAAGGCTGTCTTTCTACAGGATATTGTTATGGTTATAAGGACATCATTGCCGGTGTGCCCACTGAAAGTTTGAGCGGTGATGACGATGCGGGCATGGCGAACATGATTTTTCCAGGAACGGTTGATTGTGATGTAAATGCAGCAGGTAACTGCGGTTTACTTTATGCGCCCCTCGATCAACTCTATCAAAGTAACGCCATAAGTGGCAGCTCGGAGCCCGGTGACCTTTTTGGCTTTGCTTTGGCTGTGGGTGATTTCGATGGCGATGACAATGATGATTTGGCCATTGGTGTTCCTGGTGAGGCGGTGAACAGTAATTTAGCCACCAATGCAGGTGCCGTTAATGTGGTGATGGGTTACCGTGGAATCGGCTTGGACAGAAACAATGACAAGTTTTTAAGTCAATCCACTTTGCCAGGCGGTGCCCGCGATGATGAATACTTTGGCTATGCACTGGCTGTTGGTGATTTCAACGGTGATGGTCTTGATGACTTGGCCATTGGCGTGCCGACTGATGTACAAACCGCCGGCACCAATCGAAATGGCGGCGGTGTCAATATTGTCTATGGCAGTGATGGCCTTTTTGGTGGTTTAACGACCTCAGGTGCGCAACACTTCGATCAAGATACAGACGGCATCAGTGGCGGCTCAGAAAATAATGACCGTTTTGGGCATGCATTGGCCTCTGGTGATTTTGATGGTGATGGCTATGATGATCTGGCCATTGGCATACCCACAGAGGACATTGGCAACATCACAAATGCAGGTGCCATAGCTATTTTATATGGTAGCTCAAGCGGCATCACCGCTTCGGGCGATCAATTCATTCATCGAGATACCACTTATGTCAATGGCGCAGCTGAAGCCGGCGATCAATTTGGTTATGCTTTGACCACGGGTGATTTCGATGGTGATGGTGTTGATGATTTGGCTGTGGGCATACCTTTTGATGACGTAGATTCTGCTGAAGATTGTGGCTCGGTGCAAATTTTTCACGGCCAACAAGATGGCCAATTGTTTGGCGTGAACAGAGATTACTCTTTCCACCAAGGCAGTTTAGGTTATCCCGGCTTTGTCAGTGGCGGTGTTCGTTTTGGTCATTCGTTGGTCTCTGGGGATTTTGACAAGGATGACAAAGATGACTTGGCCGTAGGCACCGCTGGCAATTTAGTCACATCAGGCTCAATGAATGGTTCGGTTTCAGTGATTTATCAGAAAGTCTTTATTGATCTGATTTTTGAAAATGGTTTTGAAAATTGAGTTTAATGCTATTGGTTTTCAGTTGAAACATGTTGTTTTTGTTCAACGCCTCAATAACCGGCAGCTGAAACGGAGCGAAGCGCAGTGTAAGCTGTCCGGCGCCGAAGGCGCGAAGTTCATTGACTTGTTAGGCATTTTATTCGAAGTTCTTGACTGGACGCACCAAAATAATGTCCCTTTGCGGATCACTACCCAGTGAAAATACATGCTCTCCAGCTTCTTCGAAATTAAATTTTTTGTAAAAAGCGATTGCTCTTGGGTTTTCCTCCCAGACTCCAAGCCACGCGATATCAGTATTGCGCTCCTCAAAAACTTTAAGACACTCATTCATTAAGTTATGAGCCAGGCCTTTTCCGTGAAAATTTTTATCTACGTAAAGCCTGTGAATCTCACCTGGACTATTAGCTGAAACGCAACTAGGGGAATCACTCCACCTGAGTTGAGCGTATGCCACTAACTTGCTGCCGATCTCTGCAACGAAAGTGACATATTTTGAGCTAACAATTTCTTGGCCTTGAATTTCATTTCCGTAACTTGAAAGGCAATGAGAATTCATATTTTCAGGTGTATTTTTCTGAGCGAATGTATCTCTAAACGTAGCTTCCGCCAATTTAGCCAGATCTGCAGCATCAGAAATTCTTGCCAATCTAATAATGCTCATTAATATCTCCGAAGATGCCTAACGCCCGCCTCAACTGCCGGAGGCCAATGGCGCCTTTTGTGCGGTTTTTTGCACAAAAGGCGCCATTGGCCGGAGGTCAGATTGCAGGCGCTTGTTAAGTTTTTTACTGCTCATACTTCCGCAGTTTTTTGTACACC
>NZ_VTFS01000010.1 GCF_009671245.1 Marinicella rhabdoformis
TTGGGACAATGCCGTTATGGAACGGTTTTTTAGAAACCTGAAAACCGAAAGGCTAAACTCATTGAGCTTCATTAATCATGAAGCGGTGATTGCTGAAGTTGAAAGTTATATCTACTTTTATAACTACAAAAGATTAAACTCAGCAATTGGATACATAACACCAAACAAAAAGTACAACGAATTAAGAAAAGCAGCCTAAAAATGTGTCCGGAAAAACTTGACCATTACATATAGACGAAAAGGAAAGAATAAACAAAGGGATTAGTGCCATACAGAGATAACCACCAACAGAGTGCCAGCCAGCAAATTTTCTATATGTTTTTGCTTGTTCTTTAAACGAGTCAAAAGTGGCATTTTCTGTTACAGCTTGGGTTAGTTTTTCTGCTCTTTTTTGGAGTAAATCAATAGACTCCTCAAATTTTTTAAGACCTTTAACCTTAGTGTTGATTTCATGAAATTTATCATCAAACCATTGGGCTTTTGGTACTTGAACAACTTCATTCTCATGATCTCTAACAGGCTCAAATAAATCTTTATGTGCTTCTTCAATATTATCAGCTTTTTCAGAAAGGGTGTTTAAATCTAATGCTTCAACCTCTTCCATTAAAGCCCGAAAATTTTGCATTTCAACTATTAACTGATCGTATTTTTCATTAAGTTGTTTGCTGTTTAATTTAGCCATAGTTTTTTCCATGTTGTGCAATTAACCGATAAACGGTTGTTTTGCCAATATTGTATTTATTCATTAATTCAGAAATTGTAAGGCCTGCCTTTTTATCATCAACTAATTGCTTAATTTGTCTTTCATTCAGTTTGGGCTTTGCGCCAAATTTCACACCATTGGCCAAAGCTTTTTGAATACCCTCGTTTTGCCTTTCTTTTCTCAGCTCAGTCTCAAATTCTGCAATGCCAGCAAGAAAAGAAAACATCAATCTGCCCTCTTTCGTTGTCGTGTCTATAGATTGGTCAAGCACCTTGAAATCAACCCCTTTTTCATTCAACTTGGATAAAGTTGAATGCAAGTGAAGCGTTGAGCGCGCTAATCGATCAAGTTTGGTGATGACCAACAAATCACCATCACGAACATAATCTATACAATTTTTAAATTCAGGACGTTGAGCAGTGGTGCCAGATGATTTTTCTTTGAATATCTTCTCGCAACCAAATTGATTAAGTTTATCCAACTGAACATCAAGAGACTGTCCAACAGATGATACCCTTGCATAGCCAACAATTGCCATTATTCCCAAAATATCTATAAGATTAAAGAACTATAATTATAGAACAAAATATGGAACAAATAAACAGATAGTTCTGGAATGTATACTTTTCGAGACTTATAGTGTCAGATTACGGAATAAACGTGCGTCCAGTAAACGCCAATTTTGCCTTAAATCAATCACTTATGATAATATCAGATTTTTAAGCGCTCGAATATTAGCAAATTTGACGATATATAGTATTAATGCTATATAATAAATTGTTAGGGGCCAAGCCTAGCTATCAGAAATATAACTTTTGGAGAAAAAATGGCATATAGAAATGGAAATTACACAGCCTTTTATGTTGCAGAACCTTTCAACGCAAGTGCACTTGGGGCACATGCCACAAAAGACTTTTGCTATTACAACATGCTACGAGCTTGGAAAGGTAATGACTCTTCTTTCCCTTTCGATGACGGGCATGACAAAACATACAACGTCCGTGATAATAGTGATTGGGAGTTAACGTTAAAACCAAGGTTAAGAGAACGACTTCGAAGTTCAAAAAACATCGTTCTTTTCCTTAGTTCCAATACAGTAAGTTCAAGGGCATTAAGGGAAGAAATTGATTATGGGATTAATGACCAAGGGATGCCAGTCATTGTGATATATCCCGAATATGACTCCAAAGAGAGTCTTCTGACAAACGGAAATCTTAAAACAAGCGTTAAAAACCTATGGGATAAGCTTCCGATATTCAGAGATTCAATGGGTAAAGTTCCAACACTTCATGTGCCATTAAAACAAAGCCTCATTAAGAGCGCCCTAATTGACTCGGACTTTATGCTAGCAACAAAAGTTGATCCAGGCATTTTTCGGTATAACCCTTAATTATCTGACGGGCACATAATCGAGCGATGACAAAAGTAAGCTTCTTTGACAAAAGGGTTTTTGAAAACTTTCTCAAGGTCACTTCATCTATAAGTGTAACCTTATCTCTTATTGTCCTATTCGTTGATATTCCGAAGGACTGTAAATCTTTATATGGATGGATTTTCCTCGGGTCGTTGGCGGTAATTTATATTTTAATTTGGATTTGGGCCATCACCTTAAACAAGATTGATATCAAAGTTGAAGGAAGCGATGTAACAATTAAAGTTGGTGATATTTTTCAGCAGGCAGGTCTGAAAGCTATTGCATTTAACGAGTATTTTGACACGCAAGTAGACAATAAAATAATTGCCGAGAACTCGGTTAACGGCATATTTATCAACAACCACCTCGAAGTCTCAGTTTCTGATCTGGATGACTATATTCGAAACTATGCATTTGAAAACGATGAATTTATTGAAAGCAACCCTGATAGAGCGCAAGGCAAGGTTGATCGTTACCAAATAGGAACCATTTGTATACATGGCGACTATCTACTAACAGCATTCGCCAAGTTCGATAAGAATAACAAAGCCTTGCTCTCTATGCCTGAGTACTTAGAGTTCTTGATTAACTTTTGGGATAAGGTAAATAACGTCTATGCCCAGAAAAATGTGTCCACGCCAATATTTGGTTCAGGAATTACTCGAATAAAAGGCCATAAATCTATAAGTGATGAAGACCTATTGAAGATAATGCTTTGGACTTTCCGGATTAGCGAAATGCGATTCAAATATCCAGCAAGACTTACTATCATCATTCATAAAGATAAGATTAATCAAATAAATCTTCTCGATATTAAATCAGCGAGGAACGGGGTATGAATGCCCCTAATAAGCGCATGTTGTCGGACTGGTTTTCCGCTGGGCTCCAAACCAGCCGCAAATGCCGGCGTTATACCTAAATGGAAACTCTTTACCAATTCTACCTCGAAAACAAAGCGATCTTACTGTGGGTGTCAGCCATATTGAATTTTCTGCTTTTAGGATTTGCTTACTTCAATACTCAACACCACAAAGAGCAGCTCAAGAAACTTCAGCATAAGCTTGATTTAAAACTTTCAAGGAAAACGTCAAATTATCAATCGAAGCTCGCTCAATATGAGCGTTACTTAGAAAAAATAGATGAATTTGGCAAAAACAATCAAACAAATTTAATGGCTACGTTTCAACCTGTTGTTAGTACGTATTTTACTGCAATGGCTGTAGCTAAAACTCAACACGACAAAAAACAAGCCTTAAGTGAGTTTACAAGTGCAGTTTTCGCCATAAAAGATCAAGCATCCCGCGACTATATAAAATTAAGAGCAGAGACTAAATCTATTCGCCTTGTGGCAAGCGAAGCAATGTTGAATGCATTAGATGATCTCGAAATTTCAGTAAAAGAGTCTATGGACACAGCAAGCAGTTTTTTGCAGTCTATGCCTCAATTATTTTTGTCCGGTGACCAGCAGAAAATATATTCTGAACAAAAGCAATTTGAGTCACAATGTAAATTGATCCAAGAAAAGTCTACCCTACTCGAAAAAAGAATGCGCGAAGACTTACAGGAAATTTAGGCATAAAAATACCTTGCAGACGATTCACTTACTCCGTAGTTTTGTTTCGGGATTTAGGTTCCCATAATGTATTTTATGTTACGTTAGATTGCTGGATGAGAATTAAGTTTAGCAATGTTTCTGTGCTCTGTTTTAAGCATATTCAATTTATCCATTAACATCTTGTGCTTTGCCTGGTCAAAATTCACTGAAAAGGAATTCATAACCAATTCTCTTTGAAGGGCTCGAATTTCATGGTTCAAACCTGAATTAATTTGTGCCTTACGTGCAAGCCTGGTGTTTTTTATTTTTTCTGCTGCTATATTTTTCATATCAATTCCCAAATAAGATCAAACGGCCAGAAGCTTATCGGTGGTTATCGGTTACTTCGAAAGTTACCTGACGGTCATCAAACCGTTTGATGGCTGAAATTATCGGCAAAATGATATGAGTTGAATACAGAGAAATTCTGATTTCAGTGTCAATAAATTCCTACAAAAATGAGTATGTCACGATTTGAAACAATTTTGTCTGAGAACTGTTTCAAAACAAGTTATTGGAAAAATTGTAAATGTAAGTATCTGTAGGCTCCTACTTTGGGAATTGGTGCCAGTTGCGCCCAATTGAAACAAAATGAGCGGTTTTGTTTCGGGCAATAAAGCTTCTACTTTTGAAGTCAATACAAAATGGGGGGGGATTACCCAATGACCTCACATCAACTGATGAGATGCCATTGAAAAAAATGTTTTTCCACCTATAACAAAGTGATCCAGAACTTTCACATCAATCAGTTTAAGAGCTTCCTTCAAGTTTTCAGTCAATCGAATATCAGACTGGCTTGGTTTGGTGTCACCTGATGGATGATGATGAGCTAAGATAACCGCAGCTGCGTTGCAAGATAGCGCCTTTTGAGCAATCGTTCGAGGGTAAACCTGGGCTGATGAAATTGAACCAGAAAAAATCACTTCATGACAGATTAGCTTATTTTTAGAGTTAAGAAACATCACAGAAAATGTTTCGTGAGGTGTCTGCTCATGGTTCAACAACAAAAAATCACCCACAAGGTCAGGACTACAAAACGCTTCACTTTCAGTTTGAAAAGAGTGATTGCATTTCTCACCCACAAAATGCTTTGCCGCTTCAATCACTTCTTCTATCGTACTATATTCAAATTTACTTGTATTTTTCATGTCATTTCCTCAATCGGTTAAGTGTTTATATATTTTTAAAATCTATAAACCCTGCCCGTCTAACGAAGACACGGGGGGAAGCGTAAAGAAAAATCAACGGCTTGATCAAAATCGCAGTGACGAACGACAGTGAGTTAACCGATTGCAGTATCAAACGGATTATTTATCTTGGTAGCGGATTGTGGGCAGTAAGCCCCTATTTTTGCGTGAAGCGCATAACAAGCGAACGACCAGTAAGATAAGCAAAACACCGCCAAGCGGTGAAAGAAATTTAATTAGAGCATAAAAAAAGGGCCGATGCCCTTTGAAGTTATTTATTTTCTTAGGATGTAATAGCTGACCGTGATGACGCCTTACTTTAAAGATGGGTTAGTTGGTAAAATGTAAAGGGGTTTAGTTCTAGTTTCAACTTACAAGTGGAATCCACTTATTAAAAATAACAATAATAGAGACTTGCGTTGGTACAAATCATGGTACAAACAATATAATTATTAGAATTATTATTTAATATCAACAACTTACATGAATAAAATGGTGCCCGGTCGCGGAATCGAACCACGGACACGGGGATTTTCAATCCCCTGCTCTACCGACTGAGCTAACCGGGCACACCATCTTGAGAGATGACCTCTCTCAAAGGAAGGCGAATTATAGTTTGGCTTTTTTTGTCTGTCAAACTTTAGTCGCACATTTTTTTAATTAATTATTCGTCTTCTGGCGCAAAACCTTGTGGGGTAACGTCTTGGCCTTCGAATAAAAATTTAATCATTTTTTCTTCTATGATTTTACGATGCTCAGGATCGATTGGAGAAAAGTGATTTTCATTGATAATCATGGTTTGTTGCGCCAGCCATTCTTGCCAAAATTTCATACTGACGTTGGCCATGATGCGTTCGCCCAGTTCGCCAGGGTATGCAGGATATGGAATCGGTGCTTGATCAGCACCGTATTTAAGGCAAGTGATGGTTGTCATAGTGATTCAGTATGTGTGTCAATGCTTTTGGATGTGGGTATTTTAACAGTTCTGATCGTTGGATGCGCTTTGATTGACTGTCTTTTATAGCGATGTTTTGCTGTGTATGGGTTTGTGGATAAACATGCAGCTGTAGAATGCGGTGCGTCAGCTTGTGCGTTATGACAAACAAAGGTGGCTCTTTTGGCTCAACTTCGTACAAGGGAAAAAACCACAGTTTAGGCCAAATGCCTTTACTGGGCCTTTGTTCTAACTGTAACGTGCTTAATGTGTCATCACTACAGGCTTCTAGCCTGACATATAAGTTCAAGGTGGTTTGTTTGACCTTTTTCTTTTTCTCAGGGTAGTCAGCAATCACATCTTCTCCCTTGGCCAGACAGCTGGATTCTATCGGGCAGCGACTACAATCAGGTTTGGACTTTTTACACAAAGTTGCACCCAAATCCATCAGGCCTTGCGTATAAGCTGCTGGGTCTGTTTGGTTCGCATGCTGTTCTGCCAATGCCCAAAACTGCTTTAATGTGCTGGCTTTATTCGGTTCGCCTTTGACCAAAAACTGTCGCGCAAACACACGTTTGACGTTACCATCCATGATCGGCTCAGGTTTATCAAATGCCAATGACATGATGGCTGCAGCTGTTGACCGGCCGATACCAGACAAAGCTTCCAGTGCTTCTCGTGATTGTGGAAGCTCGCCTTGATGAAGCTCAACACATTGTTTCGCAGCCTTGTGTAAGTTTCTTGCGCGGTTGTAGTAACCCAAACCTGACCACAAGGCCATGACGGTTTGTTCGTCGGCTTGTGCCAATGATTCTAGCGTCGGTAAAGCAGAAATAAAGCGATCAAAGTATTCCATAACTTTAACCACCTGAGTCTGTTGTAGCATGATCTCTGACAACCACACATGGTAGGGATTGGCTTGTTTTTTACTGCCTTTTTGTGAGCTTATTGGCTGCCAAGGCAAATGCTTTCGACCATGTTGGTGGTACCAATTGACCACCTTTTGCGAATCAAATGTCGCCAAAATTTTTCCTGTATCCAACCTTTATCCAACTATCGCATCAACAAAGTCTTTGGCAAGATAAGGCTTGAGGTCAACCGATTGTTCACCCACACCAATGTACCTAACCGGAATGCCGAACTCTGCAGCCAGATTGAACAACACACCGCCTTTGGCAGTGCCGTCTAATTTGGTGATAACAATGCCACTGAGCGTTCCTGCCTTGTTGAATTCACGCACTTGTGAAATGGCATTTTGGCCTGTGCCACCATCGACCACTATCAGCGTTTCATGCGGTGCCGTTTCATCATTTTTCCTCATCACACGACCAATCTTTTCCAACTCTTGCATCAAGTTGGCTTGGGTGTGTAATCTTCCGGCAGTATCGGCAATCAATATGTCCATGCCCTTAGACTTGGCCGACGTCATGGCATCGAAAATCACAGAAGCAGAATCTGCCCCTGTATTTTGTGCCATCACAGGAATGTTTTCACGTTGACCCCAGGTTTTCAATTGTTCAACAGCAGCAGCACGGAAAGTATCACCAGCAGCCAGCATCACTTTTTTTCCATCTGATTTGTATTTTTTGGCCAGCTTGGCAATGGTTGTTGTTTTGCCTACACCATTCACACCCACCACCAAAATAACAAAAGGTTGTTTTTCAGTGTCAATGTGCAATGGTTGTTCCACTTTGGCCGCTAATTCGCCCAATTGCACTTTCAAGGCATCATAAACCGCATCGGCATCTGATAAGTTTTTGCGTTTGATAGACTTTCTTACTTTTTCCATCACATCCATGGTGGCTGTGGCACCCACATCAGCCATCAACAAAGTGGTTTCTATGTCTTCGAACAGTTCCTCGTCAATTTTTTTCTTGAATGAAAACAACTGCTTCATTTTTTTGCCGAAGTTTTTGTTCGACTTTTCTAGTTTGCTTTCCAGTACATTAGTTTGCGAATCATTTGACTCACTATCGGGGGTATTCAACGCTGTAGCTTGTGCCGATTTTTTAGGCTCAGTTTCAGTATAAACAGGCACTTCTTGGGTTGTTTGTTCATGAATAGGCTTTTCTTGCTGTTCAAGGGTGGGCTGAACAGTATTATTTGCCTCTACATTTTGTGGCGCCTGATTTACCGCTTGATTATTTTGAGTTGGGTTATCCTGTTGTTGTTCCCGCTTTCCTTCTGGTTTTGGTTGCTCATCACCACTTTGTGCACTTTTTTCTTCAACGACAGGCTCAACAGCAGCTTGTTTTGATTGTGTTCCAGCTTCATTATTAGTTGATTTATTGAAATCAGAATCCACATCAATTGATACTGACTTTGGAGCGCTTGGGTTAACAACAATAGGATCATTTGCTGTTTCCTTAGCTTCCTTGGCTTGGGCTTGCTGCTGTGCCAGCTTCTCTTTAGCCAACTTTTCTTTCTTTTTGTTCTTAAAAAACTTAATCATGGTGCTTGTGGACATTGAATTCTGTAGAATATGGCGTTCATTTTATCAAAATAAAGTCATAATTCGTGTCACAAGTCAGAATCATAGCAGGAACGCACCGCTCAAGACGCATTGAAGTACAGGATGCCAAGGGCTTACGGCCTACTACCGACCGTGTCCGTGAGACATTGTTTAACTGGTTAGCCCATGACATTTATGGCAAAAATGTTTTGGATTTGTTCGCTGGTTCTGGGGCTTTAGGCTTTGAAGCCGCTTCCAGAGGGGCTTTACATGTTGACATGGTGGACAATGCTGAAAAAGTCGTAAAGCAATTGCTGGTCAATAAAAAAGCCTTACAATTTGAAAACATCAATATCCAAAGAACATTCGCCAAACAATTCATCAATAAAAACGAAAAAAAGTACGACTTGATCTTTTTAGACCCTCCTTTTGACAATGATGATTTGAACACAATCAGTGCTATAATCAACGACTGCGCTGGACCTGACGCCTTACTCTATCGAGAGTTCAGAAAAAATCAGGTCATCAATGACATGAACCCTGAATTTTGGACTTTACACAAACAAAAAACCGCAGGCCAAGTTTGCTTTGAACTGTGGAAAAAAGAAGACACCCTAAGCCATGAGTAAAAACAACATCGCCATTTATCCTGGCACGTTCGACCCCATCACCAACGGTCATGCTGACTTGATTCGTCGTGGCGCAAAAATCTTCGATCATTTGGTGGTTGGCATTGCTGACTCCCGGCGCAAAGGCCCTTTATTCACACTAGATGAAAGGATTGAGTTAGCAAAAAAAATCACCGCCAAATACGATAACGTAACCATTGTTGGCTTTGATGTTTTATTGGCTGACTTTGCCGAACAACAAAATGCGCAAGTGATATTGCGTGGTTTGCGTGCTGTATCAGATTTTGAATACGAATTTCAATTGGCCAGCATGAACCGCCATTTGATGCCAGATGTGGAAACCATGTTTTTGACACCCGCTGAACAATTCAGTTTTGTCTCATCATCGCTGGTAAAAGAAATCGCCATGCTCAATGGTGATGTATCAAAATTTGCCCATCCTTTGGTGCTCGATGCATTGAAAGACAAGTTCGGATTTACTGAAGGACAATAAACCATGGCTTTGATCATCACCGACGAATGTATCAATTGTGACGTGTGTGAACCCGTCTGTCCCAATGATGCGATTTACATGGGCCCTGAAATATTTGAAATCAACCCTGATTTATGCACCGAGTGTATCGGACATTTTGACGAGCCACAATGTGCAGAGATTTGCCCAGTTGAATGCATCCCCAAAGACCCAGACCACGAAGAAACTGAAGACCAATTGATGGCCAAATACAAAAAATTGACTGAAAAATTATGAAAAAACTGACCTTAATACTTATGCTGCTAAGCAGCACAGCTTTTAGCCAAACGCCTCCTAAAGCCGCCATTGCATCGTCCCATTACCTGGCCACTGAAGCAGGTCATAAAATTTTGGCTGAAGGCGGTAACGCTTTCGATGCGGCCATTGCAGTCAGTTCAACATTGGCCGTTGTAGAACAACAAAGCTCAGGCATCGGCGGTGGCGCATTCTGGTTATTACACCGAGCCAAAGACGGCAAAAATGTGATGATTGATGGTCGTGAAACCGCACCAGGCGCTGCACACCGTGACATGTATTTGGATGAAAACGGCGAAGTCGATCGCGACAAAGCACTTTTCGGACCCACAGCGGCCGCCATTCCAGGTGAAATCGCAGGATTAGAACATTTAGCCAAGCATTACGGGCGTTTGCCATTAAGCCAATCATTGCAGCCGGCCATCAATGCCGCTGAAAACGGTTTCAAAGCCTACCCAAGACTGATTCGCCACATCAAAAACAAAAAGAAAATCATAGACCGCTACCCAGCATCTCAAGCCATATACCTGCCCAATGGCAAATTACCAGAATTGGATCAACTGATCATCCAAA
This sequence comes from Marinicella rhabdoformis, assembly GCF_009671245.1. Taxonomy (NCBI): domain Bacteria; kingdom Pseudomonadati; phylum Pseudomonadota; class Gammaproteobacteria; order Lysobacterales; family Marinicellaceae; genus Marinicella; species Marinicella rhabdoformis. Next base: position 10,253 of record NZ_VTFS01000010.1, read on the forward strand.
AAGATTTAGCCAAAACGCTGAAAGCCGTGGCAAAGCATGGCAAAGCCGGCTTCTATGAAGGCAAAGTGGCCAAAAAACTGGTCAAAGCTTCAAAGAAATACGGTGGCATTTGGACCTTAGATGATTTAAAAAATTACCAAGTTAAAGAACGCGAGCCCATCACCACAACTTACCTTGGTCACACCTTGGTTACGGCATCACCCCCTTCTTCTGGCGGCATAGCCATTGCCACCATCTTGAACATTTTATCAGCTTGGGATTTGAAAGAGGTGGACGCAGCTGAACGTGTGCATTTGGTCACCGAAGCGATGCGTCGCGCTTACCGCGACCGCAGCATCTATTTGGGCGACCCAGATTTTGTCGAAATTCCGACCCAAATGCTAACTCACCCTTACTATGCCGACGGCTTGCGTGCAGCGATCAACCCAAAGAAAGCCATGCCATCTGACCTATTACCCGGTATTGGTGAATCGCCAAAAGGTGAAGATACCACACATTTTTCTATTATTGATACTGAAGGCAATATGGTTTCTGCCACATTAACAGTTAACACAGGCCTGGCTTCTGCTTTTATTGCTGATGGTACTGGTGTGTTGTTCAACAATGAGATGGACGACTTTTCAGCCAAACCGGGTGAACCTAATGCTTTTGGATTGATTGGTGACACTGCCAATGAAATCGCACCTTTTAAACGCCCACTGTCCAGCATGAGTCCTACCATTGTCATGGGTGATGACAAAGTGGCTGTGCTTGGCACACCCGGTGGCTCACGCATCATCACCATGGTATTGTTGGCCATATTAGATTATTTCGATGGCAATTTGCCTGAGTCTTGGGTTTCCTTACCTCGTTATCACCACCAATATTTACCAGATAAATTGTATGCAGAGTCAGCAGCATTCACTCCAGAAATGGTTAAATCGTTAAAAGCCAAAGGCCATGAAGTCAAAGTCTACGACCGCACCTGGGGTAACATGCACGGCGTTTATTGGAACAAAAAATCAGGCGAAGTTTTGGCCGCTTCCGATCCGCGTGGCACAACTGGTAAGGCAGAAGTCAAATAAATGGACTGCATATTTTTAAAAATGGCGGGTGACAATTTGTGACACCCGTCACAAAAGAATGAGCAATTCTATTCAATAAATGAATCCTTTTTGTAATTAATTGTTAATTGTTTGAATATTTTTTTAACAGTTCAACCACCAAGCAAAGAACACATACACAATATGATTGCTTAGCCCGCAACAAAATACCTTTAATTTACAAAGCTTGAAAGAAACATAAATTGGCTTTAATATCAGAATGATAGCAACCACATCACTTCTTAAATAAGTTCAACAACACAAAAATATCACCCTGGATTTTCACTAAAGAATCAAAACACAAGTAAAAACTCAAAAAAAAGCAGCATATTTGCAAATCATTTAATCTGGTAATAGGCTAATTATTCGTTAATTAAAAGGGGATAATAAGATGAAAAGAATACTTTTTTTATTTTGCTTTGTAACGAGCACTGCATTTGCTCAACACTCTTTGCTTGACTTCGTTGATTCAAATGAAAATGAAGCTTTTCAGGACAGTTCAAATCAAACGCGAAGCAATAACAACCAATTTTGTGAAGGCAACTTACTATTAGATCAACCACCAAATCAAAGTAATGGACTTTTTATAGACACTGATTGTGACTTTTGTTTACCTGGAACTGGTGTACAAATAGTGTCAGACAACTTCGTTTTACCCAGTGACACTTCATTGGGTCAATTTGTCATATTTGTTGGATATTTCCCCGACAACAATGCCATTGTAGATACATGGACACTCACGATACACAACGACAACGGCGGCATACCTGGTACAGTGGTATATACAGAATCAAACGTTTCTGCAACTAAAACAGATACTGGAGTAGACCTTTTTGGTGTAGATGAATTTCGGGTGGTGTTAACAACCAGCAATGCCGTTCCTTTAACTGCAGGTACTTATTGGTTAGAAATTCATAACGACTCAATAGGTTCTACAGACAGCGTATTCTGGGAAGTGGGAGACACGGGCACCAACTCTATAGCTGGAAACGTATTTGCCACTGAGTATCCAGCGGTTACATGGAACGCAGAAACAAATGATATGGCGCTACAAATATGCCAAGAAGCATTTGACTTAAATGTTAATGTGACAGGGTTGGCCGCAACAAACGCTGTCACTGTTTCTAATGCCAAAGACCTGCTCGACATCAGCAACAATGGTATAACCAAACTGTCTGGACTTTCAGATGGCACAGCATATAACATCAGCATTACTCAACAGCCAGACACCCCAAATCAAGTCTGCACAATTACTTCAGGTAATGCCTCAGGAAACATGATTTCAAGTGGTGTCACTGTGGATATTGCATGTGTTACAACCCAATACAATGTAGACGTAAGTGTTTCAGGTTTAGCCGCAACTAACTCAGTCAGCTTCTCCAATGGCGGAGACACTTTAAGTATCGGAACTGATGGCACACAAACCATCAGCACCGCCGATGACGGTTCTGCTTATGATGTAGATATCACAGCACAACCTGATACACCTGATCAAGTGTGTAGTTTCGACAATGCAGATGCTGGTAATTTGGCAGGTGGCGATGCCACAGTTAATGTCAGTTGTGTGACTACTCAATACACTGTCGGTGTCAATGTTTCTGGCTTGGCTGGTGGCAATACAGTTGTGTTCCAAAACAACGGTGGTGATGACTTGAATGTCAATGCCAATGGCGTCAGCACTTTTGCTACCGCTTTAGATGATGGCTCTGCATACAATGTTTCTGTCTTAACACAACCTACTTCACCTAACCAAACCTGTGTGGTCACTGGACCAATGGGTAATCTGGCCGGTGGTAATGTGGAATTAGCCGTGGCTTGTACCACCAACCAATATGATGTAAACATCAGCGTGACTGGTTTAGCCGCAACCAACTCAGTCAGCTTCTCCAATGGTGGTGACACTTTAAGCATCGCTGCTGATGGCACACAAACCATCACAACTGCTGATGACGGTTCTGCCTTTGATGTGGACATCACAGCACAACCTGATACACCTGATCAAGTGTGTAGTTTCGACAATGCAGATGCTGGTAATTTGGCAGGTGGCGATGCCACAGTTAATGTCAGTTGTGTGACGACTCAATACACTGTCGGTGTCAATGTTTCTGGCTTAGCAGGCGGTAACTCTGTAGTGTTCCAAAACAACGGAGGTGATGACTTGAATGTCAATGCCAATGGCGTCAGCACTTTTGCTACCGCTTTAGATGATGGCTCTGCATACAATGTTTCTGTCTTAACACAACCTACTTCACCTAACCAAACCTGTGTGGTCACTGGACCAATGGGTAATCTGGCCGGTGGCAATGTGGAATTGGCCGTGGCTTGTACCACCAACCAATATGATGTAAACATCAGCGTGACGGGTTTAGCCGCAACTAACTCAGTCAGCTTCTCTAATGGTGGTGACACCTTGAGTATCAACACCGATGGCACGCAAACCATCACCACAGCTGATGACGGTACTGCCTTTGATGTGGACATCACAGCACAACCTGATACACCTGATCAAGTGTGTAGTTTCGACAATGCAGATGCTGGTAATTTGGCAGGTGGCGATGCCACAGTTAATGTCAGTTGTGTGACTACTCAATACACTGTCGGTGTCAATGTTTCTGGCTT
>NZ_VTFS01000011.1 GCF_009671245.1 Marinicella rhabdoformis
GGTCTCATCACTGACGTGTAGATCACCAATTTTAGCCGCTGTGGCTGCAATCTGGTCACAACCTTCTTGTAACACTTCGCCAGTTCTGAATACTGCTGCATTATTTTGCATGATTTTTTGCATTTCCAGACGCAAGTCAGAGTTAAATCGAGGACACACACTCCTTTCAACAAATTGTAGTTAATTTCTTACAAGCTGTTTCCAGATTATGGGCGAAATTTTTTTATTGAAAATTCAAAATAGTATTTTTATGGAACATCTATTCATCACCTACCCTTTTAACACCTTGCAATAACAGAGAAAAAGTACTCGCTTCTGTGTTTTTTCTGAGAATCAGACAGTGGAAGTTGTGCTTGGCATATTTTAAGTGAAGTATCATAAATACAGGTGTGAGGTTGCCACAGTTTAACGGACACAATAACTAATGGGCAGATGCCCGTTCAAATTCAGCCGGGCTAACATATCCCAGATATGAATGTCTTCGCTGACGATTGTAGAACACTTCGATGTATTGAAAAAGGCTTTGTTAAGCTTCTGCTCTTGTTCGATAATCTTCATGCTCAACCAGTTCATTTTTTAGTGAGCCAAAGAAGCTTTCAGCCACAGCGTTATCATGGCATTCGCCTTTCCTGCTCATACTAGGGAGTAATTTATTCTCATTCAGCATTTTTTGATAATCTCCTGATGCATAGGTGCTGCCTTGATCAGAATGCACAATAGCTCCTTTAACTTTATTTCTTCTCCATATAGCCATGTCTAACGTGTCGACAACCAGCTTGGTGTTATTGCGATCATACATCGACCAACCAATCACTTGTCTTGAATATAAATCAATCATAACGGCAAGATAAAGCCAGCCTTGACGCGTCCTGATGAACGTTGTATCAGATACCCATGCTTTATTTTTCTCAACAGCCTTAAAGTTCCTTTTTAGGCGATCAGGGGAAGGTGCTATGGTGCTCCTTGAGTTCGTCGTGATAACGAACTTCTTGGCTACTTTTGACTGGATGCCCGCAGCTTTCATCAATCGAGCAACCCTTTGACGACTAACAAATTCGCCATCATCAATGAGGTCTTTTTGAATGCGTGGAGAACCATATATACTGTGACTGGATTTATGGAAACAACGTATTTTGGTCAGTAATCTTTGATTGTCTTGTTCTCGTTGACTCAGAGGCCTATCAAACCAATCATAATAACCACTGGTCGAAACTCCCATAACATGACAGAGCGTTTTCACACAGTGATTTTTGCATTCAGCTCGGATAAACGTGTACTTCACTTGAGCTCTTTGGCAAAGTACACGGCGGCCTTTTTTAAGATTTCAACTTCCTCACGAAGGCGTTTATTTTCTTCGCGCAACTTCGATGTTTCACTTTGGTTTTCTTTTAGTGGTCGCCCTTTTTTACCTGTAAAGGCCTTATCTCCTTTGGTTTCTAATTGTTCTTTCCACTTGTATAGCTGATTACGTCTGATGCCAAGCTGTGTGGCTATTTCCGATGATGGACGATCTGATTCATCCATCATTCGAATGGCTTCGAGTTTGAACTCTTTGGTGAAAGTTTTATATGGTTTTCTTTTTCTTGTCATTTGGATACTCCTGATAGACTATTGTCTACTAATAAATGTATCCGTCAAACTATGGCAGGTTCAGCCTGTCCCTGTTAATTTTTCTTTTGTTTACTTTGCTTGATTACTTCTCTTTTTGTAACAATAGGTCAATTTATTATTGTCATTAATTTTTACACTTTTTACATCAGCAATATAATAATACTTTTTATTGCTTTTAGTTTCTTCTGATAATTTAATTACTCCCACTAAGGAAACATAATTTTCAGAACAGTTTGAAGCAACCAGGTCACCATTACGTGTATCGTCTAATACCATTAATGAATCACCTCCGATTGACAGCTTCGAATATTCTTTTGATTGATACAAAGCCAGTGGAATATCACTTAAATACCCTACTACATGTATGGTTTTTTCATGATACTTTTCAGGGTAAACATGTAAATCTATAAGGCTGACCTTTTGTAAATCTATTTTATTTTTTCCAATAGCCGGAAAACTAAAAAAACATAATAAAATTAAAATACTAATCTTTCGGATTAAAACCATAAATTACTCCATTGTGTAATAAAAAAACTTGGCGCTTTTGCCCTAGTTGCTATTCTCGACATATACCCTTGATACGAACTAACTGGCCTTTTTCTATCAATGGTAGGGGTTATAATTATTACACCAGCAATTGGATATTGGCCACTTCCAACGTCGGAATAATTTACACCATTTCCTTCTGAAACCCCATTATGTATTTTTCTCACAAATGATCCTTCTGTGTAAACTGCTATTCTCCCTTCTTCTGCTGTTAAAGCCATCGGGATACTAGCTGCGGGTTTTTCATAACCTGATCCCCAATGCCAGTGTCCTCCAATTATAGCAGCACCTATTTTCCTATTTTGATATTCATTAGAGGTATATTTATCTTCTGCAACCCTTCTTTCCGTTTTTAATGCTTCAACAATTTCAAAAAATACCTTTTTTCTTCTGGGATCATTCCTTGGAGCAATAATTTCGCCACATTAGTTTTCGCCTTATGCCTATAATCATCATTAAACGCCCTAGAAAATGCCCCAGTTATCGCCCCATTGGCAAACTTGCCACCAGTGGCATCAGAAATGGTACCAGCAACAATGGCAGCAACTGAGATTCGAGCCGCTCTTCCGGCAAAATCATGGTTACCTTTGGCTATTTTGCTGATAGCAGGCGAAGCCATCTGCGTCGCTCCCGCTGAGGCAAAGCCATGGCCAAACTTACCACCTCGCAACACAGAAGTAGCGCCACCCACTATGAAAACTGAGGACAATGAAAACTGAGAATGAAAACTGAGGACATGCACCTTTCAACACATTGTAGTCAATTTCCTACAGCTGTATAGCAAAACATGGGCGGAATTTTTTCATTGAAAAGCTCAAAATGGTGATTTTTTGATGGAGAAATCTCATGACAGTTGCTCGAAATCAACAAATTTGTTTGGAAGAAACTCGTTTTTACCATGTAGTCTCTCGATGTGTTCGCAGAGCCTTCCTTTGTGGAGAGGATTCATTGACTGGAAAATCATTTGAACACCGTCGCCAATGGCTGATTGAACGAATCAAGTACGTCACTTCATTGTTTGCTATCGATGTTTGTTCATACGCTATTATGTTGAACCACTTTCACATTGTTTTAAGAGTGGGAGACTCGTCAGATTGGCCAGCCAATCGCGTGTTGATGGCATGGCAAGGACTGTGTGAATTACCCCTACTTTGCGAACGCTATTTAAAAGGTTAAATCAACACTGAGGCCGAGCTGAATAGAGTCAAAGAGTATGTCACTGAGTACCGTGCTCGTTTGATGTCAGTTTCTTGGTATATGAAGCTAATCAATGAATATATCGCCCGCATGGCCAATGCGGAGGATAAGTGCACTGGTCATTTCTGGGAAAGCCGCTTTAAATGCCAAGCCCTGCTTGATGAACGCGCACTTTTGACCTGTATGGCATACGTAGATTTAAACCCAATTCGAGCAGGAATGGCTAAAGCTTTGGGGGATTCTGAGTACACTTCTATTCAGGAACGAATTGACAAGAAAAGCACATGGCTATCAAGCTTCGGTAAAGGTGATAAAGACCTGCCCTATTACCATTCAAGCTACATAGATTTAGTGGATGAAACTGGACGTTGTGTCAGAGACGATAAACGCTGCTTTATTGCTAAAGAATCAGCAAAAACCATCGACCAGTTAGGCATCAGTCCTAACACGTGGCTTGAGGAACTCAAAGGCTTTAAATCTGTTGGGTTCTCAGCCGTTGGAACAGCTGCTCAACTCAAAGAATTTTCCACTAAAACCAAGACCAAATGGAAGCTGGGCTTTAGGCTAAAACCTGCACTCGAATAGAAGCAACCTCACAAATTGAATCACTCCATTCACTTCTGTGAATCAATCCCGCTCGGCTTGAATCTGACAAAACACTGTAAAATCCACTTATCCTCAGTCAATCTCGTTTAGCCAGTAAAATACCAGCCTTTATCACATCAATTCACCTTGTTTTCCAACAAAAAAAGAGGGTGAAAAATTAATTTCAACCTCTTATTAGGTGACCTTATTAGGTGACTGTCCTTGATTATTTTTCTTGATTATTTTTTAATACTTTGGTCGCGGCAGTAAAAGCAGCAGACTTAGTTGATACATTAAAGGGTGATGGTCCTTTTACAGTATTTGCTCCCACTGATGAAGCTTTTGCTAAACTACCAGAGGGCACCATTGAATCATTATTGAAACC
>NZ_VTFS01000012.1 GCF_009671245.1 Marinicella rhabdoformis
TTTAATAAATTGTTAAGTTTCATTGGAAAGTATGAGCGTACTTGAGAGAATCAAAAAAATAGATTGGGAAGAGTACTCAGGCTCTCCGTGGTATAAGCCTGAGGATGTTAGTCCAGCATTAATGAAGCTTGCTACTCTTTCCGATACTGGGGAAGCTAACTGTGTAGGTCACATGGTCTTATCAACAATTGGAAATGATCATGCTGGAACTTACTACCCTGCGATTCAGGCTGCATTAGATATAATAATTGCTATTGCAGAGCAGGCAGATAACCAGATATCTAAAATGTGTGCGCTTGGAATCTTAGATGATTTAATCAGTTTTGAGCCAGACATTGAGGGCTATTCAAAAATCAGCGCTGAGCAATTAGATAGCTGGGTGTACAAAAAACTGCGGAAGTATGAGCAGTAAAAAACTTAACAAGCGCCTGCAATCTGACCTCCGGCCAATGGCGCCTTTTGTGCAAAAAACCGCACAAAAGGCGCCATTGGCCTCCGGCAGTTGAGGCGGGCGTTAG
>NZ_VTFS01000013.1 GCF_009671245.1 Marinicella rhabdoformis
TTCAGTTCTCCGGGTTCGCTTCACATAGCCTTACAGCTACATGATAACCTTTAAAGGTTGGGTTTCCCCATTCGGAAATCTGTGGGTTATACGCTTTCGTGTCAGCTAACCACAGCTTATCGCAGACTTACACGTCCTTCTTCGCCTCCAACTGCCAAGGCATCCACCACATACGCTTATTCACTTGATCATATAACCCCAAAAAATCTGAAGTTACAATCTCGAGTTCATATGGATTGATATTGGAACAGTGCTAACTGTTCCGCTGGTCTCTATTTACATTAAATAACGATTCTTTATATACACTATAAAAATTCTTTAAGACGCCATTGACTCAAATCAAAAATTGATTTGTAGAAATA
>NZ_VTFS01000014.1 GCF_009671245.1 Marinicella rhabdoformis
AAAAAACCGCTTGCATAAGGTGAAAATAAAGCGATAATACGCAGCCCTTCGAGATGAAGGGAAAAGATTTTGAAAGCGGTTTGATTTGGTTTTGAAAAAGATTGAAAATAAAGCTTGCAAACGAAATCAAAACGGCGATAATATCGCCCCCTGCTGAGCGAAATGCCATCGGGTTTAAAAAGTAATTTAAAAACTAATAAGATAACTTTTGTGGACACTTGGAAAGGGTGCTTGAATGAGTACAACGACAAGTGACCATAACTTTAAAAATTCACGTAATTTTTTTGATAATATATAGTTAGAGGTCAA
>NZ_VTFS01000015.1 GCF_009671245.1 Marinicella rhabdoformis
GATCGCTCGGTTTCGGGTCTAATCCCAGCAACTATGCGCCCTATTAAGACTCGGTTTCCCTTCGCCTACACTACTCGCTTAAGCTTGCTACTGAAATTAAGTCGCTGACCCATTATACAAAAGGTACGCCATCACACCCCTAAGGATGCTTTGACTGCTTGTACGTATGTGGTTTCAGGGTCTATTTCACTCCCCTCACAGGGGTTCTTTTCGCCTTTCCCTCACGGTACTGGTTCACTATCGGTCAGTTGGGAGTATTTAGCCTTAGATGATGGTCCACC
>NZ_VTFS01000016.1 GCF_009671245.1 Marinicella rhabdoformis
ACTACAAGGTTGATAGGCTGGGTGTGGAAGTGCAGTAATGTATGAAGCTAACCAGTACTAATTGCCCGTGAGGCTTGATCATATAACACCCAAGGAATTTGGGAAGTATGACAAGTTTATAAGGATTAAAGTCTCTTTTATGAGATAACGATGACTTATATACATCAAACTTTAGACCCATTAATTCAATCAAAGATTTAGATTCATATTCCAAACATCAGTCTTATGACCTTAGCAGTCATAAGCGACCAGTTTTCTGGTGAAAATAGAGCTATAGAACC
>NZ_VTFS01000017.1 GCF_009671245.1 Marinicella rhabdoformis
GTCGGCTCATCTCATCCTGGGGCTGAAGCCGGTCCCAAGGGTATGGCTGTTCGCCATTTAAAGAGGTACGCGAGCTGGGTTCAGAACGTCGTGAGACAGTTCGGTCCCTATCTGCCGTGGGCGTTTGAGATTTGAGGAAAGCTGCTCCTAGTACGAGAGGACCGGAGTGGACGAACCTCTGGTGTTCGGGTTGTCACGCCAGTGGCATTGCCCGGTAGCTATGTTCGGACGAGATAACCGCTGAAAGCATCTAAGCGGGAAGCTTCTTCCAAGATGAGATC
>NZ_VTFS01000018.1 GCF_009671245.1 Marinicella rhabdoformis
TTCCGATTAACGCTCGGACCCTCCGTATTACCGCGGCTGCTGGCACGGAGTTAGCCGGTCCTTATTCTTGTAGTACCGTCAATATCATATGCTATTAACATACAATCCTTCTTCCTACATAAAAGTGCTTTACAACCCTAGGGCCTTCTTCACACACGCGGTATTGCTGGATCAGGCTTGCGCCCATTGTCCAATATTCCCCACTGCTGCCTCCCGTAGGAGTCTGGGCCGTGTCTCAGTCCCAATGTGGCTGATCATCCTCTCAAACCAGCTATAGATCG
>NZ_VTFS01000019.1 GCF_009671245.1 Marinicella rhabdoformis
ACTACAAGGTTGATAGGCTGGGTGTGGAAGTGCAGTAATGTATGAAGCTAACCAGTACTAATTGCCCGTGAGGCTTGATCATATAACACCCAAGGAATTTGGGAAGTATGACAAGTTTATAAGGATTAAAGTCTCTTTTACGAGATAACGATGACTTATATACATCAAACTTTAGACCCATTAATTCAATCAAAGATTTAGATTCATATTCCAAACATCAGTCTTATGACCTTAGCAGTCATAAGCGACCAGTTTTCTGGTGAAAATAGAGCTATAGAACC
>NZ_VTFS01000020.1 GCF_009671245.1 Marinicella rhabdoformis
AGTGACCACACAGGTTTGGTTAGGTGAAGTAGGTTGTGTTAAGACAGAAACATTGTATGCAGAGCCATCATCTAAAGCGGTAGCAAAAGTGCTGACGCCATTGGCATTGACATTCAAGTCATCACCACCGTTGTTTTGGATCACAACTGTATTGCCACCAGCCAAGCCAGAAACATTGACACCGACAGTGTATTGAGTAGTCACACAACTGACATTAACTGTGGCATCGCCACCTGCCAAATTACCAGCATCTGCATTGTCGAAACTACACACTTGATCAG
>NZ_VTFS01000021.1 GCF_009671245.1 Marinicella rhabdoformis
GATCGCTCGGTTTCGGGTCTAATCCCAGCAACTATGCGCCCTATTAAGACTCGGTTTCCCTTCGCCTACACTACTCGCTTAAGCTTGCTACTGAAATTAAGTCGCTGACCCATTATACAAAAGGTACGCCATCACACCCCAAAGGATGCTTTGACTGCTTGTACGTATGTGGTTTCAGGGTCTATTTCACTCCCCTCACAGGGGTTCTTTTCGCCTTTCCCTCACGGTACTGGTTCACTATCGGTCAGTTGGGAGTATTTAGCCTTAGATGATGGTCCACC
>NZ_VTFS01000022.1 GCF_009671245.1 Marinicella rhabdoformis
TTCCGATTAACGCTCGGACCCTCCGTATTACCGCGGCTGCTGGCACGGAGTTAGCCGGTCCTTATTCTTGTAGTACCGTCAATATCATATGCTATTAACATACAATCCTTCTTCCTACATAAAAGTGCTTTACAACCCTAAGGCCTTCTTCACACACGCGGTATTGCTGGATCAGGCTTGCGCCCATTGTCCAATATTCCCCACTGCTGCCTCCCGTAGGAGTCTGGGCCGTGTCTCAGTCCCAATGTGGCTGATCATCCTCTCAAACCAGCTATAGATCG
>NZ_VTFS01000023.1 GCF_009671245.1 Marinicella rhabdoformis
ACGGCATTGTCCCAACAGTTACCTCTGCGACTCATACTTCTGGTTATCTTGAGTTGATTGCAATACACATCAAACATGTTTGACGTGTATTGTGTGCCTTGATCTGAATGAACAAGTAGGTTGCTTGTTATTGGTTGCTTACGCTTGATGGCATTTTTCAATGCCAAGGTGGCAAGCTGTGCATCTGGTGTTTTTGACAGTGCCCAGCCAACAATTTCTTTGGCTCCTAAATCAAGTACTGCAGCCAAGTAACTCCAGCATTGGTGGTTCCGTATGTAAGT
>NZ_VTFS01000024.1 GCF_009671245.1 Marinicella rhabdoformis
ACGGCATTGTCCCAACAGTTACCTCTGCGACTCATACTTCTGGTTATCTTGAGTTGATTGCAATACACATCAAACATGTTTGACGTGTATTGTGTGCCTTGATCTGAATGAACAAGTAGGTTGCTTGTTATTGGTTGCTTGCGCTTGATGGCATTTTTCAATGCCAAGGTGGCAAGCTGTGCATCTGGTGTTTTTGACAGTGCCCAGCCAACAATTTCTTTGGCTCCTAAATCAAGTACTGCAGCCAAGTAACTCCAGCATTGGTGGTTCCGTATGTAAGT
>NZ_VTFS01000025.1 GCF_009671245.1 Marinicella rhabdoformis
GATCTCATCTTGGAAGAAGCTTCCCGCTTAGATGCTTTCAGCGGTTATCTCGTCCGAACATAGCTACCGGGCAATGCCACTGGCGTGACAACCCGAACACCAGAGGTTCGTCCACTCCGGTCCTCTCGTACTAGGAGCAGGTTTCCTCAAATCTCAAACGCCCACGGCAGATAGGGACCGAACTGTCTCACGACGTTCTGAACCCAGCTCGCGTACCTCTTTAAATGGCGAACAGCCATACCCTTGGGACCGGCTTCAGCCCCAGGATGAGATGAGCCGAC